>CAZAYA010000048.1:8032-16429 GCA_964489175.1 uncultured Flavobacteriales bacterium | reverse complement strand
GTGGAGTGACTCGTTCAGAGAGTCTCTGATGAAAATTTAGACCCGATTGCCCTGGAGGAGGGGGCTAAAAGCCTTATTCCCGGCAAATTTCCTGCGCTCAATTCTTTGTAGTTTTGGCCATTGCTTTCATGACCCAACTTCCAGAGCGATACAAGAGGGGGCTGTCGAAATGGCTGGATTGTTCTCCTACGCATCTTTTCCTCTACTGGAAAGGCCGGGTGGCTTTGTACGCCTTGCTGAAAGGGATGGAGATCGGTGAAGGGGATGAGGTCATCATGCCGGCCTTTACTTGCGTGGTCGTTCCCAACGCTGTTCTGTATACCGGTGCCCATCCGGTCTATGTTGATATCGATCCCGAAACCCTCAACCCTTCTTTCGAGCAGATTAAAACCGCTGTTACCGATAGAACCCGTGTTATCCTCTGCCAGAACACTTTTGGGCTGTCTTCCGATCTGGATAGGATCGTTTCCTGGGCTAGAGAACGGGGGATCGTGACGATCGAGGACTGTACTCATGGTTTCGGAGGGTCCTTTCAGGGGAAACCCAACGGGACCTGGTGCGATGCTGCCTTTTTTTCTACTCAATGGAACAAGCCTTTTTCCACTGGATTGGGAGGTTTCTCCCTGGTATCGGATGAAGCTCTTCGCGAAAAAGTGTACCAGGTGAACCGTTCGCTTCAACCTCCTGCATGGCGGGAAAGCATAATGCTGCGGATCCTGATCACCCTCAAAGAACGTTTTCTTTCCCCGACTACTTATTGGAAAGCATTGCGCGCTTACCGGTGGTTGAGCAGGGCCGGGTTGGTTACCGGCTCCTCTAGTGGGAAAGAACTGGAAAGCCCCGCTATGCCTGAAGGATATTTCAAAGGCATGGCCAAGGCCCAGATGCGTGAGGGGATGAAAAAGTTGAGGGGACTGGAAGAGGTCCTGCAACGAAGGAAAAAGAACGGGGAAATTTATACTCGTACTCTGGAGCAATTGGGAAAGTGGGCTGTGGCCCCGGCCCTTTTCCCGGACCACGCATTCCTCAAGTATCCTGTCCTGGTCAGGGATAAAGAAGCTTTCCGGCAAGCGGCGGAAGATCAACAAATAGAGCTGGGAGACTGGTTTTGTTCTCCCCTTCATCCAGTAGATGGCGATCTTTCCCCCTGGAAAATGGAAAGGGAAGCCTACCCGGTCGCTTCCCAAGCGGCGGCTCATATTCTGGACCTTCCTACGGATGAAAATGATTCCCTACGCGTTGCCCGTTTTCTGGAAGACCAGTCCGCCCTTCTTTTACCTCCCAATGCCTTGACCGTATGAGCCGGAAGCTGGCCGTTGCCGATATCGTTCTTTGTTGCATTGTGGCGTTCATTCTTCCTTTATGGCAAGCTGCTGTGCCGGCATTGGTATCGCTGTGGGTGTTGGTACGTCTTGTGAGGTGGGGGGTCGAGAGTCCTTCTCTTTCCCCGTCCGCTTATGGATGGGCTTCTCTTGCTTTTTTCCTCCTTTACCTGATCGGTGTCCTTTATTCCGATCATTGGGAAAGGGCCTGGTCTGAGGTGGAGACGAAAACCTCCTTCCTTGTGCTTCCCTGGGCTTTTGTGCTCTTTCCGTCCCGCCCGAGGGACTGGTATCGTGTGATCCTGGCTTTTCTGGGGGGATGTTTTCTGGCTGTTATGTTCTATAGCTGGAATTTGTATGAGAATCAACAGCTCTTGCCTCAGGGTACAGGGTCTCTTTATGGCAGTTGGTTCGTGATTTTGATGCATCCCGGTTACTTCGCCCTGTACCTGGACCTGGCTCTGCTCATCATCGTTCATTTCCTTTACCAAGGGGTACCTGGTCCGAATAAAGCATGGCGGGTCGGCGGTCTGGTTTTGCTGGGTTTGGTCTTTTTGACGGCTTTGTTCCTGACAGGCTCCAAAGCCGGCATTCTGATCTTTTTCCTCGGCATGGCAGGGATGCTCCTTTGGATCATTGTTCGGCAACAACGTTACAAAACAGGAATTGGGATCTTACTTGGCCTTATCGTAGGTATGCTCTTGTTCACCACCTTTTTCGATAAGCCCATCCGGCGGTATCAAAAAGCTTTTAACAAGGCCTTCATAGAAGAGGTTGATACCCGGGACCCGGGAAGCACGGAAGTTCGTCTTCTCGCCTGGCAAACCACCTGGGAGCTGTACAAAACCTCTCCGGTCTTTGGTATTGGTACAGGGGATGTGAAACCGGAGTTGAAGGATCGGTACCGGGAAAAGGGCTACGATAAGTTGGTGCGCAAAGGCATCGACCCTCATGATCAATACCTGGAGACTTTGCTGGCGGTTGGTATTCCTGGGTTGATCGCTTTGTTAGGGATTCTGGGAGTATTGCTCAGGGAAGGGTGGCGGCGCAGGGATCCCTTACTCGTTTCCTTTGTGTTCATCATTGCCGTGGCTGCCTTGTTCGAATCCATCTTTGAGAAGCAGGCCGGCGTGGTTTTCTTCAACTTTTTCGCAGGCCTGCTTTACTTCTCCAGACGAGAAGAGCCGTCAGGCATCGACAGCTGAGGTCTTGAATTCCGATGTGGTGTGGAAAGTGATGGCCGGGTATTCCTCCATGGCCGTGTTCAGAATGAATTCGGATTGCGCGAGGAATACGGGATTGTCGTCTTTGTCGAAGGCCACATAACTTGATTTCCGGCGGACGAAGTCCTTGAGTTGTTCCTCATTATCCGTCGTCATCCAGCAGGCCTTGTGGAATTTCAGGGGCTGGAAACGGCATTTGGCTCCGTACTCTTTTTCCAGTCGGTACTTGATCACTTCGAACTGGAGCTCTCCAACGGTCCCCACGATCTTCTTGTTCTCCAGCTTTTGCTCGAATAATTGAGCCACCCCTTCATCGGTCAGCTCTTTGATGCCTTTGTTGAGCTGCTTGGATTTCATAGGGTCTTCATTGATGAGCTCCTTGAACGTTTCCGGGGAGAAACTGGGAATCCCCTTGAAGGTGAATTGCTCTCCTTCCGTAAGGGTGTCCCCGATCTTGAAATTCCCGGTGTCGTAGAGGCCGATCACATCGCCGGGATAGGCTTTTTCCACCACTTCCTTTTGCCGGGCCATGAAGCTATAGGGGTTGCTGAACTTGACCTTCTTGGCGTTGCGGACGTGGTAGTAGAACTTGTTCCGTTCAAAGGTCCCGCTGCACACCCGTAGGAAAGCGATCCGGTCGCGGTGTTTGGGGTCGATGTTCGCATGGATCTTGAAAATGAAACCGGAGAATTTTTCTTCTTCGGGAGCAACTTTCCGTTCCGTAGTTGGTCTGCTTTTGGGATTGGGCGCAAGCATAGAGAAATTGTCCAGCAGCTCCTGTACTCCGAAATTGTTCAGGGCACTACCGAAGAAGACCGGGGCCAGCTTCCCGGCCAGGTACGCTTCCCGATCGAAATCCTCGTAAACCCCTTCGATCAGCTCCACATCCTCCCGCAATTTGTTCGCATCTTCTTTGCCGACTTGCTCATCCAGCGTGGAGTCGGACAGGTCTTTGATGCTCAGCACATCTTTATTGACCCGGGTCTTTTGCGATTCGAAAAGGTCCAGGCTGTGATCATACAGGTTGTATACGCCCTTGAACCGCGCTCCGATGTTGATCGGCCAGCTCAGTGGCCGGACCTGGATCTGCAGTTCGTTCTCCAGCTCATCCAGGAGGTCGAACGGGTCGCGCCCTTCCCGGTCCATCTTGTTGATGAAGATGATCACCGGCGTGCTCCGCATCCGGCAAACCTCCATCAAACGGCGGGTCTGTTCCTCAACACCCTTTACACAGTCGATCACGATGATCACGCTGTCCACGGCCGTAAGAGTACGGTAGGTGTCTTCGGCAAAATCCTTGTGACCCGGTGTATCCAGTAAATTGATAAGGATCCCTTCGTGTTCGAAGGCCATGACCGACGTTGCCACGGATATCCCCCGCTGCTTCTCGATCTCCATGAAGTCGGAAGCGGCCGTCTTCTTGATCTTGTTGTTCTTCACCGCCCCGGCCGTCTGGATCGCTCCCCCGAACAGGAGGAACTTCTCCGTCAGCGTCGTTTTACCGGCGTCCGGGTGACTGATGATGGCAAAGGTCTTTCTGCTGTTGATCTCGTCTGCTAAGGCCATGATCTGCAAAAATAGGAAGATCGGCGGGCTTGGAAGAGAACCCGGCTCGATATTACCCTTGTGTTAACTTCTGTTTTTTATCTGCAACAAGGTACGATCACCGTATTTTAGCTCCTTCTGGAACTTCAACCTATTAAGACATGATACGAGTGAAAAAGTTCAGTCCCCGCACCGTCTTCTTGCTCTTGCTCCTTCTCGCAGGAAAAGGGTATGCTCAAGATCCCCCTGCTGTTCATCAACATATGGGAAAGGATGAAAAGGGCTTCTACATCGAGGACCGGAATGGGAACAAGGTCCGGGAGACCGTTACTTCTCCGGCCTATACTTTGGCCCAGATGAGAGGAGCGCCGGAAGGAACGGAAGAAGGGATCCTCTTTGACTTCGGAGGAGGATTGAACGGAAAGCTTTATTACGGGTTCACTCCCTATGGCCAGTCCGACTACCCGCTGCCGGTCTTTTTCAAAAAGACCCTTCCCATCAAAGAGGGAAAAGTGGAACTGAAGATCGCCGGCGTTCTGGATGGAAAATACGATATGGTGGACTGGCAAGAAAAGGGATATGGCACCCTGGCTTATCGAGTGGCGAATGAGCAGGGGGAATTGATCTATGAGGGAAAGGTCACGTTCAGTGGTAATGGGCCGTTCAAGGTGGAGCCTGCCATTACGCAGGGGCCGTTCGTGAACAATGTCAAGGCCAATTACGCCACACTGACCTTTGATGTTCACCCCAGGGGAAAAGTCAGGGTCACTGTTCCGGGAACAGAACAGGAATTCTCATCTTCCCGGGCCGTAAGCCATTATGAGCATACACTTGGCCCGTTGGAGTCCGATAAAGAATATACTTACAAGGTAGAAGTGGGAAAGGTGACCCGGGAATTTTCCTTTCGGACAGCTCCTTTTCCCGGCACGCGCACCCCTTTCACCTTTGCTTATGCCAGTGATTCACGTGCCGGCCAGGGGGGAGGAGAAAGGAACATGTACGGGACCAACTATTACATCATGCGCCGGATCATGGCCCTTAACAAGCAAATGGATGCGGCTTTCATGCAATTCACCGGCGATCTGGTGGACGGCTACCTGACCAATAGAGGAGAAATGGAGCTCCAGTATGCCAACTGGAAGCGGTCGGTCGAGCCTTTTGCTCATTATATGCCCATCTACAGTACGATGGGGAACCATGAAGCCCTGATGCGGGTGTTCGGAATCCCCCGGGAAGGCAAAGGCTATTCCGTGGACCGGTTCCCTTATTACAAGGAAAGTGCTGAGGCGGTTTTCTCGCATTCTTTCACCAACCCTGCAAATGGTCCGAAGAGTGAAGATGGAACAAAATATGACCCTACGGAGAAAAGGGATTTCCCCCCTTACATGGAAACCGCTTATACCTACACCTACGATAATGTGGGGATGATCGTGTTGAACTCCGATTACTTCTATGCGCCTTCCCTTGCGGTTGATGATCATTCTGGCGGGAATCTGCATGGGTATATCATGGATGGACAGTTCCAATGGCTGCAGGAACAACTTCAAAGATTTGATGGGGACGGGGCGATCGACCATGTGTTCATCACGCTGCACACCCCTTTTTTCCCCAATGGAGGCCATTCCACGGATGATATGTGGTACGGGGGCAGCAATGAGCCTCGTCCGGTCATCGCTGGCCGGAAAGTAGAAAAGGGGATCATCGAAAGACGCGATCAGTTGCTGGACCTGATCGTGAACCAGCACGAAAAGGTGGTGGCGATCCTTACCGGCGATGAACACAATTACAATAAATTGAAATTGACCCCGGAGACTCCTATTTACCCTGAAGAGTACAAACCGGAAAAGATCGAGCTTTCCCGAACGATCTACCAGATCAACAATGGTTCTGCCGGGGCGCCTTATTATGCGCAGGAAGAATTGCCCTGGTCGGACTATGTGACCAATTTCTCCACCAACAATGTAGTGGTCTACATGCATGTCGACGGGCCCGAAGTACGAATGGAAGTTCGTGATCCGCGGACTTTTGAACTGATCGATGAATTGCAGTTGCGGGAATGATGTATTAGCTTAGCGGGGTCATGACTTTTTCAACTTCCCAACCTTCTCGCATTCTGGTGACCGGTGGAGCCGGCTTCATCGGCTCTCATACTGTCGTAGCATTGTGTGAGGCAGGTTATGAACCTGTTATCATCGACAACCTTTCCAATTCCCATGCCTGGATCGTGGAACGGGTGGAAGAGCTTACCGGACAAAAGATCAGGTTCTATCAGGGGGATTGCCGTGAAGCCGAAACCCTTCGGGAGGTCTTCGGGCAGGAACATCCTATTGCTGGTGTTATCCATTTTGCTGCTTTCAAAGCAGTGGGGGAGTCCATGGAAAAGCCGCTGGTTTACTACGACAACAATGTCGGTTCGATGATCACTTTGCTGGAGGAGATGCGCACCTGCGGGGTCAGGGACCTGGTCTTTTCTTCTTCATGCACCGTTTATGGACAGCCGGAGCAGCTTCCTGTCACGGAAGATTCAGAAGTGCAGGAACCGTATTCCCCTTATGGCAAGACCAAGGTGATGTGTGAACAGATCCTCCGGGATGTTGTCCGGGCCACCGGGGATCTACGGGGCATCGCATTGCGCTATTTCAATCCTATTGGGGCTCATCCTTCGGCCCGTATCGGAGAATTGCCCATTGGTCGTCCGAACAACCTGGTCCCTTACCTCACCCAGGCTGCAGCCGGGGTCCGGGATGAGTTGACCGTTTACGGGGATGATTATGACACACCGGATGGCTCTTGTATTCGCGATTACATTCATGTACAGGACCTGGCCAGAGCCCATGTCCGGGCGCTGGACCGAATGCAGGACAACCAACTGGAGGAGTCCCACGAGGTGTACAATCTGGGAACAGGCAAGGGAGCTTCTGTACTGGAGGTGATACAGGCTTTTGAAGCGGCTACGGGTGTGAAGGTCCCTTACCGTGTGGGGGGACGGCGGGAAGGTGATGTACCCCGCATCTGGGCAGATACGACCAAAGCCAATGAGGTGCTTGGATGGAAGGTTGAGCAATCCCTGGAAGAAGCCCTGAAGCATTCCTGGGAATGGCAGGAAGCTCTCCGGAAGGAAGGCTCATTCTCCCTGGGCTAAGGAAAATCCTCTTTCCCCGTCGAATTCATAAAGATTCTGGATCTGGATGATATCGAAACCAGCTTCATCGATAGCTTTCAGGAGTTCCAGCACATCCTTGTTGGAGATGTTTTCCCGGCGGGCACTGAACCGGCCCACCCAGTGATCCGCACAGAAATTCCCTTCTTCTACATCCGGATAGACCTTACCACCCCGGTTGGCCAGGAGTTTCAATTCAAGAGCATCGGTGTGGACCTGGCTCAGTTGCTTTCCAAGTTCCTTTGGACCGCTTTTCCGGGGGTCGTGATGGAGAAATACATCCACGCCCACCAGGGATTTTTTTCCTTGTTCAGGGCGTTGACGGGTTACGTGAATGTTCTCATGCTGGAGCCGGGCAGGCGTGAATTCTTCAGGTTCTTCCCCCAAACGGTCTGTCACGGCCTGAGCAAATGCCTGCGTGCCTACCAGTGTGGAACCGCCGTGGGTATGGTAGAGGTCAGCCGTATGCTGGCCGTCCTCGATAGCCTTTAGCCAGGCGTTCCGGATCAGTGTGGCAGCTTCAGGCTGGCCGGTGTTCATGAGCATCATGACTGCCGCATTGAGTAAACCGGAAGGATTGGCAACGTCCTTGCCGGCAATGTCCGGGGCGGACCCATGGATGGCTTCGAACATGGCATGGTCGGTGCCGATGTTGGCTGATCCCCCCAGTCCGACCGATCCGGAAAGCTGGGAAGCGATATCGGAGAGAATATCGCCGTACAGGTTCAGGGAAACGATCACATCGAAGGCTTCGGGTTGGTCGGCCAGCAAGGCAGCCCCGATGTCGATGATCTTGTGGTCTGCCTCGATGTCCGGATATTCACTGGCGATCCTCTCGAAAATGCGGTGAAAGGTACCGTCGGTTTGTTTCATGATGTTATCCTTCGTCATGCATGTGACCTTCTCACGACCGTGCGCTTTGGCGTATTCGAAGGCGTAGCGAATGATCGCTTCACTTCCCGGTTTGCTGATCAGCTTGAGGCTCTGCAGGGTTTCGAAGGTCTGTTGGTGTTCGATGCCTGTATAGAGGTCTTCTTCGTTTTCCCGGACGATCACCAGGTCCATGTCCGGGTGTTTGCTTTCCACATAAGGGGCAAAAGCTTCGCAGGGGCGGATGTTGGCGAACAGGCCAAGGGATTTGCGAATG
>CAZAYA010000048.1:0-8022 GCA_964489175.1 uncultured Flavobacteriales bacterium | reverse complement strand
GGCTCTTGTAGCCTCCCCCCTGGGGGGTCGTAATAGGAGCTTTCAGGAAGACCCGGTTGCGGCGAAGGGTATCCCAGGCTTCCAGAGAAATGCCTGAAGGGATACCTTGTTCGTAAACGGATTTTCCAACCTTGATCTCTTCGAAAGTAAGATCAGCAGGAGAAGCGTCGAGGACGGAGAGGACGGCATCCATGATCTCGGGGCCGATGCCATCTCCCCGGGCGATCGTGATCGTTTCGGCCATGGGTTCCAGAATGGACAGGTTCGCCGCAAAGATAGGGATCACGCGGAATGCGGCCATTCCTCCTTCGACTACCAGGAAGAGTATTGGTATTCAGTAGGTTATGAGTTCAGGAGCTGGTGTGGACCGGTCGCGACTCACCCCGGAATGGGGTAAGGGGCGAAGGAAAATTATCGAACGCCAGCTTTGAACTGGTCGATGGCCTGGGTGGTGAAATCGGAAAGGACGAGGCGGCCGCTTTGTTCAGCTCTGTTCTCCAAAAGCTCATCCCAGTTCTCGGTGCCTTGCCAGAAGACCCATTTGAGTTCCTGCATGGCTTCCGGACTGTAGTTGGCCAGTTTTTCTGTCAGGTTCTCCACAGCGGAATCAAGTTCTGGAAGGGTGGAAAAGGTATCCATGTACAACCCTTTTTCCCTGGCCCAATCTGCGGTTTTCCAATCGGTGTCGATAGAAAGGGCGATAAAGGCAGACCGGCCGACCTTTCGCTCAACAGCGGGGCCTACGACAAAAGGACCGATGCCGATCGCCAGTTCGCTCAGCTTGATGCTGGCGGCTTCGGTGGCCAGGCAATAATCGGTGGCAGCGGCCATGCCGACGCCACCGCCGACAGCTTTTCCCTGGACCCGTCCGATGATGAACTTGGGGCATTTCCGGGCGGCATTGATCACCCGGGCAAAGCCCATGAAGAACTCTTTGCCGGTGGGGTAATCCTCGATGGATAATAGTTCATCAAAAGAGGCGCCTGCACAGAAAGCCTTTTCTCCTTCGCTCTGAAGGACGATCACCCGGGCATCTTCGTTCTGCCCCATATCCTGGATGGCTTGTGCCAGTTCGCTCAATAGCTTTCCGGGGAGGGAATTGCTCTTGGGATGGTGAAAGGTGATGTGGCCGATGCCATTTTGAACGCTGGTATCGACCTTGCCCTGGGTGGTGATGCTCTCTTCGGTCATGAGGATCATTGGTTTTCTGCGGCAAAAGTAATAACGTCCCGGCATTTTCCCGGGTTGTATTCACTTGTCGTTTTTTAGATGATGTGCTGATCCGCTTCTGTTTCTTTTCTTCGGATGAGGGTTAGGATGGTAGCGAGCATGACGATCTCTCCCTCATCATCCGTGACTTCCACCCGCCACTTTACTTCCCCGCGTGGGACCTCGTCGACTTCCCGTTTTTCCTTCCAAACTTTGTCCTTCACCGTAAGCTGGCATTGGATGGTAGTACCGGGATAGACAGGTTTGGTGAAACGCAGCTGATCGATCCCGTAATTGGCCAGGACCGGTCCTTTTTTCGGTTCCACGAACAGGCCGGCTGCTGCGGACATGATGAAGTATCCATGGGCTACCCGGTCTTCGAAAAGGTCATCCTCCCCACCTACGGAAGTAATATCGGTGTGAGCGTAGAAATTGTCCCCACTGAGGTTGGCGAAATTGACGATGTCCGTTTCGGTGATGGTCCGCTTGTGGGTGGTCAGGGTCTGGCTGACCTCCAGGTCATCGAATAGCTTGCGGAACGGATGCTCATCAGCTTCCGGTTTGTCCGCCCCTTCCAGGTATTGCTGGCAGATGTTGGACAAGGTGGTGGGATGCCCCTGAAGGGCGGTGCGTTGCATGTAATGAAGAGCGCTTCGTATGCCACCGAGTTCTTCTCCGCCACCGGCTCTTCCGGGTCCGCCGTGGACAAGATGAGCTAAAGGAGATCCGTGTCCGGTCGATTCCTTGGCCGAATCCTTGTTGATGAGCATGAGCCGGCCGTGGTAAGAGGCTGTTCCCATGACCATATCTCCTGCAAAAGTGTCGTCTGCTGTGAATATGGATCCGACCAGACTTCCCTTGCCCCGCTTGGCGAGTTCGATCGCTTCATCGGTGGATTTGTAGGGCATGACAGTACTGACGGGACCGAAGGCCTCGATGTCGTGGGGTTCGTTTTTATGGAGGGGATCATTACAATAGAGGAGGGTAGAGGGCATGAAAGCACCTTTCTCCTTGTCTCCACCGACCAGTTGCATTTCGTCCACATTGTGGCCATAAGCCACTTCACAGGAGCCCAGCAATGCTTCGATCTTTTCGGATACATCCTTCACCTGATCACGGCTGGCCAGGGGGCCCATCTTTACTTCCTCCATGGAGGGATCGCCCATTTTGATCCGGCTGAGACGCTCGATAAGGGCATTGATCACATCGTCCGAGAATTTTTCCGGCACCATGGTCCGGCGGATGGCGGTGCATTTCTGACCAGCTTTGGCCACGATCTCGCGCGTGACTTCTTTGATGAACAGCTTGAATTCTTCGGTATCCGGAGTGCAATCGGGGCCGAGGATGGAACAGTTCAGGGAATCCGCTTCCATGTTGAAACGGACGGAATTCTCGTTGATCACGTCCTTGCTTCGGAGCATCTTCCCGGTGGAGGCGGACCCTGTAAAGGTGACGATATCCTGTTCGGTGAGATGGTCGAGCAGGTCGCCAGTACTTCCACAGAGCAATTGAACGGACCCTTCTGGAAGGATCCCGGATTCCACGATATCCTGGAAGACGCGATGGGTCAGGAAAGAGGTGGCTGTGGCGGGTTTGATAATGGCGGGTACACCAGCAATGATGGTCGGGGCCAATTTCTCCAGCATGCCCCAGCAAGGGAAATTGAAGGCATTGATGTGGACGGCAGCTCCCTGCATGGGAGAAACAATGTGCTGTCCGATGAAACTTCCGTTCTTCGATAGCATCTCCTCCTGTCCTTCCACGAGGAAAGGTTTATCGGGCAATTCGCGGCGGGCCTTGCTGGCCAGTACGAAGACTGTGGAGATGCCTCCGTCGATGTCCGGCCAGGAATCAGCTTTGGTGGCTCCGGTGGCGTAAGAGAGGGGGTAGTATTCTTTTTTTCTTTCGTTGAGGTATTTGGCCAGGGCCTTCAGCCGCCTTCCCCGTTCATGAAAGGTCATCTTCCTTAACGCATTTCCTCCTTTTTGTCGCGCATGATCCAGGATGCCCTGAAAATCCAGCCCTTCGGTGGTGGCTGTTGCTATCTCTTCTCCTGTGGCGGCATTGTGCAGGGCTTTACCGTCTCCCTGGCCTTCAGCCCATTGTCCCTGGACGTAGTTTTTCAGTTTCATAGGGTATTGGAATTATGATCCAGCTTGTTGAATTGGAGTGGAAGTACAAAGTATTAAGTATCAAGTACTAAGAATGACCTTATCTGTGAGGTTCCGTACTTGATACGTTTGATTCAACCTGCCCTTGACAGGGAGCCACCAAGTTAACAGATCGGGGCCGGTTTTCAAGCCCCGTTCTGTTCCAGGAAGGTGGTGAACCCGGGATCCTTCGGGTTGGTCAGGACGAAGAGTTCAGCATCCCCGGGGGCTTCGAAGGATAAGGAGCTTTCTTCCGTTTTGAGAAAATCATCTTGTTCCATCGCTCCTTCGCTTGTGGTGATGCTTCCTGAAAGGATATAGATCCCTGCGATCCGGTCGTTCCCGAAGCTCAATTCATGTTGTCCGTTGGGAAAGCGATGACGATGAGCTTCTATCCCGGTGGCATTGATCTCCAGCGGGGATCCTTCTCCGATATAGGTAATGGTGGTGACGCCATCTTTTTCGGAAGGGGGGAACTGGTCCGCAGGGTAATTGGAATAAGAAGCTTCTTGATGGATGGTCGTCCGGAGATCAGGATCGAACCAGATCTGGAAGATATGGGTGCCGGGGCGGAACGTTTCGGCATGGGTGATGCCGGAACCGGAGCGGATTACCTGGACTCCTCCCGCATCCAGGGGAGCATCTTCCTTGTGATAGCTATCGTAGTGGACCAGCTCGCCGCTGAGAACGAAGGAAAGGATGTCAAATCCCTGATGAGGGTGTTCTGCGATCACGCCTCCACCTTCAGAATAGGCGTGTGCCCAGTAAAGCAGGTTGGAGTATCCTTTTATTTTTCCCTTTTCATGAGGAAAGCCAACAGGCTTGTTCTCCAGGATCTTGCCGCCGTCAAAGGCGCCGCGGGCTTGTTCGGAACGATGACTGATGATGGGAGGCATGGATGGTGGTTTTTGGTTTCCATAACCGTTCGGGGGAAGGATTGTTCAGAGGGGTAGTAAGATAGGGAGGTAGTGAGGTAGTTAGGCGGGGAAGGAGAAGGAGCCGTTCTCATTCGGTTCAAAAGGGGAGGTTCTTGTAACGGCATCGATGTTCAGAGGACCGTAGATGTGGGGGAAGGCATCTGGGAAAGGGGCCCCTGGAATGGATTCGTAGACCACTTCGGGTTTTACCTTGTCTTCCTGGATCTCCAGCAAGATCATGCCCTTTTGTCCTCGGAACTGGAAGTTGGCCACCTTGAGGAGTTGATCGCGGGTGGAACAATGGATGAAACCTTCGGAGGCCAGGGTATCGCCTTCATAGCTTCCGGCTTTTTTGGCTTTTTCCCAGGTTTCGTGGGGGGTGATGTGGTAGAGCATGGTGATCAGGTACTAGGGTACAAGGTATTAGGTACAAAGCCAGAAGAATACAGGAGAGTTATAGGATAGGGTCACAAAGGGGCTTGAGTACTTGTACCTTGTACTCAAGTACCTTTTTTCACTTCTTTCCACGTCCTGTACATGCTTTCCTGTTCGGGGCGGTCAGGTTCGGATTCCCGTAGGGGTTCGCATTCCCGGAAGGTATCTCGCATTTCCTGGGGGAGCTTTTGGTAGAGGTGGGTTCCCTGGGTTTTCCAGGCCACCATTTCGTTATTTACATCCTTGATGATCTTGCCAGGATTGCCAACGACCATCTTTTGGTCGGGGATCTCGGTATCAGCTTTGAGAAAGCAAAGGGCGCCGATGATGCAGTTCTTCCCGATCACGACATTATCCATCACCACAGCGTTCATGCCGATGAGGGTGTTCTCGCCGATGGTGGCGCCATGGATCACGGAACCATGGCCGATGTGGGCGGCTTTTTGGAGGTGGACGGTCACGCCGGGGAACATATGCACGGTGCAGTTCTCCTGCACATTGCAGCCATCTTCGATCACGATCTTACCCCAGTCTCCCCGGATCGCTGCACCGGGGCCGATATAGACATTCTTCCCGATAAAAACGTTACCGGTTACATTGGCCTGGGGATGCACGTAGGCACTTTCGTCAATGACCGGACGAAACCCGTTGAATTCACAGATCATAAAGGTGGACCTCTTCTCTACAGCTCCCCAAAAGGGTGAACTTATTGCTCAACAAAAGTTTGGTTGAGGATCGTCCAGTTCCCTTTTTCCTTTTGAAGGACCATGCTTCCCTGCTTTTCTCCCTCCATCAGGCGGAATTTCAACACCACTTTTCCGTCGGAAGAAGTGTAGTGATACTCATGGATCTCCAGGAACGTCCCGTTGCTCTTGTCGCTCAATTCAGTCCTGGAGATAAAGGGGATGTTCTTCTCTCCGGCCTTCAGTTCTACGGATTCCTCGAACATACCGTTATCGACGATATAAGGAGCCTCCTTGTTCCGGAAGGACTTGAGCTCATCAGCATTGAGGAAGGTCTGGAGCATGGCCTGTTGCTCTTCCCCGGAAAGGGTCGATTTGCTTTGGGCAGTGCTAAGGTCCGGGGTTATTAACAGGGACAGAAGACTGAACAGGAAAAGGCGAAAAGAAAGTACCATTTGATGAAGGGTATTTCGTGAATTAAGTAATGAACAGGTTCCTTTTCTCATTTTGAGAGAAAGGACAACCTGAACATAAAGTTACGTTTTTTTGAAGGAAAGAAGAAAACCAAGATGATCATGCCTCGTTGTCCCAGCCATTGGGTTCTTCGTTCCGGAGGGAATAGATGTTCTGATCGTAGAATTTGTCTTCGTGGCGGACAGCTTCCCGGAGGTGCCCTTCCTTTTCGAAGCCCAGCCGTTCGATGAGGTGGAGGGTGCTCCGGTTGAAGGGCGTGACCCGGGCTTCCATGCTGTGCAATCCCATAGTCTTGAACCCGAAGCAAAGGACTTTCTTGATCACCTCCGCCGCGTAATGCTTGCCCCACATGTTTACGGTCAGTTCGCCACCCAGTTCGGCCCGGTCGTTGGCTTTATCGATGCGGGAGAACCAGCACAACCCTACGATGGTGTCATCCCCTTCTTTGAGCACGCCGCCCCAGACGATGCCTCTCCCTTCGGAGAAATCCTGTTGGGAGCGGCGGATGATCTCCTGGGCTTCCTCCAGGTCGCGGACCGGCTCTCGGGGCACGAAGGAATTGACCCGATCATCCTGCCGGATGGCGAGCAGGGCTCCTGCATCAGAAGGGCGGAGTTCCCGCAGCAGGAAACGGTTGGTCTCCAGCACAGGAAATTCCTCGAATATTTCAGCAGCGAGGGGCATCATTCGCGGGTTATTGAGGACAAGGTTTTTTAAATGCCTTGTCAATAGTTTTTTACTGGGTAACGTGAGTAGAAGTTACGATCAGGTGGGGCTTCTAATAGGTAAAAGCGCTTAAGCTCTTGGTGGTAGGTTTTTTGGGTTAGGAACGAAAAAGCCCCGGGATGACGGCCGGGGCTTTTAGAAGAAGACCTTGTTAAGGTTCAGTCTAACACGATGGAGTGGGAAATAATGGCTTTTCCCCGGTCCGGTTGGGTAAGGGTAATGGCATAGAGCCCATGGGAGTATTGGTCGTAGGGGAGGGGTAGGGTATTGTTCCCTTCGTAGAATTGATGGATCCCTGAGTAAACCTGTCTTCCCATACCATCCATGATCCGTACCTGAATTTTTTCTTCCCTGGGATGATACCCTGATATCCTGATATTTTGGAGCTCTTGGTCGATCGAAACAGTGAATGCACTCTTTTCATTGTTCATGGTGACCGGGACCGGGTGATAGGTCCTTTCTTTGCCGTCGAAGTCGATCTGGGTCAACCTGTAATAATTGACCCCTTGCGCTGGCTCTTCATCTACGAAGGTGTATTCTTGTTCCAGTGAAGAAGTCCCCGCACCTTCCTCAGTACCGATAGTGGAGTAATTTTGCCCATCGGTGCTTCTTTCGATCACAAAGCGGTCGTTATTCTTTTCGCTGGCTGTAGTCCATTTCACAATGCCTTGCCCATCTTTCCCATAAGCGTTGAAACGAGTCAGTTCTACGGGAAGGATCGATACGCCTCCTCTAAGCCTCATAAATGTTCCATTCTCTCCTACCGAATAAACACTATCGGTACAAGGGTTCCAATCAATGTCGTGAAGTTCATTTCCTGAAGGGGTGGTAAGAAGCCCCCAGCTACCTCCGGCATCATTGGTGCTGTGAACTTCTCCGTTCCCACCGGCAACAAGGCATGAATCGGAGTCAATGCATGTAATCGCGTTCAGGTCCACCGAAATACCTCCACTGACATCGCTCCAAGAGCTGCCTCCATCATCCGTACGAAGCAAAGTAGCGTTCTCGCCGACCACATAGCCTCGGTTGGCCGTCGGGAAACAAAGGTGGTTGAGCCGTTCAGTGGTGGAAGGACTGACATCATTCCAATTGCTTCCCCCATCCGTGGATTTCAGGACTGTCCCATTAGTACCGCAAGCATAGATAGTATTGGCATCCACCATCCAAACGCCATAGAGGTCTTCTGAAGTGAGCCCGCTTTTAGAAAAGTTTTGAGCAGTGGAAGCGAAGTCAGGATTCTTCCAAATGGTATCGTTCTCTCCAACAGCAAAGCAGGGTGTAGATCCTCCCACGTCACGACAAAATACATCGGTAATGTATTCTCCACAGGATGCACAACCAGCTACCATATTGTGCTGCGAAAAACAAAATTTACAGGTAGGGTTGTTGATGGTTGTTGTGTTATCGGCAGGATCGGAATATTCAATG
>CAZAYA010000047.1:2928-16883 GCA_964489175.1 uncultured Flavobacteriales bacterium | reverse complement strand
GGAAACCGAAGAGGAGGAGGAAGGACCGAAAGTTGTCAGGTCGGAAACGAAGACCGAAACAACTCCGGTGACCTGCAACCGGAAAATGAAGAAAAAGGGGGATAACCGTTATGAAGTTTCCCTTCAGGTCGAATCCGGTGGATTGAATGGTTTTGCCAAGATCGAAGAGGAGATCCCCGAAGGTTTTCGGGTGGAGGAAAAGGAAACTGCTGCAGCTTCCTTCTCCTACGAGGAAGGAGTGGCCAAATTCGTTTGGTCGGATTTCGGAGGTGAAGGATCGGTCAAGGTGAGCTATGAGTTGATATGGGAACAGGAGACCGCCGATCAATTTAATTTGGGGGGAAGCTTTTCGTATTTGATGGATAATGAAACGAAAAAAGTGTCGGTAGAAGGTGGCTCTACCGTGGTCGTTGATGGCATGGAGCCTGCTGTGGTTGAAAAGACCGAAGAGGAAAAACAAAAGGAACAGGAAAAAGAGCAACAGGAGGAAAAAATGGCCCGGGAGCAGCAGCAACAGCAGGAAAAGGAGGAAGAGCAGGTGTCAAAGGCCCCTGCACCTGAAAAAGGGCTGAATTATAAAGTGCAGATCTGTGCCGGACATGATGATGTTGCCGAGGATCACTTTGCCCGCGTGTATGATTTCCAGTTGGATTATTCCATCGAACAGCATGAAGGTTGGTTGAAATATCTTCATGGGAAATTCCAGGTATACCGGGAGGCCCGGGATAAAAGGGCCCAGTTCCGCAACAATTACGACCTCCCCGGTCCTTTTGTTACCGCATATAATGAGGGGCAACGCATTACCGTTCAGGAAGCTCTCATGATCTCTGGCCAGAAGTGGGTGCCGTGAACCCCTTGATCGGAGTTTTTAGAACAAAAACGTATATTCGTCGTACAAAGCGCTTGGATTACAAGTGTTATCCTATGATGCAGAGGCTATTCCTTTGTTGTGCGACGCTCCTGATCATTTTCGGGGAATTGAATACAGGGGCTGCAGCAGCTCCCTTTTTTCCCGGTGCTCCCGAAGCTTCTGAAGACACTTCCGGTACAGGAGATGAGGAGCCTCTTGAGTTCGTATGGCGCCCTTCCATTGGCCTGGGAGCGGGAATGTTCACCTTTTACGGAGATGTCGGTAAGAATCATCGCCATTACCACCCTACCGTTAGCCGGGCAGGCTTTGAATTAAGGGTCTCCAATCCCCTGACCGATGAGGTCGACCTTGGCTTTTACGTGCTCCGCGGGAAACTGGGAGCGAACGAACGAAGCCTTGACCGGAACCTTAATTTTCGTTCACAGGTTACCATGGGAGGGTTCACCCTGACCTATGATTTTGGTCATTTCCTCAAAGAGGATCGTGTTGCCTCCCCCTTTATCTCCGTCGGGTTTGAGTCGTTCGAATTCCTTTCCAAGACCGATCTCTATGATGAGAATGGTAACCGCTACTATTACTGGGATGATGGGTCCATCAGAGATCTCCCTGAGAACGGGGAGAACGCTCAACAGGCAGAAGTGATCAACCGGGACTATACTTATGAGACCGATCTCCGGGAACTGAACCTGGATGGATTCGGGAAGTACCCGGAACATTCCTGGGCTTTCCCCGTCGGTATCGGGGCGGACCTGAAATTGTCCGATCGTGTTAACATGCGCTTCCGGACCCAGATGCATTTTACCCTCACCGACTACGTGGACAATGTGACCGATGAAAGTGTCGGTGACCGGGCAGGAGATGCTGCCAACGACAAATTCCTCTATACCTCTGTTTCCCTGCGGTATGACTTGCAGTTCAAGAAAGACGAAGAGGAAGACCAAAAAGAGAAAGGGAAGACCGGAAAAGAATTGCTGGCCAAGGACATGGACCAGGATCAGGATGGCGTGGAAGATCTGAAGGATAGGTGTGCCAATACTCCTCCCGAGCAAGAAGTAGGAGAAGATGGATGCCCGGTGGATACTGACAAGGACACCTACCCCGATCACATGGATGATCAGGTGAATACGGATTCTTCCCGGATCAGGTATGTGGATAACAAAGGGGTAGCCCTCACCGATGAAGAGATCGAACAGCGCTACCTCGCCTTTATCGATAGCACAGGGAAATATGTGGAGATGAAGGACACCGTTCGGTCCAAAGCTGATTTCATGGCTCCCTTCCCGACCAAGACCAGGGAGAAACGTCCGGCAGAAAAGACCCCTGCCGGGAAACGGTATATGGTCCGGGTAGGGGATGATCAGACCAGTCTGCCGGAAGACTTACGCAACAGGATCCTCAGCCTTCCGGGGGTACGAACTGTAGAACAGGGGGACACCACCGTTTATGTGGTGGGGAATTACAAGAACCTGCCGGATGCTGTTAAGCGACAGCTCGGCCTTGAGGAAGAGGGGATAGAAGGAGAAGTGGTTTCCCGCGAAGGCCAGGACGGCCGCCTCCGGGTAGTAAGCTCAGAGCGGATACGAGGAAAGGGAAGTGAACCTAGTACAGGAGGAACTGTCTTCCGGGTCCAGATCGGCGCATACAGCGATCGTGTTTCCAAAGATGTGTTCTCCGATGTGGACGACCTGATGGTAGTCCAGGGGGATGACGGCCTCTACAGGTACCTCTCGGGTACTTTCGACAATCCCCGGAAAGCTGCTCAGCACAAGACTGAAATGTACCTGAAAGGATACAAAGGTGCCTTTGTTTCCGCTTATCGGGACGGAGAGCGGATCACATTGCATGAGGCTGGTGCTACGGTGAAAGGGGACAAGAAGGATGAACTGATCGATGAGACCAAGCGGAAGAACATCGATAAGGACCTGATCCGTTTCCGGGTCCAGATCGGCCTTTATAAAGACAAAATTCCCGCTGCACGACTGGAGAAGATGCTCGACATGGAGAATGTACAGCCGATGAATGCTGAAGGAGGAGCCATTCGATACCTCTCAGGTTCTTACAAAACCTATGAAGAAGCTGCCCGGGCCAGGGACAAGATCCAGGAAGATGGCATTGAAGGAGCCTTTGTCGTGGGACAATTCAAGAACAATGTTATTCCTGCTAAAGAAGCCCTGAAGCTGTTGGAGCAATAGTAAGGTCCTCTTTTCGGAACCCCCGATAAAATAAAAAGCCCCTCCATATCATCATGGAGGGGCTTTTTTGATACAAGAGGAAGTGTCTTCCTCCTGGCTTTACCAGGCTATTGTTTATTTGCTTGTGTTCAGCATTACCGGGAGGCCATCCTTCCCGCTTCCAATGATCACGACTTTGGAGTTCTCACTGGTAGCGAGTTTCTCCGTAGCCTCGATGGCTTTGTCGCGAAGGACTTTTTCAGTAAGGCTGTTGTCGAGGATCTTGTTGGCATTGGCTTTCCCCTGCGCTTCGATCTCCTGTTTCTCAGCTTCTTTTTTGGCCGTTTGTTTAGCGTATTCCTTTTGCTGGATCTTTTGCTCCTCGGCTAATTTCATTTCGATCGCGTTCTTGATCTTGGGTGGAAGCTGGATCGACCGGATCAGCAGCGCGTCCAGCGTCAGGAAGTTCCTGCTCAGAGAGCTCTCCAGACTTTCTTTGATCTTGGCCTGGATCTCGTTCCGCTCACTGGCATACAGTTCCTCAGGCTTGTATTGGCCGATCACCTCTCTTGTGGCTGATCGTATTTCCGGCACGATGACCTTGTCCCGGTAGTCTCTTCCTATCTCATTGTAGAGATAACCAATGCTATCGGCAAGGGCCCTGTAGCGAACGGACATCTCCAGCCCGATATCCAGACCATTGGAAGAAAGAACATTGAGTTGTTGCTTGTTCTCTTGCTTCCTTACATCGAAAACGATCATGTCATTCCAGGGGGCTTTGAAATGCAATCCTTGATGGTGAGGAGTATCAGAAGGGTCCAGCCCTCCGGCCAAAGGACGGTATAGCACACCCCTTTGGCCGGGTTTAATGTTCACGAACATTGAGCTGCCGAAAAGGAGTAGCACAACGAGGACCACGCCTATACCTACTGCGATCCGTATGAGTTTTTTGTTGGGTTCCATGGGTTAAGATTGAGTTTGGGGACCGAAGATAACAACCTTCAGGAAGGGCACCACCAAGAAAGATCGCTCATTTGAAAATGATCATCAAAGTCCGTGCTTCTTGTTCTGTAGCACGTTGTCCAGGTCCCAGCTGACCCTCTTTTCCCTTGGGTGCTGCCGGACATGGCAATCCTGCTTCTGACAAATAGGGCAGGAGTCCGGTATACAGGGGTCGGTATGGATGAAGAGTTCGATCGGCCGGCTGATGTTCTCATCGATCAGGGCCTCTACTTTTTCCAGTTCGTCATGAGCTTCTTTTACATTGAGGTACCAGGGAACGGTAAGGTGACAATCAATGTGAAGCAGCGGTCCGTACTTGATGACCCGCATGTTGTGGAAATCGATCCAGTTTTCCCGGCGATTTTCCTCCAGGATGCGGATGATGGTCCGCAACACTTCTTCATCCGCTTCATCCATGATGCCGGCCACCGAGGTCCGGAGGATCTTGACCCCTGTGTACCCGATGAAAAGGCCGAAACCGATCGCCACAAGGTTGTCCAGCATTTCAAGGCCTGTGAGGTAAATAGCCCCCAGGCCGACCAGCAGGGCCAGAGTGGAGTAGGTATCGGATTTGAGGTGCTTTCCTTCTGCTATCAGGGTTAAGGAATCTGAGCGTTTTCCGGCTTTTTCGGCCCAATGGCCGAGAAGAAAATTGAACCCGCCGGCTACTACGGTCAAGATCATGCCCGTGTCTATAGACTGGATGGTATGAGGGTAAAAAAGGTTGTAAGTGCTCTTTCCGATAATGGCCAAACCAGCGAGAACGATCAGGCTTCCCTCCAGGGCTGCTGATAGGAACTCGACCTTTCCGTGGCCGTAAGGGTGGTCGCGGTCGCGCGGCTTGGAGGAGAAGATCAGGCTGAAAAGGGCAAAGCTTCCGGCCAACACATTGATGATGGATTCCAGGGCATCGGTGAGGATCGCATTGGAATTCGTGATCCAGAACGCGATGAATTTCGCGATCAGAATGATCCCCCCGGCAAGGAGGACCCAGCGTTGGATGTTGATGTTCTTTCGGACGTCCGACACAGGGGCAAAGGTCGGGAATATCATTGTTGTTACCTCCCGGGGAAGGTGTAAATGGAGGGAGGGTCGATCAAGCGGTCCATGCTTGAAATCCTAAAAAAAAGAAGGAACAAGGGTTGTGGATCAATTCATACTAATGAAACTCCCGGCCAGGGAAGAGTGCAGTAATTTTTTCCGGATCTTTTCTTTTTCTTCCGGGGAATGACAAACGATGGTAACGAAGAATTCATCCTTGTTGAGGTCGAGCCGGATCTGCTCAGTATGGCCGGATACGGCATGAACTGCTTTGTAGACCCCTTCGATGTTCCGCATGGAATCCTTTTTGGGAAGATGGAAGGATATTTTGTTCTTGGTCATGGTCATGGGCGATTTCTTTTCGAAAGATACGCCTGATTCGTCCATTATTTTTGGACAAAGATGAATGGATCGTTCCATTATTTTGGAACTATTGGAAAAACTACGGGGAATAACGGAAAACTCGAAGCACTAAGGGTTTCAGTATAGTTTTGACCTCTTGGTCAGGTATTCTGTCAGGACAGTTTCGAAACCCCGGGAAATGTCACATTCGATGAAGTCGATGCCATACTGCCCACAACGCGTCTTTAATTCCCGGTTGAATTCCTTTATCTCTTTCTGGTAAGTCTCCCGGATCTCATTGGGGTTCAGCTTGACCTTTTCATCGGTCTCCAGGTCGACAAAAGTATAAGGCCGGTTCTCGTATTCGAGATCGAGTTCACGCTCCTTGTCCATGATATGAAAGAGCAACACCTCGTGTTGGTTATGCCGGAGGTGCTGAAGTGCTGAGAACAATTCTTCTTGTTGATCGGAATTGTCCATCATGTCACTGAAAATGATCACCAGGGAACGGCGCTGCAGTTTTTCTGCGATCCGGTGCAGGGCATCCACGGCAAAGGTTTTCCGGTGGTTCTGACCGGGCTTTTCGGCCAGCAATTCTTCCAGCTTTTGGAACAAGAAGCGGTTATGAGCAGCGTTCACCTTGGCTTCGGTGAGCAATTCCACCTCATCCGAGAAAATGCTCAATCCTGTAGCGTCACGTTGCTGCCGCAGCATGACCATCAATGCTGCTGCGGCATGAACTGCGAATTCGATCTTGGAAAAAGGCTCGTCTTCGCGTTTTCGTTCGGGAAAATACATGGAAGAAGAATGGTCCAGCAGGAGCTGACACCGCAGATTGGTCTCTTCCTCGTAACGTTTCACGAAAAGCTTTTCGGTGCGCGCATAAAGTTTCCAGTCGATATGCCGGGTAGATTCTCCTTTGTTGTAGGGGCGGTGTTCGGCGAACTCAACGGAGAACCCGTGGAAGGGGCTTTTATGGATACCAGTAATGAATCCTTCTACGACCTGCCGGGCATGAAATTCCAGCGGACTGAACTGGGAGAGGCGTTGTTGTTCGATGCGGGTGGGCATGAGAAGGGGGGACAAAAAAAGGGCTGTGCATGCAACAGCCCTTGGGTATTCCTGAAAGGGTACCGGTCAGGCCAGCTGGCCTTCCAGTTTTTCCTTGAGCACGTTCTTGGGAACAGCTCCTACGGACTTGTCGACCACCTCTCCGTTCTTGAGGAAAAGAATGGTGGGGATGTTCCGGATGCCGTATTTGGAAGAGATCTCAGGATTGCTGTCGACATCTACTTTGCCGACGACCGCTTTGCCATCGAAATCCTTGGCGATCTCTTCCACGACCGGCCCTACCATTTTACAGGGGCCGCACCATTCCGCCCAGAAATCTATCATTACCGGCTTGTCTTCTTGCAGCGCTTTTTCTTCGAAATTGGAATCCGTCAGTTCGATCGTCATGGTTTTGAGTTTTGATTGATGGGATGTTCGGGTCTTGAATGGGAGAATAAAATTAAGGTTTCTCCGCTTTTCTTACAAGAAGAAACGTACGGAGGATCGATTTGTTCGGTGGACCGTTAACTCAGCTCATATTCCAGGTGCTCGAACCGGTCGAGTTCGTTCACCAGCTCCTGATCCACCTTGACACCAAGCTCACGGGAGGGCATATCCACCTTGAGCTTTTCCACGGTGTCCAGCACGGAGAACTTCACCTTGCATTTGCCTTTGTTCTTCTCCAGCACTGATGAGAGGTCATCCAGCAATTGGTCGGACACTTCGGTCAGGGGAAGTTTCAGGGTCAGGCACTGAGCCAGGTCTTCCTTGATCTCGGAGAGCAACTCCAGGGTCTCCACCTTCACTTCAAGTTCCTCTTTGTCCCGGTAGCCGGGTTGTACTTTGCCTGTTACGAAAAGGGGGGTGCCCTCTACCATCAGGTGCTTGTATTTCAAGTAAGTTTCGGAGAAGACAAAGAACTCATGAGCATCATGGTAATCTTCCATTTCGATGATACCGAACGCATTACCCTTCTTGGAGGTGCGGTGGGCCACACTGGTCACGATCCCTGCCATTTTCAGGGTTTGGCCATTCTTTAGTTTATCCTGGTCCTTGATAGAGGCCAGGTTGGCGGTACAGAAATGGTCGATCACCAGTTTGTGGTCATCCAGTGGATGGCCGGAGATGTAGACGCCGACCACCTCCTTTTCCCGCGTGAGTTTTTCCATGGTGCTCCATTCCTCACAGGTGGGTGGTTCTGGTTCCGGTATTTCGAACCCGTTACCATCGCTGTCGCCGAACAGGGAAGCCTGAGCAGCGTTCTGACTTTCCTGATAGGAATTGCCATAGCGGTAGATCTTGTCCAGGAAAGGCTTGTCCTGAGTGTCTTTCTGGAAGTACTGGGTACGGGTGATGTCTCCGGAAACCTCGTCGAAAGCACCAGCCAGTACCAGGCTTTCAAAGGACTTCTTATTGGCGGCCCGCAGGTCCGCACGGCGTGCCACATCGAAAACGGAGGTGTAAGCTCCGTTGGCTTCCCTTTCGTTCACCAGTACCTCTACAGCCCCTTCACCCACTCCTTTCAGGGCGCCCAGCCCGAAGCGGATCTCGCCCTGATCGTTCACAACGAAGGCGTATTTACTTTCATTGATGTTCGGTCCCAGCACAGGAACACCGATCCGCCGGCATTCTTCCATGAAGAAGCTCACCTTCTTGATGTCGTTCATGTTATGCGTGAGTACGGCGGCCATATATTCTGCCGGGTAATTGGCTTTCAGGTAGCCGGTCTGAAAGGCTACGAACGAGTAGCAGGTGGCGTGGGATTTGTTGAAGGCATAGGAGGCGAAGGCCTCCCAGTCGTTCCAGATCTTCTGGGCGATGGTTTTGTCGTGACCGTTCTTTTCGCATCCCTCGAAGAATTTGGGTTGGAGTTCGTCCATCATCTTCTGGATCTTCTTGCCCATCGCTTTCCTGAGAGAATCCGCTTGCCCCTTGGTGAAGCCGGCCAGCTTCTGGGAGAGGAGCATGACCTGTTCCTGGTAGACTGTAATGCCGTAGGTTTCTTTCAGGTATTCCTCCATTTCCGGAAGGTCGTAGGTGATCGCTTCCTGTCCTTGTTTCCGGCGGATGAAATTGGGGATGTATTCCATCGGCCCCGGCCGGTAGAGGGCGTTCATGGCGATCAGGTCCTCGAATTTGTCTGGTTTGAGGGCGCGCAGGTTCTTCTGCATGCCCTGTGATTCGAATTGGAAGGTGCCGTTGGTCAACCCTCGTTGGTAGAGTTCATAGGTTTTAGGATCATCAAGAGGAATTTGATCGGGGTCGATATCGACGCCATGTCTTTCCTTGATATGGCGGATGGCGGTGTTGATGATGGTCAGCGTTTTGAGTCCGAGGAAGTCCATCTTCAGCATCCCGGCATCTTCCACCACGTGGTTGTCGAACTGGGTGAGCAATAGTTCGGAATCCTTGGAGGTGCAGACCGGGATATAATTCTGGATCGTATCGGGGGTAATGATCACGCCGCAGGCATGGACGCCGGTGTTCCGGAGAGAGCCTTCCACCACGCTGGCCTGTTCGATCACTTTGGCAGACAGGTCGTCCGTTCGGCCCATGGCCCGGAGTTCCTTCACCTTGTCCAGTTCGTCAGAGCGAAGCCCTTCCGTGGAGTCGTTTTCCAGCAGGGCAGGCAGGGAGCTCCCGTCCGGGACCAGCTTGGCAATGCGGTCCGTATCCGGAAGGGGAAGGTCCAGCACCCGTCCTACATCGCGGATGGCGGATTTGGCGGCCATCGTCCCGTAAGTGATGATCTGGGCGACCTGGTCCTGACCGTATTTATTGACCACGTAATCGATGATACGTCCTCTTCCTTCATCATCGAAGTCGATGTCGATATCCGGCAGGGAGATCCGGTCAGGGTTGAGAAAGCGCTCGAACAGGAGGTCGTACTGGATAGGGTCGACGTTGGTGATGCCAGTGCAGTAAGCCACGGCCGAACCTGCGGCCGAACCCCGGCCCGGCCCGACCGAAACATCCAGTTCGCGTGCCTGGGTGGTGAAATCCTGTACGATGAGGAAGTATCCGGGATAGCCGGTCTTTTCGATCACCTCCAGTTCGAAATCGAGCCGCTTTCGGATCTCATCGGTTATCGTTCCATACCGCTGTTCGGCGCCCTGGTAGGTAAGGTGGCGAAGGTATTCGTTCTGGTCGTTGAACCCTTCCGGTAGTTCATAGGCCGGGAGCAAGACATCGCGTTCGAGTTCGAAGGCCTCGATCTTGTCCACCACCTCCCGTGTGTTCTCGATCGCTTCAGGAATGTCGCTGAAGAGCGCTTTCATTTCCTCCTGCGTCTTGAAGTAATATTCGTTGTTGGGGAATCCATAGCGGAAACCCCTTCCACGGCCAATGGGAGTGGATTTCAATTCTCCTTTCTGAATGCAGAGCAGGATATCGTGGGCCTCGGCGTCGTCTTTGTTAAGGTAATAGGCATTGTTCGCCGCAATGGCTTTCACGTTGTATTTCTCCGCGAAGCGGAGCAGGGTTTCGTTCACCCGTTTTTCCTCTTCCAGGCCGTGGCGCTGCAATTCCACGTAAAGGTCCTCCCCGAAGGTGTCCACCCACCACTTGAAGGCCTCTTCGGCCTGATGTTCGCCCCGGTTCAGGATCAGATCGGGGACTTCTCCGTTCAAGCCGCCGGTCAGGGCAATGACCCCTTCGGCGTATTGGGCGATCACTTCTTTATCCACCCGCGGGTAGATGCGGTAATAACCTTCCGTATAACCGATGGAACTGATCCTGGCCAGGTTGTGGTAGCCTTTTTTATGCTTGGCCAGCAGCACTTGCTGGTAGCGAATGTCCGGATCGTCCTTGGTGTATTTCTTCTTTTTCCGGTCCTCGGTGAGGTACACTTCGGTTCCTACAATGGGTTTGACCCCTTTTTTCAGGGCGGCCCGCACAAAGTTGAAAGCCCCGAACATATTGCCATGGTCGCTAACCGCAACGGCAGGCATGCCGAATTCCTTGGCTTTGGCCACGATATCCTCCATTCTGGCCGTCCCTTGGAGTACGGAGAATTGGGAATGACAGTGGAGATGGGCAAAGTCGCTTTTGATCGTTGCGCCACTTTTTCCTTCCGTTCCGGGGTCTGGGAGATCAGCCGATGGGAGGGTGGTTTCCTGAGAAGAGTTGTCTTTCGAGGGTTCGACGATATCTTCCGTATAGCTCTTGAGTTGGTCACAAATGTCCCGGGGGATCTTTTCGGGCGATATTTCCAGGACATTCTCCAGCACCAGCCCGAAGAAGCACCGGGCGGTCGCTTCCACATCCGCAGCGGCGTTATGGGCCTCTTCGAAATCTTCTCCGAAGAGTTTACGGTGTAATTCTTCCAGTTTCGGAGGCTTGAACTGCTTTCCCCGCCCGGGGAGTTTGCAGTAGTTGGTAGCCCCTCTCATTGTACAGATGTGGGAAGTATCGAAGAGCTCGTTCTCCACTTCCTTGCGGAGGAACTCGGCCCCCATGATGTTGAGGTCGAAGGAGATGTTGTGGGCGATCAGGTGGCTGGAGGCCTTGATGTCGGCCGCGAATTCCTGCAATACCTCCGTGAGGTCATGTCCTTCCCGGTGCGCCCGGTCGGTGGAAATGCCGTGTACTTTTTCGGAATTGAAGGGAATGGTGAACCCTTCGGGGCGGATGATGTGATTCCTGGCAGCGATCAGCTGTCCCTCTTCGTCATGGGTTTGCCAGGCCAGCTGTACGAGTCGGGGCCAATTGTCGAGGTCTTCTACCGGGGCATTCCAATTCTTCGGAAGGCCGGTCGTCTCCGTGTCGAATATCAGGTACATGGCATCAGTTGCTTTGATGGGGTAAGGACTCCTATCAAAGATAAGCCAAAACCGGAGTAGCTTATGGAAAAGATCTCAACGATCGATGGGAAAGAACAGGTGGGGGATCGGAGAGGGGTGTGGAAAAAAATGCCCCCTGGATCTCCTTCCAGGGGGCATGAAAACTCAATAACAGAAAAGACCGGCGATCATTGCTTTTTCGCCAGCACTTTCACTTTGAAGCGGATCTCGTCGTAGATCATCTTGTCTCCGAGGTTGTCGAAGAACGAAGCGGACCCGTATTTGACCTCCCAGCGGGAACGGTCGATGCCAAAATCAGAGTAAGCGGCCAGTTTCCCTTCCTCCACTTTGATGCGGGCCGGGAAGGAGATCTCTTTGGTGATCCCTTTGATGGTCAGGTCACCAGTGACCTGATGGTCGAATCCTTTCTTGGTTTCCTCGATCTCTTCGATCTTCTTGAGCTCGAAAGTAGAGGTGGGATGTTCCTCAACGTTGAAAAAATCAGCGGAACGAAGATGGCCTTCCAGCTTTTTCTTGCTCTTGCCGGAAAGGTCTTTGTTCTCGATGGTCGTCATATCGACCGTCACTTTTCCATTGGCAGGTTTTCCGTTCTTGACATCGAAAGAACCTTCTTTGATCTGGATCGTACCGAAATGCTGCCCCGTCACTTTGGAGCCTTCCCATTCGAGTTTGGAGTTTTCGGTGTCGATCTTGTACGTTCCATCGCTCTCGTTCGGTCCGGCTCCCATGGCAAGTCCGAGAAGGGCCGGTACCAGTAATGTGAAGATCGTGCGTTTCATCATGGTAATATCTTTTTTGGATTTGTGATCATTGTTGGTACAAATGTATGGCTTTTATTCAGATGACAAACGTCGTGCCAAAGGGGTAGGGAGTGAGCTAGTAAGTTAGCTCGGTGGTTAAGTAGTGAGCTATTCGCTATCTATCTCACTATCTAACTCCCTCACTATATCACCTCCAGCCCATTGCAGGAGGGATGATCTTTCAGGCAAAAGGCTGAAAAACGGGCCGGGGACGGATAAATCGACCGGATGTTTCGTTAATTCAAAGAAATGTCGGATATTTGCCCCCCGTTTTAGAAAAATCAGCAACAACGCATGTCTACGAGGATCAGACTTCAAAGAAGAGGAAGAACCAAGGATCCGGTCTACCAGATCGTGATCGCTGACCAGCGTTCTCCCCGCGATGGGCGCTTTATTGAAAGGATCGGACAATACGATCCCCGCACCAACCCTGCCACCATCGACCTGGATACTGAGAAAGCCCTGCAATGGGTCCAGCACGGTGCTTCTCCGACCGATACCTGCCGGGCCATTCTCTCTTACAAAGGGGTCCTTTATCGCGACCACCTGTTGCGTGGCGTTAAAAAAGGAGCGTTGACCGAAGAGCAGGCGGAAAAGAAATACCAGGAATGGATGCAGGACAAAGAAGGCCGCATTCAGAAGAAAATGGACCAGGTCGCCGAGAAAGAAAAGGCTGAAGCAGACAAGCGGATGGCCGCTGAGAAAGAAGTCAGCCAGAAACGGGCTGAAGCCATCTCCAAGAAAACCCAGGAAGAAGCCGCTGAACAACAAGCTGAAGCTCCTCAGAAAGAGGAAGCTGCTCCTGAAGCGGAAGCTGCTGCTGAAGTAAAAGAAGAAGCTCCTGCTGAGGAGACCAAAGCGGAAGCCAAGGAGGAAAAGGCTGCAGTGACCCAAGAAGAGAAGAAGGAAGAAGCTCCGAAAGAAGAGAAAAAAGAAGAAAAGCAGGCCGAAGCCAAAAAGGAGGAAGCTGCTGAGGAGCAAAAGGGAGAGCAGAAAGCAGATGCTGCTGAAGCGGAAGCCAAAGCGGAAAAGCCTGCTGAAGAAGAAAAGAAAGAGGACAAGAAGGAAGACGGCCAGGAAGAAGAAGAGAAGAAGGAGTAACCCCTCTCATGACCTCGTTCGTCCCGGTCGGTCGTTTTTCCCGGTTGCAGGGACAGGGCGGGGAGCTGATCCTCAAGACATACAAGCCCTTCCCGGAAGGGTTCGATCCCAACAAGGAACCGGTCTTCATCCCCATCGACGGCGATGAAGATGACCCGGTTCCTTTTTTTGTGGCCACGCTCCATTCCAAGCGAAAAGGAACCCTGGCCCTTTCCCTGGAGGATGTGGATTCCTCCGAAGAAGCGACTCCTTTTATCGGCTTGCCTTTGTTGTTCCCTGCTGATCGTTTCCCGGAACAGGAGGCATCAACGGGCAGGCTTGTCCTCGAAGGATACCAGGTGGTGGATGAGCAAAAAGGAGTACTCGGCACCGTGACCGCAGTGGTCGAGCATCCGGGCAACCCGGTCCTCCAGGTGGGGGAAGGCGAGAACGAGATCCTGATCCCCATTAACAGTCCGATGATCCTGGAAGTGGATGAAGGAGCCAAAGTCGTCAGGGTGGACCTTCCGGAAGGTTTGGTTGGCGTGAACCAATAGGAGTAAGGAGTAAACAGTGAGCAGTGAACGGGTTTCCTCCTTTTCAATTTCGTCACTTTACCGTCACCCAGGAGCGGTCTCCTATGAAAGCCGGGACGGATGCGGTTTTGCTGGGGATGTGGGAGACCGGTGATCCGGCGCCCCGGAGCATCCTCGATATCGGGACCGGAACGGGGCTTCTGGCTTTGATCATGGCCCAACGATTCCCGGGAGCTCAGGTAACGGCAGTGGACATCCAT
>CAZAYA010000047.1:0-2918 GCA_964489175.1 uncultured Flavobacteriales bacterium | reverse complement strand
ATCCATCGAAGTTGTGCTGAGGAAGCGGCCTGGAATTTCGCCGAAAGCCCGTGGAAAAATCGCCTGACCGCCCTGCACCAGGATGCCCGGGAGATGAGCACAGAAGGGACTTTTGAGCGGATAATCACCAACCCTCCTTATTTCGAGCATGGCCGCACCTCTCCGGATGAAGGGCGGAAACAAGCCCGCCACACCGGCGACCTGAGCTTTGAAGCATTGCTGGACCAGGTCGCTGCCCTGCTGGATCCGCAAGGCTTATTTCAGGTGGTATTGCCGGCTGCTGAGTACCGGAACTTTCTGCACCTGGCCCGCTGGCGGGGGCTGTTCTGTTCCCACTGTTGTTGGGTGAGGTCCCGGGCTAACAGCGAGCCGGTCAGGGTGCTGCTTGCCTTTCAAAAGGCCATGACCCCCATGGTAACGGAAGAGCTCGTTATCTATGAGGGAGCGCATTATTCCCGGCAGTTCCGGAAGTGGACGGAAGGGCTGTACCCGGAGGGGTTCTTGGGTTAGAAAGGCATTAGCCAAATAGCCAATGGCCAATAGGGGAAGGGAATGTTCAGGGCCAGGAACCTAATAATCACCCGGCTCCACTTCCTTCTCCCGGAATTCGATCCCGTAGGTTCCCAGCTCTTGGAGCACAGGTTCGTAAATGGCTTTCTCGATGGGTAGCCGGACGCCTTTTTGGGTGATCGTTCCATTGAGGATCATGCGTGCGGCAATGGCTACGGGATAGCCGACCGTATTGGCCATGGCGGTATAAGTGTGATCTTCTCCTTTCGAGACCATCGAGGAGTGAACTTCGTGGAGCTTGTTGTTCAGATGATACCGGAACCGGTGCCACATCACGATCATGTCCTTGTCCTCTTCCTCCATGCCCCATTTCTTCTCCAGAATATGTTGCAGGACCTGAGCGGGTGTGGCTTCGGGGATGCCGATCTTCTCATTCCCGAATACCCCCAGCCATTCCAGCTTTTCCATGATGTCGTTGTCCTGGCTGATGCCGAGGTAGTGCATAAGTTTGAGCTCTACCGAATCATGCGGATTATAGCCCAGGAAGGAATTGATGAACTGCCGGAAGGTCATGTTCCCGGAATCCTCGATCACATAGCTGTCGTCCGTGGCGCCTAGCTGGACGAACACATCCCAGGCCCGGCAAAAGCCTGGCCGGCGGAGAGTACCGCGGTAAATGGTCGGAATGTCGTCCAGCCCGTAAACGTGCCGGTATTTCAGGGAGTCCCGGTTCGGATACCCTTCAAAACGCCCGTACCCCTCGATCTCGATCGGCTCGACCCGCTGGAACACGCGGTGGGGAGGGATGTATTTGTAACGCCCTTCCTGCTTGAATTTGACGGAACCGCCTTGCCCAGCGAGCACCACGTTGCGGGGGTTCCAGGTGAACTTGTACCCCCAGGGATTATTATCGCTCTCGGGAGCGACCAGTCCGCCCGTAAAGGATTCGAACCCCTGCATTTCACCGCCTTTTTCCCGAATATCGTCCAGCACCTTCATGGCCGACATATGGTCGATGCCGGGATCCACACCGATCTCGTTCAGGATGAGGACGCCGGCCTCCTGTGCTTTCCGGTCCAGCTTCTTCATTCCTTCCGATACATAAGAGGGGGTGATGGCATCCTTCTTCAACTCGATGCAGTCTTTCGCCACCTCTAAATGCATGCGGGCCGGAAGCATCGAAATGACCAGGTCGTGTTCCCGGATCATTTCCCTCCGGGCTTCCGGGTTGCTCGCATCGAGGGCAAGGGGGGTGACAGCAGCATGATCACCGGCCTTTTGTTCGGCTAACCGGCTGTCCTGGTCGGTGACGGTGACCGAAAAACCCTCTCCTTCGGCTTTGTCGAGCAGGTAACGGACAAGGGAAGAGGAGGATTTTCCTGCTCCGATCACGAGCACTTTCTTCATGGTCGTTGCTTTGGTCCTTTGCCGGACGAAGATACAGTTTCCCGAAGGCTGTCGATGATCGGTGCACCGACATTCCTGAAATCGGAAAGTCACCAATATTCGGTGGCATCCTCTTCTCATCACAAGTGGACCTCTCGTTCCAGACCCCTATATTTGGCCCCTATGCGAAAACATCCCTTGTGGTTCGGAAGCATTTCCATGGCCCTGGCTGTCCTTTTGGGCGCCTGGGGAGCGCATGGTGCGGAACCTTACCTCGATAAGGAACAGATGGAGGCTTTCCATACGGGGGTGAACTATCAGATCTATCATTCTCTTGGACTTTTGTTGCTTGGGGCGCTGTTCCGTGATACCTGGCCTGAGTTGGTCCGTATCACTTCCTGGCTCTTCCGGGCGGGGATCGTTCTGTTCTCCGGCTCCATTTATTTCCTCTCCACGCGCAACATGACCGGCCTGGGTGATACGATCGCTTTTCTGGGGCCGGTCACCCCTGTTGGCGGGTTGTGCTTCATAACAGGCTGGGTATTGTTGTTCATCGCATTGTTAAAAAGAAAAGAGCCTGCATGAGTACATCCACTACCGATACCGACTACGAAACCTTTCGGCAAAAGATGGGCCGCATCGCCGACGTGAACCATGCCATGGGCGTTCTCAGTTGGGATCAGGAAACCTATATGCCACCGGAAGGCTGGGAGTTCAGGGGGCAACAACTGGCTACTTTGTCCGGCATCGCCCATGAAATGAGCACGGACCAGGACCTGGTGGACCTGCTCGCCCGCTTGAAGAACAGGGATGACCTGAGTCGGGAGCAACAGCGGAATGTAAAGGAAGCCCTTCGCGATCAGAAAAAAAACCTGAAATACCCCGATGCTTTCGTGCGGGAAATGAGCCAACAGGTCTCCCGCTGTTTCCAGGCCTGGGGCGAAGCCAAAAAGAACGACGATTTTGCTCGCTTTGCTCCGGAATTGGACCAACTGGTGGAGATGAAAAAACGGGAATGCGAC
>CAZAYA010000046.1:0-17191 GCA_964489175.1 uncultured Flavobacteriales bacterium | reverse complement strand
ATTTCATGCTCAAAGAGATCCATGAGCAACCCCGTTCCATCCGCGATTGTATGCGGGGCCGCCTGAGCCTCGAACGTTCTCTGGTGGCACTGGGGGGCATCAAAGACCATGAGGAGAAATTCGTCCGTGCCAAAAGGATCATCATGGTAGCCTGCGGGACCTCCTGGCATGCCGGACTGGTAGGGGAATACCTTTTCGAAGACCTTGCCCGCATCCCGGTAGAAGTGGAGTATGCATCGGAATTCCGGTACAGGAACCCGATCATCAATGAGGATGATGTGGTCATTGCTATTTCCCAGTCCGGAGAAACAGCTGACACCCTGGCCGCCATAGAGCTGGCCAAACAAAAAGGCGCCACGATCATCGGGATCTGTAACGTGGTGGGGTCTTCTATCTCCCGGGAAACACATGCCGGCTCTTATACTCATGCCGGCCCGGAGATCGGTGTTGCCTCCACCAAGGCCTTTACTGCTCAGGTGACCGTCCTGAACCTGATGGCCCTGTCGATCGGACAGCGGAAAGGGACCATTTCCCACTCCCTCTTCAACCGCTTGCTCTATGAAATGGATGCCATCCCTGATAAAGTAGAACAAGTCCTGGCACTTGATGACCAGATCAAATACATTGCAAGCATCTACAAAGAGGCCCGAAACTGCCTGTACCTGGGAAGGGGGTACAGCTTTCCCGTAGCCCTGGAAGGAGCTCTGAAACTGAAAGAGATATCCTACATCCATGCCGAAGGATACCCGGCAGCAGAGATGAAACATGGGCCACTCGCCCTGATCGACGAAGAAATGCCCGTGGTCTTCATTGCCACGAAAGATGCTTCTTATGAAAAAGTGGTCAGCAACATCCAGGAGGTAAAAGCGCGCAAGGGCAAGGTCATCGCGATCGTCACGGAAGGGGACAAGGAGGTCAAGGAACTGGCCGATCACACCATCGAGATCCCTGAAACCGATGATCGTTTCGTCCCTCTTCTAACCGTGATCCCCCTTCAACTGCTTTCCTATCACATTGCTGTGATGCGGGGCTGCAACGTGGATCAGCCCAGGAACCTTGCCAAATCGGTAACAGTAGAATAGGGAACGTGCCTCTTACTCTTTTTCTTCCCCTTTCCACATGAACACATGGCCATTGCTCTGATAGCGGGAGAGATCGGGTGTGATGATGAAATGGACCAGATCGATCAACGGCAAGACCCCCAATCCGCCACCGAGGGTCAGTGCATAGACGATGGGCACTTTGGTTTCCGTTCCCAAGTAAAGGCGATGAGCGCCGAACGGCCCCAGCAAAACGGTCAGGCTGAGCGCCACCCAACGGCGGGGTTCGCGGGATGACCGGGCAGTATCTCCTTCAGATGGTCTTTTTTTCAATGGCAGGACTTGCTCTCCAATGCCCTTACGAGCTTCCGGAGGCCCTATACCCTGACCTTCACCCATTACAGGAAAAAGGAACAAGGCTGGAAGAAACAAGAACAACAAGCGTCTCATCGGTCAGAAAAACCACCCTACATTGAAACCGATAACAGGCCCGATATGATCATTGAAAAAGACCCGGTCGATATCGCTCGAAGTAAAGAAAGTTTGCTCTTCTCCGGGAAGCTGGACTTCATAAAAATTATTGAAGAGCTTGTAATTCAATCTTACAAAAGGATCGAACGTAAATCCTCCCTCTGTCGCCAATTGGTATCCCACCGTTAGTCCGAATTCGGTCTTGTTCAGTTGGTAGGCATATTCCCCACTGCTACTCCCATCGTCAAAGGTCCCATCGATAAGGGCCCGGGAAAATGAAAGGTTAGGAGCAGCATACAGTCCTTTGGGTGCTTTATGGTCCGTAAAAAAACTCAGGATATAAACTTTGTAAAGCCCCTGGATCCGAAAACCATTGGTGGAGAAACTCGTTACATCATTATCAGTATAATCCTCCAAATTGATCAACGGACTCCTGGAGAGATAGGAAAAACTCCCCTCCGCCGACATGTTAGGTGTAATGACCACCTCCGCTGAAAGCCGATATTCACCGGTAACAGGTATATACCATAACCAAAAGGGGCCACCGAGCATGGAAATAGGGTTGGTCTTAATGCCGATCCTGTGTTCCGGGGCATTCTCTTCTTTGCCCTCTTTTTGCTCTTCATCCTCTTGATCTTGTGCGGTCAAAGAAGCAGGGAGAAGCCCGGCAAAGAGCATGACCCAAAAAACCCGTTTCAAATTCTTCATCATAAGTTGTTTTTAAAAGAAATAACCAACATTGAACCCTATACGGGCCGTCACTCCGTTCACCTGATCAAGATCCTCCTGAACGGTTCGAGCTCCTGCAGCACCGTTGTTGGAAGTTCCTGAAATATCATAAACCCCGTATCCCAGTCCTGCAAAGGGATCGAAAGTAAATCCTCCTTCAGCCACCATTTGATAGCCGGTAAGGAGTTGCAAATTCCATTTATCGAATTGCAGCGTCGCCGTTGCCGGATTTTGAACCCCCTGTTCCTTCAATTCGAGGTGAGCTCTTGCAAAGGAAAGGTTAGGAGCGACGTAAAGCCCTTTTGGTGGACGATCATCACTGAAATAGCTCAAGTAGAACCACTTGTAACGCCCTTGCAGTCGGAATCCCTTGATGTTGACCGATATGTCAAGGCTCTGTTGACTGGCCATTCGTTCCATTTGATCCTCCAGATTAACAATAGGACTAGGGCCAAGATAAGACACCCCTACCTCCACCGTACTGTGAGGAGAAGCAACGGCTTCAGCAGCAATTCTATATTCCCCCGTTACCGGGATGAAGAGATTAACCCAAATAGGTCCTCCGAGGATAGAGATCGGATTGGTCTTCAGTCCAATGGTCTTGAATTCAGAAGGATCAGGGACCTCTTCGTTCCTGGGTTCTTTCCTGTAATCAGGTTCCTGCCCCAAAACAACACTGTTGCCGCCCAAAAGAACGGCAACAGTGAAGCAAAGGGCTCCTATGAAAGAGATCCTCATGAAGAAGGGCCCTGATCAGGCATTGGCATATTGGCTCGTCACTTTCTGGAACCGCTTGGCCACTTCTTCCCAATTGGCCACTTTCCAGAAAGCTTCGATATAATCAGGTCTGCGGTTCTGATAATTAAGGTAATAAGCGTGTTCCCACACGTCCAGACCAAAGATCGGCGTTCCGTTCACGTCCACCACATCCATAAGGGGGTTGTCCTGGTTGGCCGTGTCGGTGATCTGGAGCTTGCCGTTCTGATCGACGATCAGCCAGGCCCATCCTGAGCCAAAACGTCCTTTGGCAGCATCGGCGAATCGGGTCTTGAAATCATCGAAAGATCCAAAAGTGCTGTTGATCGCTTCACCCAGTTCGCCGGAAGGAGCACCTCCTCCGTTCGGGGACATGACCTCCCAAAAAAGGCAATGGTTGTAATGTCCACCGCCATTGTTCCTTACAGCTGTTCCATGTTGGGAAACATTGGCGAGAATATCCTCGATGCTCTTGTTCTCGAGGTCGGTCCCCTGGATCGCATTGTTCAACTTGGTCGTATAACCTGCATGATGCTTATCGTGATGGAGTTCCATCGTCATCTTATCGATGTGAGGCTCCAGCGCATCGTAAGCATACGGAAGATCGGGAGTTTCAAAAGCCATTTCTCTTGTTGTTTTGAAGGTTAGACATTATTGCTTTTCAAGAAGTTGAAAAATAACAAACTTCCAGGGGGCGTTGTTCTTTCAGGCCAGATCCGGCCGGGTTACGCCCCCACTTTGGCCCCGGCCATTTGCACCACTTTGCTCACTACTTTTTCGATCCCGTCATGTACCTGTACGATGGAAGCTTCCATGTTGTAGCAAGGTGCCGTGACGATCTTGTTGGCTTCATCCACGGCCACTTCATCCGCTTCGTGTTCTTCCACTTTCGCGCCGGTCGCTTCCACCCCCTGGTTGATCCCTTTGATATCATAAGGAGAAGGTGAAGCAGTCGTTCCCACTGTTACAGTAGCTTCAATACCGCTTCCTTCAAGCGCTTTGGCCACCACCGTGGGACCCATGCAAACGGCTCCGATGGGCTTACCCGCCCTGACAACAGCCAGGATCAACCCCTTTACACCATCATGGATGGATCCTTCCGGCCCTTCGAAAGCCCAGTTGGTAAGGTTCTTAGCAGCCCCGAATCCACCCGGGATCGCCAACCCATCAAGGGTTTCAGGATCCACGTCGGAAAGTTTTCGGATTTCCCCCCGGGCAATACGAGCGGATTCCAAAAACACATTGCGCGATTCGCGCATTTCTTCTCCATTGGTATGATTCACAACATGATGTTGTTCGATATCGGGGGCCAGACAAACAGGTTCTACCCCTTGTTTCACCAATTCGTACAGCATGAAAACGCTTTCGTGGATCTCCGCACCATCAAATACGCCACATCCGGAAAGCAATACACCTATTTTAGGTTTTGCAGCCATAAGTCCTCGGTTTTTCGATTTTCCAATTGAACCCTTACTAAGGTCGGGGATCAGAAGCGGAATGACAAGTCATTTGCCACCTTTATTTTACCAGTTTGGAGATCGCCTTGAAGGTATCATTCCCGGCATAGCGACACAACTCGAACAGCAAGGACTCATAAGTGGTGATCACCACCCCTTCCTGCCGCATCCTTCGCAGAGCTACCTGCTTATCTCCGGGTTTACGAGAAGATACACAATCCGCCACCACAACAGGTTGATAGCCTTTTTCCAGGAGATCGATAGCGGTCTGCAAAACACAAACATGGGTTTCGATACCGGCCAGGATGATGATCTGCCGGTCCAATTCCTCCAACTCGCCAGCAAAGGTTTCATCATCACAACAACTGAAAGCGATCTTCTCAAAACCCTCCATACCAAGCTTTTCCCTAAGGGAAGGAAGGGTCTCTCCCAGGCCTTTCTTGTATTGTTCGGTCATCCGGATGGGGATCCCCAGGTGTTGCAGTCCTTCGATAAGGATCAGCTGAGCATCCCGCATGCTATCATGTTCATGAATATGAGGGAAGAGTTTCTCCTGAACATCCACGATAACAGCAGCGGAACGATCTTTCAAAAGCCTCATGAAAGCAGTTTTTGGTTTTCCCCAGCAAGATGAAGAAGGTTCAGCAACTTTCCAAAAACCCTACCTTCATGCTCTAAGGATCATTATTTATTTTGGCTTCATGAGTCGATATTTCCTGAGTCTTGCCCTTCTCCTCATCCTTGCCCTTTCTTCCCGGGCCAGCGATACCAGCCGGGCGACCTCCGATCTCCCGGACCGTACGATCATCGTTGGTGTCAAACATTCCCCTCCTTTCATGATCAAAAGCGAAAGGGGATTCCAAAGTGGTGTGAGCCATGACCTTTGGGAAGACATTGCAGAAGACCTGGACCTGAATTATGAGTACAAGGAATATGATCTGGTAGGACTCCTCAATGCCGTGGAAAAAGGAGAGATCGACATTTGCATCAATCCGCTTACCGTTACGAGTGAACGCTTGCAGCGAATGGACTTCAGCCAGCCTTTCTACACTTCCAACCTGGCCATTGCTGTTCCTTATGAAAGCGAGAGTGATATATTGCTTTTCCTCTCCAACATTTTTTCTCTGGACTTCCTGAGCGCTGTTCTATTACTCATTATCGTGATCTTCATCTTCGGTTTCCTCCTGTGGCTCGTGGAAAAACGGGCCAACCCGGAGATGTTCGGGAGCGGATGGAAAGGGGTTCTGGACGGGTTCTGGTGGTCGGCCGTGACCATGACCACCGTGGGATATGGCGATAAAGTACCGAAAAGTACTCCGGGAAAGGTCATCGCCACGGTCTGGATGTTCACCGCCGTGATCATCATCTCCAGTTTCACGGCGAGCATCGCTTCCTCCCTGACCGTCCAGAAGACCGGCTTGCGGATCCAAAGTCTCAAAGATCTGAAAGATGTCCGCTGTGCCACCGTGGAAGGTTCGAATTCAGCCAAGTTCCTCCGGGAACGATCAATTCCGTTCATTACCTACCCCTCTTTGGAGAAAGGCCTTACGAATATCGATGAAGGCAACCTCGATGCCTTCGTTTACGACGAACCTCTACTGCGCTATGTGATCAGGAATCAGGGAATGGACAACAATGTGAAAGTGCTCAGCAACACCTTCAACAAACAGCACTACAGTTTTGCCTTTCCAAAAGGCAGCTCCCTGACGGCCCCCATCGAACTGGAGTTGCTGGAGGAACTGGAAAGCGAGAACTGGACCACGATCCTCCGACGTTACGAACTCAATCGATAGCTTTTATGCCCATCATCAAGACCATCCGGGGCAAAACCCCTTCTCTGGGAAAGGACAACTTCATCGCCGACAATGCCACCATCGTCGGAGATGTGATCACAGGAAAAGACTGCAGTTTCTGGTTCAATGCCGTGGTAAGAGGTGATGTGAACGCTATAAGGCTGGGAGAGAAAGTGAACGTACAGGACAATGCGGTGATCCATTGTACCTACGAACGCACCACCGCCGATGTCGGCGATAACGTGTCGATCGGTCACAATGCCATCGTTCATGGATGTACGGTCAGGAACAATGTTCTGATCGGGATGGGGGCTATCGTCATGGACAAAGCCATTATCGGTGAAGGGAGCATCGTGGCTGCCGGAGCTGTCGTACTGGAAGGAACGGAAGTTCCTCCAGGAAGCGTTATGGCCGGCGTTCCGGCCAAACGGGTCAAAGACATCGACCCGGAGAAATTCGAAGGAGAAGTACAGCGGATCGCGAACAATTATACCCACTACGCCTCCTGGTTCCGGGAGTGATCCGGAAGGTCCCAGATGCGCAATTCCGTCAGGTCGGCATGCTCTCCGAAGAACAGGGCGGTGCTTTTCTCGAATTCATGGGTGAGGTCGGAAACATAGAAGCGATGGACCACCTTCCCGTTCCGGCGTAACAGTCCCTTTTCGGACAGAGAAGTTTTCAGAGCCCGGGCTACGGTAACGGCGGGATCGATAACATTCACTTTTCCTTTGTAATATTCCTCCACTTCTTGCTTGATAAGTGGGTAATGGGTACACCCCAGCACCAGGGCATCGATGTCCCGGAAAGCCTTTTTGGACAAGTAGGACCTGATGATGGTCCGGCTGATATTGTTATTGAAAAAGCCTTCCTCGATCATCGGTGCCAACAAAGGCGTGGAAGCTGATGCCACCTTCACACCGGCCCCGGCTTTCCGGATGTGGTTCACATAAACGCGGGAACGGATGGTCCCTTTCGTTCCGATCACCCCCACGGTCTTTCCTTTGTAATGCAGGGCCACTTCCTGCGCCACGGGTTCTATCACACCCAGAACAAGGGCACGGTCCCCTGCCAACCGGCTCACCTCTTTGTAAGCGATGGAAGAAGCCGTGTTGCAGGCGATCACAATAGCCTTGCAGCCGGCTTCCAGCAGTAATTGAGCGATCTTCAGGGAATATTGCCGGATAGAGGCAGGCGACTTATCGCCGTAAGGAAGGTGGGCCGTATCCCCGAAATAGATCAGGTCTTCATGGGGAAGAAGTTCACGAATGGCATGCGCCACCGTCAGGCCCCCGATGCCCGAATCGAAAATACCGACCGGCGCATGGGCAGATGAATTCATTCAGCACTATCTCCGGTACCTGCACTTCCTCCAGCAGTCAGTCTTTCCTTGATCAGCGGCGTCAGGTCCTTTCCTCCTGCATAGAGGAGGGTACTGGAATCGAACACATAGGTGTAGCCTTCTTCTTCGGCCATTTTCTGGACGAGACTGTCCACCCTGGCGAACATAGGCTCCAACAATTCCTGTTCCTGTTTTTGGAGATCTTCCTGAGCTTTCTGCTGAGCCTGGCTGATCCGCTGCTGAAGGTTGGACAGCTTGTCCATCTCGCTCTGTCTTTCGGTCTCCGTCATCGTTTCCTGGTTTTGCTGGAATTCGGTCAGGCGGCTCTGATACTCAGTGTTCATTTCCTTGATCTCCGATTCCAACCTTTTGGCAAAGGCCTGCACTTTTTTCTCTGCTTCAGCCCTTTCAGGAAGACTGAGCATCACTGCCTGGTAATCCACATGGGCAAGTTTGGTCTGGGTCTGGGCCTTGACAAGACCAGGAACGCCTAACAGGAAAGCCAGGCAAAAAACCGGAAGGAAGAAGGATCTTTTCATGACGATACGAGTTTATTGTTGGTCTTTTTGTGGTGAAGCACTTTGAGCCGTAAGGCCAAGTTCTTCCTCCACCTGGGAGGTCAGGTCTTTTCCTCCCCCTTGGTACAAGAGATTACCAGCTCCAGCATCGAAAACATAAGTATAGCCTTTTTCTTCAGCGATGCTCTGAACAGCCTGGTCCACTTTATCCATGATCGGTTGAAGCAGTTCCTGCCGCTGCTTCTGCAGGTCTTGCTGGGCCTTTTGCTGAGCCTGGGTGATCCGCTTCTGCAATTCGGCCAATTGTTCTTGTTCCCGCTGTTTCTCTGTCTCCGTCATTGTCTCCTGATTCTCCTGGAATTCGGTCATACGGTTCTGGTACTCGCTGTTCATTTGTTGGATATCCTTCCGCAAACGCTGGGTGAAGCTTTGCATTTTTTTCTGAGCCTTTTCCCTTTCCGGCATTTTTTCCATGATCTGCTGGGTGTTCACGTGGCCCAGCTTCTGAGCCCGGACCTCTGCCGTGGTCCCGAGAAGAAGAAAAACAAAAGACACTAGAAAAAGAAGGCTTGTGCTTTGAAAACGCATAAAGGAAATATCGGTTTGGTGTTCATTGATCGCCCTCCTGGGAGGACTTTTCTTTGTCCTGAGCAGCCCCTGGTTCGATGCCGAGCTTTTTCAGGATATCGTCGCTTTTGTCGTATTTATCGTCAGTGTACAGGACGCTAGACCGGTTCGACGTGTCGAAGATAATGGTATAATTCCGGCTTTCCGCCAGGTCTTTGATAGCCGTGTAAATACGGTCCTGGATCGGTTCGACCAATTCCTTTCGTTTTTTATAAAGGTCTCCGTTCTTGCCGAACCGTTGTTTCTGCAACTCGCGTGCTTCCCGTTCTTTTTCCATGATCTCCTGTTCCCGTTTTTTCTTCATCTCCTTGGTCAGCAATACTTCCTCAGCCTGGAGGGAACGGTAGAGCTTATCGATCGCTTCGTACTTCTGCTCGATCTCCTTCTGCCATTGCTGGGCGATCTCATCGAGCTTTTTCTGCGCTTTTTCGTATTCCGGGATATTGTTCAGGATATATTCCGTATCCACGTAAGCATACCGCTGTGCCTGACCGCTCGTCCCGAGCAACAGGAAAAAAAAGCATAGTACTAAGGGGAAAAGCGTCCGTTGCATGGTTCGTGTTCCGGTGATAGAGGTCCGGCGAATATAGGGATTTGGCATCATTCGTTCTTTTACGCCGGGCAGAGCATTACAACTCTCCCAGGTTCTTACCAATGGTGAAGTGGAATTGGCTTCCCTGCATATCAGGGGCTCCTTCCACATCATCGAATCGCCATCCGTAATCAACCCCCATCAGCCCGAACATCGGGAGAAAGATCCGAAGACCGACACCAGCCGATCGTTTGACGGAAAAGGGGTCGAATTCCTGAGGATCGTCCCAGCTGTTCCCTGCCTCTACAAAACCCAGGCCAAAAATAGTCGCCTGGGGATTCAGGGATAGTGGATAACGCAGTTCCACAGTGTATTTGGTCAGCATGGTCCCACCCGTTGAAGCGGAGAGGGAATTGTCATCATAACCCCGTAAAGCGATGATCTCCCGGCCGAGCAGGTTGAACCCGGTAAGGCCACTCCCCCCCATGTAGAACCGCTCGAAAGGAGAAGTCAGGTGTGCATTATAAGACCCCAGGAATCCGAAACCTGTTTTGGCTTTGAGGACCATATCGCCTATCAACCGTGTATACCAACTGGATGTGAATTTCCATTTGTGGTATTCCACCCACCGGAATTTTTCCTGATCGGACATGCCGGCATAATCTTCCACACCGTCGAACAAGGAATAAGGAGGGGTAGCCTTGGCACTCAACTTCACTTCCGATCCCCGCCGGGGGTAGATCGGTTGGTCGATGGAGTTCCGGGACAAGGTGACACTGTAGCTCAGGTCATTCGCGTTCCCGGTGGGAAAGATGAAAGCCCCGTAATTCTCCAGGTCATAATGTTGGTAATTCAGGTCGTGCCGCAGAACGAAGTAATCATCCGGCCATTTCAGCCGTGTTCCCAACCCGATAGAGCCCCCGGTGATCCGGAGAGAGCTGGAAGGGGTTCCTTCAGAGGTAAAACTGGTCCGGTTGGATTGCACGGAATGATAAGCCGAAATGCTGAAGGAATTCGGTTTTTTTCCGCCCAGCCAGGGTTCTGTGAAAGAGAAATTGTAAGACTGGTAACGCAGGCCGTTGGATTGCGCCCGGACGGTCAGTTGCTGTCCATCGCCTGAGGGAAGCGGTTGCCATTCGCTAAGATCGAACAGGTTACGGGCGGAGAAGTTCGTGAATTTCAGGCCCAGGGTTCCCACTATCCGGCCGGCTCCCCACCCCCCGGACAATTCGATCTGGTCCGATGGCTTCTCGGCCACAGTGTATTCAATGTCCACGGTTCCTTCTTCCGGGTTCGGGACCGGATTGACCCCCATCTTTTCCGGATCGAAATAGCCGAGCTGGGACAATTCCCGCTGGGTTCGGATCACATCGGAACGATCGAAAAGGTCACCCGGCCGGGTCCTTATCTCCCGGAGGATCACATGATCATTGGTCTTGGTATTGCCGTTCACCGTCACCTCATCCACCCGGGCCTGTTCCCCTTCGTAGATCTGCATCTCGAAATCGATGGTATCGTTGCGAACCTGCACTTCCACGGGGGTGACCTGGAAAAAGAGGTAACCATCATCCATGTAAAGGGAACTCACATCCTGCCCACTCTGGTTCATGTTGAGGCGGGAATTGAGAACGGATTCGTTGAAAATATCTCCTTTTTGGATCCCAAGCACCCGGCTTAGTTGCCGGTCGGTGTATTTCTTGTTCCCCACCCAGGTAATATCCCCGAAGTAATACTTATCTCCCTCTTCGATCCAGATCTCCACATTGAGGGTCTTCTCATCGTTCCGGTAAACACTGTCCTTTACGATACTGGCATCCCGGAAACCCTTTTCCCGGTATTTGGCGATGACCTTCTGCTTGTCGTCCTCGTATTTGTCTTCGATGAATTTGGAGGTGGAAAAGAAACGGTACCAGTGCTTTTCTTTGGTATCCTTCATGGCCCAGTGGAGCAGGAAATTGCTGATCTCTTCATTCCCATGGAAGATGATCTCATCGATCTTGATCCGTTCCCCCTCATCGATGTCGATCAACAATATGACGCTGTTCTTCTGGGTCGAATCTGCTTCCCGACGGATGTTGATGGTGGCATCATAATAGCCATCCTCGGTATAAAAATCCCGGATCTTGTTCTTCGTCTCCACCAACAAATTCTCGGTGATCACTTTCCCCCGGATCAGGTCGATCTTCTCCCGCAGATCATCCGCATCGGAACTGCTGATCCCTTTGAAGCGGAATTTGGACAAGCGGGGCCGCTCCTGGACCTGAATATTCAAAAAGATCGTATTCTCACGCACTTCGGGAGCTGTTATCCTGATATCGGAGAACAGGTTTTCCTTCCAAAGCTTCCGGATGGCATCGCTGATATCATCTCCCGGAACGGTGATCCTATCTCCTACACTAAGGCCGGTGAATAAGATGATCGCTTTGGGATCGAAATGCTGGGCACCGGAAACGGTAATGCCTCCGATCTCATATTCCTTGGGTTCGGACTGGTCCATCTGTCGTTGCTGTCCTCCCCCCATAAGGCGTTGCCCCGAAACAGCAAAGGAGAGCGCAAGGGCCAGTGTTATCAGGAAAGCCCGCTTAATCATCCTCATGGGTGACCTGTTCACTGATCATTCCAAAGCGTCGTTCCCGCGATTGATATTCTATCACGGCCTTGTACAATTCTTCCCGGTCGAATTCAGGCCAAAGAACAGAAGTGAAATAAAGTTCTGTATATGCCAGTTGCCAGAGCAGGTAATTGCTGATCCTCTGCTCACCACTGGTGCGAATAAGGAGAGAAGGATCGGGAATATCCCGCGTAACCAGGTGATCTTCGATCACTTCCTCGGTAATGGCTTCCGGTTCAAGCTTGCCCTCTTTGACTTGCCGGGCCAGTTCCTGAACGGTATGGGTGATCTCCCACCGGGAACTGTAGCTGAGGGCAAGGACCAATGTGATCTTATCATTCTCAGCGGTTTTCCGCTTTCCTTCCTCCAATGCTTCTTTACAGCCTTCCGGAAGTTTATCGAGATCTCCGATGGTCCGTAGCTGGACGCCGTTCTTGTCCAGTTCATCGATCTCTTTGAGAAGCGTATCCACAAGAAGATTCATCAACGCATCCACCTCATTGCGGGGCCGGTTCCAGTTTTCCGTGGAAAAAGCATAAAGGGTGAGGTACTGGATCCCGATCTCGGTGGCTCCGATCAGGGTCTCTCTTACGGACTCCACTCCCTTGGTATGACCGAAAAGCCGGTGCTGTCCATGTTGCTTGGCCCACCGGCCATTGCCGTCCATGATGAGCGCAACATGCTCCGGCACCCGGGAAGGGTCGATCGCTGACCGTAGCTCCGATTCCGTTTTTTCCTCCATCATCGCTGAAAGTGGCAAAGTTATGAAGATCCGCTGGACAGCCTCAGCCCGTCAGCGTTGAAATGGTTTACATTCCGAGGAACGCCCCCCTAATACAAAGGTGAGGCTCACCCCTGAGAAGGAATACCAGTCCTTGGTGGCAGGGTTTCCCCGTTGTCCTCCCACAGGAAATCCTTCTCCGGTCTTTTCTTTTCTACGATCCGCCAGCTGGGCCGCTAACCCCCCGTTCTCCTCAGCAAGGACACTGGAAGGAGCATAGGTAGTACTCACATCATCCAGATAATCCGTATAGGTCTTGCGAAAGCCCCATTCCACCGCCAGACAAATGGTACCGTTGAGGTCTGCTTTGAAGCCAAGCCCGAAAGGAAGCGCTATCTGATCGAGACTGTATTGTTTGCTTTCCGGGCGGGCTGAAGTTCCCTGCCCTTCCGTACCTAAAGAGCGGAGTTCATACCATTCCCCGTTGTATTTTGCTTTAGGATTCATCCTGAAATAAGCGATACCAGCGAACAGGTAAGGCGTATAGGGGTTCTTGTCTTCGCCTGTTTCGTACTCGAAGAAATTCAACTCGATGTTCCCTCCCACTTCGAGGAGATCCGACCGAAAATGAAGGTTCCTGTTCCGGCGAAATGCATTGCCGGACTGGCTGTCAAATCCCTGCACCTGTCCATAGAAAGCATTGAATTTCAGAGCAAAACGGGAATTGAGAAGCGTCCGGAAGATCAGGCCACCGGCAGGCCGGGTATTCTGGTTGTAATGGGCATAGGGATTGAGTTCCCCGATATAATAGGAAGCTCCCACCATCGGCCCCAACTCCGTGATCTGGCAACGGACCAGACCCGGAAGGAAAAGAAGGGCAATGATGAAAAAGACTCGATTCATACCGTACAAAGTAAGATCATTCCACCGCCTCAACGGAAGTAAGCCGGGTAAATTATCCCGCAACGGGACTTAATTCCGCCGGTCCATGCCCCACATGAGCTTGGTCCGTATCGTATCAAGGAAGTTCTGTCCTTCCAGCCGAACCAGGTTGACCTTGAAATCCGCTTTTTTCAGCCGCAATTCCATCGTGGGATCGATGGTGACGGAGCGGCTGTCGAGCGCGGCGAGAAAATTTTCATCCCTTCCTTCGATCTTCAAAGTGATCACATTATCATCCCGAACGATCACCGGCCTTACGTTCATGTTATGAGGAGCGATGGGAGTGATGATGAAATTGTCCGCATTGGGCGAAACGATCGGTCCGCCACAGCTCAGGGAATAGGCCGTGGACCCCGTAGGCGTTGCCACGATCAGGCCATCGGCCCAATACGTGTTCAAAAAGTCGTCGTTGATATAGGCATGTACCGTTACCATGGCCGATGTATCCTTCTTGTGGACGCTCAGCTCGTTCAGAGCAAAATTGCTGTCCCCGAAGATCGGCTGGGAAGGATCGAGCGTAACAAGGGAACGTTGGTCGAGTTCATACTTTCCCTTCAGCAAGGCTTCCATGGCAGCATCCGCCGCTTCTTTGGAAACGTTGGACAAAAATCCCAACCTCCCTGTGTTCAGACCCATAACAGGGATGCCGGAATCGCGGACATGCACGATCGATTTGAGCATCGTTCCATCTCCGCCAATGCTCACGAGTGTATCCACCTTACCTTTGATGTCCTGATGGGAGCGAAAGGTAGGGTGTTCCTGTTCCAGTTCGATCTTGGGCAACAGGAACCGGGCAAAATCCTCATAAATAAAAAAGGGGACCCCCTCCCTCTCCAGTTTGCTGAACAACCGCTGAACATAGGGAATACAATTATCGGTGAACGTACTTCCGTAGAATGCGAGGGTCATGAAAAAGGCATTGGGATCCAGAGAAGAGGCCCTACATATTGATATAGTTCATCAACTCCTCGAACTTGTTCTTGAGGTCTTCCTCGATCATGGTCTCCTGATAGGTGGCCACGATATTGTATTCGTATCGTTCGAAGGTCTGAATGATCCCGTCCAGGTCCTTTTTGCTCACTTTAAGCGTCACATCGAGCAATTGGGAACCCGCTTCTGAAGTGATATACGAACTCAGGATCTTGGCATCGTTCCCCTCGATGATCTGAGCGATCTGGGTCATGGCATAATCGTCGCGACTCACCTGCACCACCAGGATCCCCCCGGGTTCGGTAATGGAGGCAGTATCAGCCATCCGGTGCAGGATGTTCTCCAGGGTAATGGTGCCGTACAATTGTTCCTCGTCATCCACCACGGCCACGATGCTGAGATCGAACTCATGAACCAGCTTGATCACCTCGTAGAGATGCTGGTCCTTCTTCACATACGCTTTGATAAGGTCTTCCTGAAGGGTATCAAGGGTAAAAGAGAGGTCATCCCGGGCAACGATGTCAGCATGATAGATCAGCCCCAGGAAATGGTTCTGTTCATCCACTACAGGGAGCTGGTTCAGCTTGTACCCTTCCATCGACCCTTTAGCCGTATCGCCGGTGTCGGAAAGATGAAGCGGAGCGATCTTATCGGTAACGGTCTCGATAGCGATCATAACAGATCCCGAAAAAGCTTACGATCGTTTAAATTTAGCGCCGTCATGCGCGGCAAAAGTATGAATTTCTCCTGATGGTAAGGTTAAGCGTCAACATCAACAAAGTGGCCACCCTCCGCAATGCAAGAGGGGGGAACATCCCCGATGTGCTCCAGGTGGCCCAGGATTGTGAAAGGTTCGGTGCTGAGGGGATAACGGTCCATCCACGCCCCGATGAACGGCATATCAGGTACCAGGACGTTCGCAGCCTCCGCCCTCTGGTAACCACTGAATTCAACGTGGAGGGGTATCCCAGCGAGGCTTTCCTCGACCTGGTCCTGGAGGTGGTTCCCGATCAGGTCACTCTCGTCCCCGACCCTCCGGATGTTCTCACTTCCAATGCAGGATGGGATACGATCGGTCAAAAGGAGTTTTTGCAGGATGTTGTCGGCCGCCTGAAAGAAAAAGGGATCCGCACCTCTCTTTTCATCGAAACAGACCCGGCTCTTATCGAAGGAGCCGTGCCCACCGGAACAGACCGGTTGGAACTCTATACCGAAGAATATGCTCAAGGGTATCCTGAAGACCGGGAAAAAGCGATCGCTCCCTATGTTAACGCCGCCCAACAGATCCAAGACCTCGGCCTTGGGTTGAACGCCGGCCATGACCTGGACCTCCGGAACCTGGCTTATTTCACCCGGAACATACCGGAATTGCTGGAGGTTTCGATCGGCCACGCCCTGATCTCCGATGCCCTTTATTACGGATTGGAGAATACGGTGCAGTTGTATTTGAGGGAATTGCAGGGTGGGTAGGAGTACCCATGCCGGTCAAGGGTTGCAATGAACTTATCGGCCGATCGGCGCTGATACTACATCCACAGCTGTTCATCGGTTCCATTCCATGATCGCTCCTTTTCTCTGTTCTTTTCCCTTGATGGAAAAGGACCCAAAGATCAAGAAACCTCGAATAGTCCTGCCTACCGGCAGCCCCCCGGGCCAGGGTCATCCCGGCCATCATCGCCCAACTGCCACCCCTATCGAGCTTTCACCATCGACCTTCTCCCAAAGAACAGGTCTGGTACTTTTTGGAAAACTGCTTTCGAATGGTCCCGAAACTCCAGGACCTTCCCTATACTTAATATTTTGGTACATCCTTTTCAACCCCTTGACCCATATTCTTAGGTAGTTGAAAGCTATCAGAGGAGAAATTATTACTTTCTTACTTCTCAGCCCCCTATACCAAAGGCGCCTCTTCATGTTAGGTAAATAAAATAAGCCCCCCCTACTATTTTGCTTTCCTCCCCGATCCGTTCCACACTTTCCCCCGAACCCCTTATCTTCGGTGCCGGAACCTTTTCCGGCTTGCCTTGATCCCCTATCTTACTTTCCATGACCTCTTATGACGTCACCATACTGGGCGGTGGACTGGCCGGGTCCACCCTTGCCCTCCAACTGAAGCAAGCCGAACCGGAACTTTCCATTCTGGTTTTAGAACGGCGGAAAGAAGCTGCTCCCGTCGCTGTCCACAAGGTGGGGGAATCCACCGTGGAGCTGGGCACCCACTACCTGCGCGAGATCCTGAGCCTCAAAGACTACCTGGACGAACACGAACTGCCCAAGCACGGTCTGCGCTTCTTCTTTTCTCCCCAACACAAGACCGACCTGGCCCGACGAGTGGAATTAGGACCCCGCGATCCCCTGCCGGTGCAGAGCCATCAGGTGGACCGCGGTACCCTGGAAAACCACCTCGAAAAGCAAGCTCGCGAACACGGCATCGACTTCCGCACCGGCCATGCCGTGAAGCACGTCGACCTCCGGAAAGGTGTCCATACCATCGAAGCCAAAGCAGAAGGCGAAACCCGGACCTTCCAGAGCCGATGGGTGGTGGATGCCACAGGCCGCGCGGAATTCCTGAAACGGAAACTGGGCCATACCCAACCCATGGACCATGCCATCAACGCTGCCTGGTTCCGTATAAAAGGCCAAGTGGATGTGGACGACTGGTCCGACGACCCTAACTGGAAAAGCAAACTGAACCCGGGCCTGCGGCGGCTGAGCACGGTGCACC
>CAZAYA010000045.1:0-17628 GCA_964489175.1 uncultured Flavobacteriales bacterium | reverse complement strand
TGGAGATCAGCTTCGTATTCTGGAAAACGGTCGTTTCCGGCCTCAGGGCAGAGCAGATGACACCATGAACCTGGGGGGCATCAAGACTTCCTCTGTGGAGATCGAACGGTTGCTGGACCAGGAAGAGAACGTGAAAGAAACGGCTGCCATCGCCGTTGACCCACCTGAAGGTGGCCCCAGCCGCCTGGTGATCCATGCAGTCCTCAGGGAAAAAGCGAACAAGGACACCGATACGCTGCAAAAGACCTTCCAGAAGATCATCAAGGAACAGTTGAACCCCTTGTTCAAGATCGCCGATGTGGTAACCGTGGATCAGCTTCCCCGTACCGCTTCGAACAAGATCATGCGTCGGGTGCTGCGCGACCAGTACCATCAAACCCTGGCCAATAATTAGCCTGACCGCTTGTGACCCGACTCTCCGTCATCATCCCCACTTTCAATGAGGAAACTCATATCGAAGCCGCTCTTCGCTCAGTGGCATGGGCCGATGAGAGAATCGTGGTGGACTCGGGGAGCACGGACCGTACGGTCGACCTGGCCGAACAAGAAGGGGCCACAGTACTCTACCACGAATATGAAAACCCTGCCGCTCAAAAAAACTGGGCCATTCCCCAAGCTACCTACGACGTTATTCTCCTGCTGGATGCCGATGAACGGGTGACCCCGAAATTGCAGCAAGAGATCCGGGCGATCCTGGAAAAGGGGATGAACAAAGCAGCCTATTGGATCCCCCGGAAAAGCTTTTTCATGGGCCGCTGGATCCGCTACAGTGGCTGGCAGAACGACGCCGTTATACGACTCATCAAAAAAGCCGAATGCCGCTATCCTGATGTACAGGTCCATGAAGAGATCGAAACCTCAGGAGAAGTAGGAAGGCTGAAGCATCCATTAGAACATTACACCTATCGAGGGTTATCGGATTACTTGAACAAGATCGATCGGTATACCACCTGGGGAGCACAAGACCGCTTTCCCCGGACGGGAAAGATCACCCTTTACCACCTGGCCCTGAAGCCAAAATTCCGGTTCATCCGGAGTTATTTGCTGAAAGGAGGGATCTTGGATGGGAAAGCAGGATTTGTGATCGCCTGCCTGTCGGCTTACACTGTTTTCCTTCGGTCGCTCAAGATCTGGCGAATGCAGGAAGAAGAAAAACACTGATCTACTTGCTCTTCTTGTCGAACAATGCTTTTTCCTCAACGACCACCACACTGGAGCTATCCGCCAACTCTCTTGAAATGGCATCGTAAGGACCTGTGATCACTTCTTCCCCGGCTTCTATGCCTTCCAGGACCTGGATGTACTTATTATCCTGAATGCCGGTCTTCACATCGGTTCGGAGGGCTCTGTTATCCCGGACCCGGAACACACATTCCTGTAGTTCCTCTTCTTTTCCTCCGGCCGTATCCTCGCGGGTGGTCACCGCCCGTATGGGGAGGCTGACCGCCTGCTTCACGGTTTCTGTGCGAATGTCCACAGTTGCTGACATCCCGGGTCGGAAAGGAGACCCGAGCGAGTCTTCTTCCACCAACAGATGTTCGTATGGATCGCGGAGCAAACGGATCTTCACGGAGAAATTAGTGACCTGGTCCACGCTCTGACCACTGGTCGTGGCTGCATTGGCGATCTCGGTCACGACCCCCCGGAAGTTCTCGTCCAGGTATGCGTCCACCTCCACATCTGCTGTATCACCCAGTGACACGCGGACAATATCGTTCTCATTCACCTCTACATCCACTTCCATACGGTGCAGATCGGATACATGCATCATTTCCGTTCCAGCCATTTGGGCGGTTCCCACCATCCGTTCTCCCTCCTCCACCTGTAATCCGGATATGGTCCCTGACCGGGGTGCATGGATGATGGTTCGTTCCAGGTTATCTTTGGCCTCTTTGAGGGAAGCTTCCGCACTTTGCACGGAGAATTGCGAAGCTCTTACGGTCTCCTCCGCTGCTTTCACATCCGCCTCAGCTGTTTCGTAATTGGAAAGGGCCGTTTCAAAATCCGCCTGGGAGATAGCCCCCTGTTCATGTAATTTTTTCTGGCGATCAAAATTGGCCTTAGCCTGGCGAAATTTTGCTTCAACCTGGGTCAGCCTGGCTCTGGAGTTGGCCAGGTTAGCCTTGGCATTGTTCAGAGAAGCCTCTGCCCGGTTGAGCGCAGACTCATAAACATCCGGCTTGAGCTTCACCAACAGGTCCCCTTTTTCCACGTAGTCTCCTTCTTCGACCGCCAATACAATGATCTCTCCCGACACATCAGGGCTGATCTTCACATCGATCTCCGGTTGGATCTTGCCATTGGCCGCCACTGTTTCCGTGATGTCCCTTTTTTTACTCTTATCGGTGGTCACCCTGATGGTCTGATCACGGTTCCGGCCGAAGAACCAAGCCATCACTCCCAGGATCATCACCAGGGAAAGCAGAATAAGAATATTCCTTTTTTTCATGGCTTTATTGGAACGTCAAGGGCTCTCCTTTGTAAAACTTCAGGATCCTGGTCTTGAACAAGTGATCGTATTTAGCCTGGAGCAGATCGGAGCGGGCTTTGGCCAGGTTGGTCTTCGCATCCGTATACTCTACTGTGGTTATAAGCCCCTGTTCATAACGCATTTCCGAATAACGAAATGATTCCTCCATCGCCTCCACGGCCTTTTGGGCCGCCTGGAATTTCCGCCGGGCTGCCAGGGCATCGTTGTATGCCTGTCGAATATCCTGCCGCAAAGAATTCTTCACCGATTCCAGTTCCAACTCAGCCTGCTGACGAGCGAGCTTGGCTTTCTGGATGCTGTTGTGAGTACTCATTCGGGTGAAGATAGGAAGGGTAAGCCGAAAAGTAAGGGTTTGGTTCAGGTTGTCGGTGAATTGTTCTCCAAAAGCAATGGTTTGGGTTTCGGGTTCTTCATAAGAAGGAACGGCCACTACTTCTCCGGAAGGAACCGTGAAACCAAGAGTATCATATCCATCGATCTCCGGGGTCCCCACCGCTTCTTTCCGGGCTCCGGAATATCCTGTTCCGTATGAACCGCTGACGGTAAGCACAGGACTCCGGGAGCCTTGCGCCATGGCAACCTGCTTTGCGGAACTTTTGATGCCCGCTTCAGCACCTTTCACAGCCGGCATAGTAGCCAAAGCCTGTTCATAAACCTGCTGAGGGCGGTCTTTCAACTGACCAGGTAACATCTCATCCTTCAATTCCGGTTCTTCGATGCGGAATTCCTGCGCTTCCGTTCCGGTCAACTGCAGCAATTGGGTGAGGCGCAAGCGGGTCAGCTGGAGGTCATTCTCGGCCTTGACCAAATTGAGCTTTTCATTCTCCAGCTGCGACTCCATATCCAACAGATCTCCCTTTGCTCTCTGGCCAGCCTTTTCCAGCTTTTGCATCCGCTCCACCTGAAGGCGACTGATCGCTACTTGTTGTTCGGCATTTTGCACCAGTTCTTTGCTGAAGAGGACCTGCAGATAAGTCGTGGCAATGTTCATCGCCAGATCATCCTTCATTTTCTGAATATTGTACCGGCCGGACTGTAACTCATACTCAGAACGCTTGATATCATTATACTGCCGCAAGCCATTGAAAAGCGTAATACTGGAACTCAGGGAAAAACTGTTGTTTCGGACCCGCTCAGTGGCGAATGTATTGGTGAACTGATCGATCGTCTGTCCCCAGTTATAACCGTGGGAAGCGAATCCGTTCAGGTCCGGCAGCAGGTTGTACTTCGTTTGCTGGTGATCGATAAAAGTGCGCTCCACCTGCAATTCGTTCTTGCGAAGCTCGATGTTGTGTTCCTGAGCATAGTTGATGCATTCCCGCAACGACCACGCTTTCCCTTGATCCGTGGTATCCTGGCCCGATAGGCCATTCCACCAGGGCAACAGGAACAAAAAGATCAACAACCGTTGCATAAGGACTCCTTTTATGCGAAAGCAAGATAAGGGATCTTCCGGGTCATGTTTCTCTACCCCTATCGGCTTCTCTTGCAAAAAAAGGATTTCTCGGTTTAATGGGAGCGGATGGGAAGCATAAAAAACCTCCAAGGCTGATCGCTTCTAGCCTTGGAGGTTTTCCTTGGGTCAACAAGATCTATCACTGCGGGAGGCGCCGGCCCCTTCGATTTTGCTCAGGAACCATATCCCCGCAGGTTATCCCAGGCGCTAATCACTCCGGATCATACGCCAGAACCGGCTGCAACCATTTCTCGGCTTCTTCCAGGGTCATGCCCTTGCGCTGAGCGTAATCTTCAACCTGATCTTTCTGAATCTTGCCAAGGCCGAAATACCGGGAACTCGGATGGGCGAAATACCATCCGCTCACGGAAGCGGCCGGCCACATCGCACAGGAATCCGTCAGAGACACCCCTGCATTCTCCTCTACATTCAGCACATCGAACAGGATCGGCTTCTCGGTGTGGTCCGGACAAGCCGGATAGCCGGGTGCCGGACGAATACCCCGGTATTTTTCCTTGATCAGGTCCTCGTTGCTCAGTTCTTCTTCGGGTTCATAGCCCCAGAACTCTTTCCGGACCCGTTCATGAAGATATTCGGCAAATGCCTCGGCGAAACGGTCGGCCAGGGCCTGGACCATGATGGCATTGTAATCATCATTGTCCTGCTCGAACTTTTTGACAATGTCCTCCACTTCTTTCCCGGATGTTACGGCAAAGCCTCCGATGTGATCCTTGAACCCGGAATCCTTGTCAGCGATGAAATCCGCCAACGAACGGTTGGGGTTATCTTTCTTGGTCTCACCCTGTTGCCGTAGCATGTGGAACGTCGTCAATTTCTCTTTCCGGTCTTCATCCTTGTAGACCTCGATGTCATCCTTATCGGAATTGGCCGGCCAGATGCCGATCACACCACGGGGATTCAGCCATTTTTCCTTCACCATTTTGTCGCGCATCTCCTTGGCTTCTTCATAAAGCTTCTTGGCTTCAGTCCCCACTTTCTTATCTTCAAGGATCTTCGGGAATTTCCCGGCCATTTCCCAGGTCTGGAAGAAAGGTGTCCAGTCGAAATAATCGAGCAGCATTTCAAGGGTAACATCATCGATCGCTTTCACCCCGGTCATTTTGGGTTGAGGGACATCCTCCTTCCGCCATTCGATGGGCGTTTTATTTTGCAACGCGCGCTCATAGGAGACGTACTTTTTCTTCTCCTTGTTCTTTTCATGGCGTTCCCTGATCTTCTCGTGCTCTTCTTTGATCGACTCGATGTATCGCTCCTTGTTGCCTCCGTCCTCGGTTACCAGATTGGAAACGACCGGTACGGAACGGGAAGCATCTAACACGTGAATGACAGGCTGGGAATAGTTGGGTTCCACCTTCACGGAAGTGTGCGCCTTGGACGTGGTCGCTCCCCCGATCAACAGCGGGACCTGGAAACCTTCTTTTTCGAGCTCTTTGGCCACATTCACCATCTCATCGAGCGAAGGAGTGATCAGACCGCTGAGGCCAATCACATCCACATCTTCTTCCTTGGCTCTCTTCAGGATATCCTCCGTGGGTACCATCACCCCCATATCGATCACTTCGTAATTGTTGCAACCGAGCACTACGGAAACGATGTTCTTCCCAATGTCGTGAACATCTCCTTTCACAGTAGCCATCAGGACCTTACCGGCAGCTTCCTGCTTGCCGTCCTTTTCCGCTTCGATGAAGGGGATCAGGTGGGCCACGGCCTTTTTCATGACCCGGGCGCTTTTCACCACCTGGGGCAGGAACATTTTACCAGCACCGAACAGGTCGCCGACCACGTTCATACCGTCCATCAGGGGACCTTCGATCACATGGATGGGGCGGTCAACCGTCTGGCGAACCTCCTCCACATCATCCACAACATAATCCTGGATCCCTTTCACAAGAGCATGCTCGATCCTCTTGTTGACATCCCATTCGCGCCATTCGAGGTTCTGTTGCCTGGAAGCCCCTTCTCCTTTGAAGCTTTCCGCGAAATCGAGGAGGTCTTCGGTAGCATTGTCGTGCTTGTTCCACATCACCGCTTCGATCTTCTCGCGCAGCTCTTCATCGATATCGTCATATACCTGGATCATACCGGCATTGACGATCCCCATGTCCATGCCATGTTGAATGGCATGGTAGAGGAAAATAGCATGCATGGCCTCCCGTACAGGATTATTCCCGCGGAAGGAAAAAGAGACGTTACTGACCCCACCACTTACTTTGGCGCCGGGCAGGTTCTCTTTGATCCATTTGGTGGCATTGAAAAAATCCACCGCATAGTTCCGGTGCTCCTCGATGCCAGTCGCAATGGGAAAAATGTTGGGGTCGAAGATGATATCCTGGGGCGGGAATCCGATCTCATCCACGAGGATATCGTAGGAACGCTGACAGATCTCGATCCGACGCTCGTAGGTGTCAGCCTGTCCGTCCTCATCGAAAGCCATGACAACGACCGCAGCTCCCAGTCTTTTCACTTTTTTGGCCTGGTCCACGAATTGCTCCTTGCCTTCCTTGAGACTGATGGAGTTAACGATACCCCGTCCCTGGATGCATTTCAGGCCAGCTTCCATGATGTGGAACTTGGAGGAATCGACCATGATCGGCACCTTGGAGATGTCCGGCTCGGCAGCGACAAGCTGCAGGAATTTGACCATGGCCTCTTCACCATCGATCATTCCTTCATCCATGTTCACATCGATGATCTGCGCCCCGTTCTCCACCTGTTGAGTGGCCACTTCGAGGGCTTCATCGTAGTTGTCCTCCCGGATCAGGCGGGCGAACTTGCGGGAGCCGGTCACGTTGGTCCGCTCCCCGATGTTGACGAAGTTGGTATCCGGCGTTACCTCCAACGGCTCAAGGCCGCTGAGCTTGAGGTTCGGGATCTTACTGGCGTCAGGTCGTTTTTTCTTTTTTGCTCGGGCTTCTTGTTCAACTGTATCACTCATAACGTTGGGTCCGGTATTTTGGATCGTTTGGCTGTCTCGTTCGAACGGGTCAGATCCGAATCCGACAGAGTAAGTTTTTCAGGCCACTGCTTCCTCTTCGAAAGCAGGGACTTTTCGCGGTGAATACTTCGCCGCCGTTTCAGCGATCTTTTTCGTATGCTCAGGTTTGGTCCCACAGCACCCTCCGAGGATGTTCAGGTAACCATCCTTGAGGAACTCCTCAACCTGTTCAGCCATTTGTTCAGGGGTCTGATCATATTCCCCGAACTCATTCGGCAGGCCAGCATTGGGATGGGCACTGACGTAGCAATTGTCCGCGATCTCGGACAAGTTCTTGACATAAGGGCGCAGGTCCTTGGCCCCGAGGGCGCAATTCAAGCCGACACTGAAAAGGTCAGCGTGGAAGATGGAAATATAGAAAGCTTCCGTCGTCTGTCCGGTAAGGGTCCGGCCACTAGCATCAGTAATGGTGCCGGAAACCATGATGGGCGTATCAACTCCCTTTTCTTCCTTGAGTTCGTTCAGGGCGTAAAGTGCAGCTTTACAGTTCAGGGTATCGAAAACCGTCTCCACGAGAAGCAAGTCCACCCCGCCATCCACGAGAGCATTCGCTTGCTCTTTGTAGGATTTTGCAAGATCATCGAAGGATACTTCCCGGTAACCAGGATCGTTGACATCCGGCGAAATAGAAGCCGTTTTGTTCGTAGGACCGAGCACGCCGGCTACGAAACGCGGTTTGTCAGGCGTCTTCTTCGTATATCCATCCGCTGCTTCGCGGGCCACTTTAGCCGCGGCAAGGTTGAGGTCCCGGATGGTCTCGGGATCCTCGCAATGGTAATCGGCCATGGCGATGGACGTGGAACTGAAAGTGTTGGTCTCTATGATATCCGCCCCGGCTTCCAGGTATTGTTCATAGATCTCCTGGATCACATCGGGACGGGTAATGGAAAGGATATCATTGTTCCCCTTCATGTCGAAGTTGATGTCCTTCCATCTCTCCCCTCGGAAATCCTCCTCCTCCAGGGGGTAGCCCTGGATCATCGTTCCCATCGCTCCATCGAGGATAAGGATCCTTTCTTTGAGTATTTCGTGTAAATTCTGGCTCATAACCTTGTGTCGGTTTTTAACGTCCTTTTAAAAAAAATCTCCTCCGATAAGTCAGAGGAGATCCTTCCAAAACGGGTCCTATGTCTGACTTATCTTCCCCCTCCTTCCGGAGGGCCAGGAATTAGCACCGGATCAGCTTTGCTGATCGGTTGCCAAGGTATTGGCGGGCCTGGTCCCTGAACCTTTCTGGATAAGTGTCTCCATAAAACTGGGGCAAAGGTAAGGGATCCTGAAACCACTTCCAAACCGCTATTTTCCCGTTCCCTGGCTTTCAGGAAACCGACAGGACGCCCTTTTGTTCAAAGGGCAACCTGAAAAGCCTTGACATATCAGGCAGAGAGGAATTCCCGCAGAAAACTCCGGAACTTTTTGCGGAAGAAAACGGCGAAAAGGGTAATGAGCAACACGTAAGGGATCCCCATCAGATAGAGGATCCCGTTGTTCAATCCTTTGGACACGGACTCTCCCCCATCATCGGTCCCGCTTTCAGCCACAGCTTTGCACATAGCGCACTGGGCTTCGGCATCCAGGCTGAGGAACAACCCGATGGCGAACAAACTTAACAGTATGATGATGCGGGTACGGGACATCTTGTTGTGTTGTGGGCAAAGATACGAAGGAAGAGGTGATGGGGGAAATGCCAGAAGGCAAATGCCAAATGGGGCTAAAAAGCATGCCTTTGACCCAATGCCAAAACCCATCTGGCATTTGGCATTTCCCATCTCCCTTCTCTAATAATACGGCGAGATCATCACATACACCAGCACTCCCGTCACCGTCACATACAACCACAACGGCAAGGTGATGCGAGCGATCTTCTTGTGCCTGTCGAAACGCTGCGACCAGGCGCGGACCACCGTGATCAGAACGAGGGGCACGATAACGATGGCCAGCAGGATGTGGGTAAGCAGGATGAAGTAATAAATGTATTGTAATGCTCCTTCTCCACCATAAGAAGTGGACTCGGCCGAAGCATGGTAGATGACGTAAGAGATCAGAAAACAGGCAGACAGCACCAGTGCCATGGTCATGAAACGTTGATGGAGGGTATAGCGCTTCTGTTTCACCGCAACACCTCCGGCGATCAACATCAACGTAGTGGTACCGTTGATAATAGCATTGGTCAGTGGTAAGAAACGTAGATCCGTGCCTTCAGCCCAACCGGTTTTAGGCATAAGGTACAGCAAAGTCACGATCAGCGGTATCGCGATGGACAACGCAATGATGAGCGGAAGCGAACGATCCTTGCGGTCAGGAGCCATCGGCAGAACGGGTCAGGGTTCGGATATCTTGCAGGACCTTATCCACCACGCCTTTCTTGGTCCCATCGTAATAGCCACGGATATGGCGCTGGCGATCGAGCAGGGTGAACTGGCCGGAATGCAGGAAACCTCCTGGAAGAGTACTGTCTTTCCCAGCACTCAGGAGATAGCCTTTCGCGGCCTGGGTGTAGATCTTCTCCTTATCACCGGTAAGGAATTTCCAGTGTTCGGTATCAGCCTTGTGCTTCTCCGCATAGGCTTTTAGCACAGCAGCACTGTCATGCTTTGGGTCCACAGTATGAGAGATCAACCATACCTTGTCCTGCAAACCTTCTTCCTTGAGTTTTTCCTGTAATTGCCGGAAATGCTCGGTCATTTTGGGACAGATCGTCGGGCAGGTGGTGAAGAAAAAATCGGCTACGATCACCTTTTCGCCCTGGGCTTTGATGATAAAAGGCTGGCCGGACTGATCCGTCAATGTATAAGCAGGGACGCGGTGATGGACCGTATCTCCCCCGGCCCGGTCCGTGGGGCCCAGATAGGGAAGTTCTTTCTCACCATTGGAGCAACTGCTCAAAAAGAGCAATAACAAAGCGAACAGACTGATACAGGTCCTCATGAGCGATATTCTTGGAGGTCTTCTTCCTTTTTCAGTAACCGGATCTCATCCATCAAACGGCTCACTTCTTCTGAAAAATCACCGTCGTACACCCCACGGACCCGATGCTGCTTGTCGATCAAAATTAACACAGGATGCCGGATGAGTTCACGAATATTCGTGTCAGGAGCACTTTCCTTGAAATACCCTTCGATCGCCAACGCTTCGAACTTCCTCACTGGTGCATGGACGAACTTCCATTTTGAAGTATCGGCATGGATCCGATCGGCGTAGAATTTCAGTTCAGCCTTCTTGTTCATCCCCGGGTCCGTCGTATGGGACATGTAATAAATATCCGGCTCCTCCCCGAACTCCATGAAGATGCGTTTCAAACGGGTCGTTTCCCGGAAGAATTCAGCCACGAGGATCTTATCATCAAAGAAATCCCGCGTAATGACATTGCCATCCTGATCGTGGAAACGAAAATCGGGGAGCTGGTGGTAGAATGTATCGGTGACGGTCTCACCCCCCACCTCTTTGGTCACCGCCTCTTTCGGGCCGTAATAAGGAAGGGTTTCGAACTGATGCTCACCGAGCAGACCGAAAATAATGAAGAAGGTCCCCGGCAAAAGGAGCAAAACCGCCAGTGCGAGGATCTTCTTGTATTTGGGGGACCAAGACATGGGCCGGTCAGCCGAGCCCGTGGAAAAGGTTGAGGAACTGGTTGATGTGAACAGATTCGACCAGTGCGATAAAGACCAGGTACACGATAAAGATCACGTAGGGAATGATGATGAAATTCCGCAGGTTGCTCTTTTCATCGCCCAGGTGCATGAAGCTCATGACAATGTAGAAGGCCTTGACCAGTGTCATGATGATAAAGGCGTATTTAACAGCTATCCAGGGGAGTCCGAGAGAATCCCGGAAGGCTCCGATCAGGACCTCAGCGGTCGTAACGATGAGCAGGATCCAGAAGACCATCCAGATCTTCTTACGGATCTTCCGCCCTGCCTCCTCATCGTGGTGGTAGTAGAGCGAATATTCGTGCGTATCATCCCTTTCCATGGCGGCGCGACTTGATTTCTATAGCAGGTAATAGAACGTGAAAACGAATACCCAGACGAGATCGACGAAGTGCCAGTACAAACCAGCTTTCTCGACCATCTCATAATGACCGACCTTTTCGAAGGTTCCTTTCAGGACCATCGTCAGGATGATCACGTTGAGGACCACTCCGCTGAACACGTGGAAGCCGTGGAAGCCGGTGATGAAAAAGAAGAAATCCGCATACAGTTGCGGACCATAAGGGTTTTGGACAAGGGTAGCATGCATCAGCTCTCCATTCACCTCTTTGCCGTGAATAAAGTGGGACCACTCCCAGACTTGGGACAACAGGAAGAACAATCCTCCCACGACCGTCAGGGCCAGCCATTTAACGACCCCTTTCTTATCCATCCGGTGCCCTGCTTCCACCGCCAATACCATCGTCACGGAGCTAACGATCAAAATGAAGGTCATCAGAGCAACATAGAGAAGCGGATAACCATCTCCGAGAAAAGGGAAAGCCTGAAAGACCTTTTCTCCAGAAGGCCATTCGCCGGCATACATATGCCGGGCAAAGCCAAGTGCGGTCAGCAGGCCTCCGAACGTAAGGGCATCGGAGATGAGGAAGAACCACATCATCAACTTGCCATAACTCACCTTGAAAGGTGAACCACCTCCCCCCCAGAGGGTGGTCGCGCTGTCCATCGGTTTCGTTGCCTCGGCTGCCATGAGCTTAGGAAGGTTTAGGGTGCAATTTTAATGAATAAATAGGAAAAATAATAATAAGTAGAGCCACAATCCATCCAGAAAGTGCCAGTAGGTAGCACATTGGCTCACGTTAAGATGGTTCGAAGCGTCGTATTTCCGCCGTAACGCCCCGATGATCACTCCCCCCATGTATATCAAGCCTCCCAGCAGGTGGAGCACATGAGCCACGGTCAAGACATACATATAGGAACTGGCTGTGTTCCGGCTGGCTTCCAGCTCTTTGTTGAGCGGGTTTTCCCGGGACCGATCGTCCGGCAGGTAGAACTTCCCGTTCTCCCGGGTCAGTTCCTGCCCTTTGTAGGTGTAGGTATGATCCACTCCGTATTCACCGGATACTTTTCCAATGTTCCCCACCACGTAATTGCCCTGTTCGATCATTTGCCCCCATCCGATGTATTGGGAAATAGCAAAGCCGATGCCGAGGAGGAAGGTGAAGAGCAGGTAGTTCTTCACCTTTTGGTACTGGCTTTTCCGTACCGCCCCAACAGCCAGGTTCATGGTAACGCTGCTGAACAGGATGAATGCAGTGCTGGTATAAAAAGCCGCTGGCGGCCGGATGTTCACCCAAAAACCGCTGGACTGGCTAACGATGAAGGCGCTGGTAAGGCCGGCAAAGAACATAACGATGCTGAAAATGCCGAGGTACAGCAGCATTTTCTTGGCCCGTCGCTTCCGGGCACCCTCATCGATCGTTTCAAAGTCTCTCTTTGTCAAGAATATCAGATCTTATCGAGAACGTACGCCAATTGTACTACCGGAAGATAAAGGAAAGAGGCGAACATCAAGCGTTTGGCGTCCTTGTCCTCACATCCCCGGAACAGTTTCCAGGCCTGGAAGAGGAACAACAGGCCACAAACTGCGGAGAAGATCGCCGAAGCTACTCCTGTTACCCCGAACATCCAGGGCAACAAAGCTGCCGGAAGCATGAACAAAGAATACAACAGCACCTGGAAGGCGCTCCCTTTTGTTTTTCCCTCACGGGAAGGTAGTAACCGAAATCCCGCTTTGCGGTAATCCGTATCCATTACCCAGGCGATCGCCCAGAAATGGGGGAATTGCCACATGAACTGCATGGCGAAGAGCGCCCCCGGCTCAGGACCGAAATCGCCGGTAACGGCCACCCACCCCAACATAGGAGGAATCGCCCCGGGAATGGCCCCGACAAAGACCGCCAGGGGAGTGATCCGTTTCAACGGAGTATAAGCCAATGTATAGATGAAGAATGCGAGGGCTCCCAGGATCCCACTCAGCGGGTTGAGGAAATACCAGAGCAGGAAGATCCCGGTCAGGGCTGCTCCGATCCCGATCCAAAGGGCTTCTGGAACAGACATCCGGCCACTGGGGAGCGGTCGATCGGAAGTACGGTCCATGAGCGCATCCAGGTCCCGTTCAAGGATCTGGTTGATACTGTTGGAAGCACCCGTAACGAGAAAGCCACCGAGGATCAACATCAGCAGATCAGACCAGATCAACGGAGCCGGAGTAAGCAGAAAGCCGAGTACGGCGGAAACAACAACGATGAAAGTGAGCCGAAGCTTGAAAAGGAGGGCGATATCCTTTACCCTTGCCCTGATAGCACTGTGCGTCAATGAATATGTTCGTCCGGCAAGCAATACAGGAGGGTAAAACGCTTCAACAAAAGTAGCAACTTCTCAGCAAACCATCGTATTCCGGGCCAGGTCCACTCATATTTCATCCTGACCCCAGTTCTCCAACTCCTGTTCACTCCAGAGCTCCGGGAAGAAGATCCGGCGCTGGTAGGCCGGATGCAGGTATTTCTTCCATTCACTTCCGCCGGTGGCTTTCTTCGTTCCACCTCCGCTCTCCAGGTAATGCTCAGCGGTCCGGAGATGAACAAGCGGCCATTCCACATTGATCTTGTGGTCCACTTTGCGAAGCCCCTGCTTCAATTTCTCGCTCTGTTCCTGATCGGGCAACGCCCGGTACCGGGTCCTCAGATTCTTTTCCTGTAATGCTCCCGCAAAAGCGATCAATTCACCACGGTATTTTTCTTCGAATTGTCGCAGGGTAAGGTTTTTTTCACCGGTCCGGTGATCACGGCCAGCATCCTGCCAATACAATTCATCGAAGGCTTCTTCACAGGAAATATCCTCCGGGCGCTCTTCTCGAACCCTTTTATTAAGGAGTCGATGCACATCCGTGCACCCGAACTCGATCTTCCGGTACTGGGCACTCTGGAATCCACTGGCGGGGGTCAGCGCATTCCGGAACTTCATGTACTGTTCTACTTCCATCCCATCCCTCATGATGTCGAAAGAGAGCGTAAGGATATCGATGTAGCGACCGATCCGCTCCAGATGGTGATCAAAGGTTTTTCCGGTCAGGGCTTCATGACCGGCAATGTTGCGGATCTCATTGAGGATCATCTTGAAAAAGAGTTCCGTTACCTGATGGTACATGATGAAGATCTCCTCATCGGGGAGGTCGGTGCGGGCCTTCTGCAGATTCAGCAAGGTATCCACATCGATATACTCCCAGTAGTTTACTGGTTTCTGCCATACCAGTCCCTCCAGGTAAGGAGAAGCCTCCTGCCCGAGGGCTTCGTACTTTTCTTCGATCCGCTTCAGGACCTTGGAGCGGTCTTTTGCCATGAGTTGCTCTTTTTTGCTGCCTTCCGACCGTAAAGAAACAAAACCTCGGTCATTATTCTCTGCTTTCAGGCTTCACCTTTCCGGGCCACCTTGACCTTCATGATACCGGCGATGGAATGAGCACGTTGCACAGCTTCATCAGCCATACGCCCTTCAAAATGCTCTCGTACGGCCTCTTCAAAAAGCGTAAGCCAGCGGGAAAATTGTTTTTCCCCCATTTCAGTTCTCCCGGCCAGATCCGTATGAACAGTCATCGGGTCGCCTTTGTAATTCCCACCTCCGAAAAGGATCGAATACCAAAATTCATACATCTTCGGCAGATGGGCGTCCCAATCCACTTCCGCCACCTTATTGAAAATGGGCGCGAGCAAGGCATCCGCTTCCACCTTTTCATAAAAGCGATCCACCAGCACTTGAATATCAGCTTTGTTCTCCAGGTCTTTTTTCATAGGTGTTCTGTGACTTGAAATCCCACCAGCGATATTACACCTGCCAGTTTCAAGACTTCCAATGCTACATAGGCCAGGTGGATCCGGGATCTCGGAGGCGCATGGCCACTGATGTATTGCTCTGCCCTTTGGTTCATCGCCGGTAGCAACCAGAAGGTTTGCAGCAAAAGGATGCTCCTGGCCATTCCCAACCTCATTCCTGTTCCCAGCATGAACAGAACACTTCCCAGGATCATTTCCACCCGGTTCAGCGCCCTGAAAACATAGCGCCCCACATCCAACCCCACCGACCGGGTGAGCGAAGGGGCCCGGAATTTGACGACAGCCTCCATAAAGCTGATGGCCAGGGTGAAGCCACACCAAAGCACAGCCAGTATCACGACCACCCAAGGCATTTACTTCAAAGGTAAAGGGATCTCCAGAGGTGTTTTATGACCTGGGTCAGGGAAGGGCACTCCCGAAAAGGGAAGACCGGCGAGACAACCCGGCATACAAGGAAAGGGCCACAAAATGGTCCGCATCCGACCAGTTATCGCTTCTCATGGAGCGGTAGCCATACCCGATACCTGCCCGAAGATTGTTGGAGGGAACAAAAAGGTAACTGATGCTCAGAATACTGGTCATCATATCCCACCGAACTCCTTGCCCGATCTCATGACCATAGGTACTGACCCTGTCAATATAGGAACGATAGATGTTCCCTCCGTAATTGGTCGAAGGATAGGGGTCCGTCCCGATCCGGGCCAGGGCCGTCCTCAAAGAAAACCACCACCGTTCCCGCACAAGATCCGCCACGAACAATCCCTCCCGAAAATTCGCCCCATAAGGATGCGCCAGGGGTTCTGTATAATGGCCATAACTCTGTAAAACGCTTCCGTGCGAATAGGTATACGGCCGAACGGAATTCACCTCACCCCGGATGTCCAGCCCGGTCACCCCAAAAAGATCGAAGGCCTGCAGACCTGCCTGCCAGCCATATTTGTTCCCCCACCACCCGCGATTCTCACGAAGCTCCTCCAGCAAGAACTCATCCAGGACCAATTGTCCGTAGAACTGGTATCTTTTCCAAAGGGTTAACTGAAGGTCCAACCCCATTAGGGAGTTGTCAGCCGATCCCTGGGCATACTCCACTGGCCGGTAAAAGATGATCGGATTCAGGTAATTCACCTCATAGCCCCGGGTCACCAGAGAATCCTCTCCCTGCCAGATGACCGATTCGAAAAGGCCAAGCTGAAGGTAGTCGGTCGCCTGCCAGCTGAGGTAATGGAACGTCCCGAATTTCGAGGAAAGGTCAGAAGGAGGTGTATCAACGGCCCCCTTGTCCCGGAACCAGGTATAAAGGTTGATATACTTCAATTTCCAGACCTCTGTCTCCAGCCTGAGATAAGGATAGGGAGCAGTATTATCCGATAACAAAAGAGAACGGTAGCCATTCCCGAACTGGTGCTGCCCCCTTCCGATGTGGAAAGTGAAGTGCTGCGAGGGAGAATACCCTGCATAAGCTTCAGCATCCAGATAAATTCCTCCCGACCCCCCAGTACGAGACAGCCCTGACCCCGGAACTACATCATCCCGGATCCCGAAAGGATCCAGGAACAGATCATTGGAGGCCGCTCCCAGGAAACGACCGTAAAAGACCAGGTTTCGACCATTGTCCATACCGACCTCCGCTCCTGCTCCCCAACGCCAGACGGGGTCATTCGGACCGGTGGAATACCCTGCTCCCAGATCGACCAAAGGACTTCCCCAGATCCGCCAGGGATCGTTGTCTTTGCGAAAAGTAAGCCTGGAACGCCATGAAGTATCCGGGACAAAACGCCGTTCCGGATGGGTATAAGGACGGATGGAAGTATGCAGGCTGCTGTCCGACAAGGCTCGTTGTCGTTCGAACCAATGCGAAGCCGTCCGGTCAAGCGGGATAAAGTAGGACTGCCCCCCGGCTTTTCCTGCAAGAAGAAAGAAAAAAAGGAGCAGAGACCGGGCATTCCCCCACCTCATCGCTCGTCCGTTACGGGTTTGAAAAAGTAAGGGATCGCGATCAGCACAAAAGCGATGGGCAGGACCCCCAGCAAAGCCACTGTGGGTGTCATCCCTGTGAAGAAAAAAGCAGAGGCACAAACCACTACATTGAAGCTATAGAGGACAAGCACAGTTCCCCGATGCCCCAGGCCCAGGCGAAGCAAGCGGTGATGGATGTGATTCTGGTCGGCTTCGAAAGGAGAGCGGCCTTTCAGAGCCCTGAGGGTAAACACCCGTAACGTATCGATAAGGGGATAACAAAGGGTGGCCATGGCGAAGATAGGGGTCGGTACGCCGCGAACATAGTCCGGAAGAGCAGCAGTATTATGCTCGATAAGGCGGATCGCCAGGAAAGAAAGGACCAATCCAATGATCAGGGAGCCGGAATCGCCCATGAACACCTTGGCCGGGGAAAAATTGAACAACAGGAACCCGAGAAGGGATCCGGCCAGGACGAATGCCAGCAGTGAAAGGGGCACATCTCCGGCCAGGTAGAACCAGATGCCGAACAGGACAGCATTGATCAGTCCGATCCCTGTAGCCAGGCCATCCACGCCGTCGATCAGGTTGAAGGCATTCACGATCACAATGTAAGTGAAGACGGAGAGGAACAAGCTCCCCCAATAAGGGAGCACATGAACACCAAAGATGCCGTGCATGCTTTGGATACGGATATCGGCCACCACCACGAGGATGAACCCGACCAGGAATTGCGCCAGGATCTTTTTGGCAGGTGCTGTTCCGATGATATCATCCTTGACCCCTACGAAGAACAGGATCAGGCTCGTGGCCACCAGGAACTTGAATTCCTCCAGCGCTCTGAAGAACTCTGCCTGCCCTTCATGCACCGGATTATCCGCCGAGGA
>CAZAYA010000044.1:11722-18091 GCA_964489175.1 uncultured Flavobacteriales bacterium | reverse complement strand
GCCTGTTCCGTACCCCTCGGATCCAAAAGTCCTTTTTCCAGTTGGCGAACTTCATGGACCGGTCGAAGGGATAGAACTCCTCCTCGAAGGTATTGTCCTTGAATTGCGTAACGGATAGGGCTTCGAAAGCCCAGCGGGATGCCATGATGTTCCCGATGAGCGGAACGCTTGATTGGGAAGAAAAGGAGGGATGCAGCTTGTCGAATTTGACGATCACGCCGCTGAAGAGCAGTTGGGGAATGATCAGAAGAGGGATGAGGATGTAGATCACTTTGGCCGAGTTGAAGCTGGCGGAAATGTTCAGTCCGAGCATGTTCGCAAAGCAGGAGGTTGAGAAGAGGATGATCCAGTAGCTGAGGTACATGCCTTTGATCTCCAGGATCAAATTCCCGACGAGGACGAAGAAGAGGGCCTGGACCGCGGAGATCAGGAACATGATGCTGATCTTGGAGAAGAGGTAACTGCCTTTGCTGAGGTTCAGGAAGGATTCCCGTTTCAGGATCTTCTGGTCCCGGATGATCTCCTCTGCGCTGACCGTAAGCCCCAGGAAGAGGGAGACGATCACGGCGATAAAGAGGTAGGAAGGAATGTTCACGTTCTCCCGGAAGATGTATTCCAGCGATCCGGCCTCGGATGCGTAGAACTTGACGAAAAAAGCCAGTATGGCTGCCAGTACAGGGGCCTCCAGGAAGTTGATGAGCATGTACTGTTTGTTGCTATACTTGGAGAGCATGTCCCGGGTGAGGAACACTTTGAACTGCTTGAGCTTGTTCGGGATCTTGAAGGTACTCTCCGGGGAATGGTCCACCTGCTCCGTATCACGGGCTTTGTTGCCAATGTTCCTCTTATAGGCTTCGTACCACTCTTTGGGTAACACTTTCCTTTTGGAGGTGAGGTTCCCGAATTCATCCACCACCTTCGATTCGATGATGTTGAAGATCTGCTCGGGGTTTACGTTACCACACGTCGGGCATTCGCTCTCACTGCTGTTGATGTGATCGACCTCTTCTTTGAAGTAGATGATGCTGTCTACCGGGTCACCGTTGTAGATGGGGTAGCCTCCCTGGTCGAGGATCAGGAGTTTGTCGAACATCTTGAAGATGTCGGAGGAAGGTTGATGGATCACGACGAAGATGACCTTTCCCTTCAGGGCCAGTTCCTTGAGGAGGTCCATGATGTTCTCCGAGTCCCGGGATGACAGGCCGGAGGTCGGTTCGTCCACGAAGAGCACGGAAGGTTCCCGGATCAGCTCCAGGCCGATGTTGAGTCTTTTACGCTGTCCTCCGCTAATGGTCTTGTCCAGCGGACTCCCCACCTTCAGGTCCTTGATCTCGTAGAGGCCCAGGCTCTTGAGTAGGTTGATGACCATCTTGGCGATCTGTCCATCGTTGTAACGGTCGAAGCAGAGCTTGGAGTTGTAGAAGAGGTTTTGGAATACGGTCAATTCCTCGATCAACAGGTCGTCCTGGGAGATGTACCCGATCACTCCTTCGATCTGGTCTTTTTCGTGGTGGATGTCCACTCCGTTGATCTTCACGGATCCTTTGCTCGGCGGGTTGTTGCCGTTCAGTACGTTGAGCAGGGTGGACTTTCCGGCTCCGCTACCCCCCATGATCCCACAGAGTTTTCCGGATTCTTCCGTGAGGGTGAGATCATGAAGGCCGATGGTGCCGTTGGGGAACTGATAGGAAATGTGTTCTGCTTTGAAGACGAGCTTTTCGGAAGCCGTATCGGTCAAAAAGGAGTTGATGATGTCGCTGTAATAGATCGGCTGGATGAGCGAGCTTCTGACCGAAGAGCCGTTGGTGAGGATATAAGTGTTCCGGTTGTTGATGAGCTGCCCGTTGAGGTAGAGCTCATTGGGACCGAAATACCGGAAGAGGAACATGTTCACACTTGGGACCCGGAGGACGCGGAGCTGCCCTGTGAGCCCGTCACTGCGGATATGTTTGGTCTTCTCGAACTGCTCCTCGTGGTTCTCCTTGTTGTCGACATAGAGGAGATACGGTGAATCTTCCTGCGTTTCCTCTTTGTTTTCGATAAAGGACTTGCAGATCTCGAATTCCTCTTTGGAGATGTTGAAAGTGTCGCTGACGGTGGAGACGAACTCGAGCTCCTGTTCCGTTACTTCATCGCCGGAATAGATGAATTCGAGGAGGCGGATGAAAACGACCAGTTTCTGTTTCTGGGTTAGCTCGGCATTGATATCCGTGCAGATCCGCAGGACCTTCACCGAATTCACGGAGATCCCTTTCTTCTTTTCGTCGCCTTTTTTGCGCTTGGAAAGTTTCTGGTGTTTCTCGAGGTACTCGTCGAAGATCTGAAGGTATTCTTCGACCAGTTCCTGGTTGAGACGCTGTTTGAGGAACAGCTTGACGATGTCCCGCCCTTCTCCTACGGCATGGGGAACAGAAGAGGTTCCCTCTCCTTCTTTCTCCTCTTCAGATGCTTCCGGCACGACCTCCACTTTCGCGATGATCGCGAAAAGCTGCATCAATGCCCGTAATATCCGTTCGCTCATGGTTGTTTTGCGAGCAATTCACCAAGGGGATCCTTCCGAAGAGATCGCTGAAGCGTTAAAAGTGCAGTACTTACTGTTCTTTCCCTCCGAAGAACCTCTTTTTCATTCCTTGAACCCGATCAGGAGCACGGCACAACCGGAGCTTGCTTTGGTCGGGTCGAGCTTGGCCTCAATGATACAATTGGTCGTCGAGGGAACCTGGAAGTCCCAGTAAGGGGAGTTTCCATGTTTCTTGTTGGTGAAAAGGAGGTTCCTTTCCTCGTCGTAAAGCTTGAAGATGAGGTTGCCATCGGCCAGACCACTACAGGCGGCTACTCTATAGGTGCTTCCTCCGAAAAGAGTGGTGTGGAACTCGGCTACTTCCTCGTTGTGAATAAGAGCCCGATAGGACTGACCGTCGGAGATGAAATCCTCGGTAATGTGCTTGTCGCAAATAGACGCGATCGTATCGCACTGGGCCACCAGTTCACCGTTGGAGGAAAGCAGGGTGAAAAAGGTGAGAACGATGGTAAGGGTCCGGTAGACTTTCATAGGGTCGTTGTTGTTTTGCAGGCCTGTTAGCCGGTAATATCAGAGCGGATGGAACGCACTTTATCGGCGATCTTTTTCAGTTGCTCCTTGGTGATCTTTACCTGGGTCTCACTTTTCAGGATCGTGGTCTTTTCTTCTGGTTTTGTTTCTGGTTGCTTGAAGGTGTATTCTTGTTCAATGTCCTCGAACAGCCGGTAGAGGTCGGCCAGGTCGCTGATCAGGTCGCTCATTTCCCGCTGGCTGCCTCGTGGTGAGCGGGAGTTGGAGAGGAGGTTGATCAGGTTGTCCAGGGAGGTTTTTTGCTGACCGACCCTTTCGATGACTTTTTCGTCCTCGTTCTCCAGGGCTACCAACGTTGCGAAGTGGACTGCTTCGATCCAGCCTCCGGCGAGTACCAGGCTGGCGACATCATGCCGGTCATTGTTCTTGAGGTATGCATCTCCCGCCTTGAAAGCATCGGATACCAGGACCAGCATGGAGTCCTCGTTCCCGAGGTTGTTGTTGAATCGTTCGAAAAGGGACTTGTTAAAGGCCCCGGCAATGCCGAGTTCATCGGACAAATGGCGGACTGCGTTCAGATAGGAAAGCGCATTGTCCGTTTGATCGTAGATGGTCACATACCCCAGATCAGCTCCGTAAACACCGAGGTTCAACGCTTTTTTATGCTTGGTGGTATAACTGGGGGCGTTTTCGGAGTTGTTCAGGGCATCTTTCTTGAATTCCGCGCCAGAACGCTTGATCAGTAAAGCAGTCTGGATGGGAGAAGGAATGCTGAAGAGCTCTCCCCCGACGTTGATGATGTTGGATCTTGTGCTGTCGACCTTAAGCTTGGAGGGATCCACACCTTTCTCCTTTTTTCCTTCGCCTCCACAACCGGTGAACAAGGCCAGAACGATGACACAGGTGATAGCGAGGCTGGACCTGGTCTTTTGGAACGATGCAGTTCTCATGTGCTTATAGGGATTTTAATTAGTGCCGAAATAATGAAAAAAAGATCAAATCTCAAAGAAAATGTCCCTTTGTGACACGGGTTTAGCTGATCTTTTCTTCACTCTTCCCGCCTGAAGATCCGGGTATGCCCCATGGCGTAACGGAGTACGAGGAAAGCGGCAAGGGCTGAACCTCCGTAAATAAATGCTGATCCGTACCGGCCCAGGATCAAGTCGCCGGTCAGGAACAGCACCGAATACACCAGGGCTACTGAACTGATCCAGCATACCAGCAAACCGCCCAGGGAGTTGCTTTCTCCTTGTTCACCCATGTCGCGGGCGACCTTTTCCCAGGCCCCGTCCGGCCTTACCCTGCTATAGAAGGATTTCAATTTATCGCGGTCGACTGCCGGGGTGATATAAGTAACCAGGAGCCAGGCGATCGTGGTAATGCCTACTGTGAAGTAAAATGTGCCCCGGTTTTCCACAAATCCTGCTCCCAGTTGGGGTTCCAGAAGTAATTTACCGATCCCGTAGGCAATGAAAGGGATGATGGTGGCTGTGATCTCGCTCCAGGCATTGATCCGCCACCAGTACCACCGCAAGATCAGCACGAGTCCGAGACCTGCCCCGCATTCCAGAATGAACTCCCAAACCCCCGATATGGAAGTGATCTGGGTGGTGATGACCAGCGACAGGGCCATGATGCCTACTGTCACGATCCGGCTTATCCTGACCTGCGCTCGGTCGTCCTTTTTCCTTTTTGAGAGGTAGGGCAGATAGAGGTCGTTCACGAGGTAGCTCGCTCCCCAGTTCAGGTGGGTGGAAACGGTACTCATGTATGCGGCGATGAAGGCTACCAGAAGTAACCCTCTGAGTCCTGAAGGAAGGAAATCCTTCATGGCGAAAACATATCCAAGACGGGGGTTATAAGTGTAATGGGCAGCTTGCTGAAGCTTGCTTCCTTCCCCTGCTTCGGCCAGAGCAGGAATGTGTTGGTCCAGTTCCTGAAGAGGCACCCCTTGCTCCTTGAGCTCCAGCACTTTTTGCTCCAACGCAGGGTTGTCCAGAGCGATACCGGGATCGTAGAGCATGATGGCGCATAGTCCTACCACGATCCAGGGCCAGGGGCGCAGGCAATAATGGGTTATTTGGAAGAACAGACTGGCCAGGACGGAATCCTTTTCCGTGCGGGTACTCATCATCCGTTGGACGATGTAGCCTCCACCACCTGGTTCCGCTCCTGGATACCAGCTCGACCACCATTGGATCCCGATATAAGAGAGAAATGCCCCGACGCTGAGCGTGAGGGTATGGGTGGCATCGAGCCCGTTGTTCGACAGGCTCGGGAAATAATCGAAGTAGGCGTTGGGTAATGTCCCCTGAAGCTCGCTTATGCCACCGACATCTTCGGAATTGACCACCAAAAAGGCCAGAATGACGGTGCCCGTGAGGGCCACGATGAATTGGAAAGCATCCGTGATGGCGATCCCCAGCAATCCTGATACAGAAGAGTAGGAAAGGGCCAGGAGCATGGCCGCGCCCGTAAAAAAGATGACCTGTTGCTCAGGTACACCGAAAAAAGCAGTGAGCAGGGAATTGAACGCCAGGTTGACCCATCCCAGGATCATACAATTCATAAAGACCCCGAGATAAACGGCTTTGAAACCCCGAAGGAACCTGGCCGATCGCCCGCTGTAACGAATGTCGATGAACTCCAGCTCGGTGAGGATGTTGGCACGGCGCCAGAGGTCGGCGAAGAAAAAGGTGGTGAGCATGCCGCCTGTGAGGAAACTCCACCACAACCAGTTCTTCGATATCCCGCTTTCGGCCACCATTTCCGATACGGCCAGGGGTGTGTCGGCCGCGAAGGTGGTGGCCACCATCGACATGCCTGCGATGTACCAGGGCAGCCCTCTTCCCCCGAGGAAGAAGTCCGTTAAGCTGTTACCGGCCTTCCCTCTGAAGTGGATCCCGATGTAGAGGAAAGCCACGAGGAAAAGGACGATAACGGTGATGTCGAGATAGGTGAGGGCCATCGGCCCCCGAATTTGGGAAATATCCTTGAAAGGGAGCGATCATTCCTCAGGGTATTCGATCACGATGTCGAATTTGAGGATAACTATTTTGTATTGGGAAGGGGAACATTGAAAATATACTCATATGTTCAAAATGTCAGTTAAAGAATTTTAATGCTGAAATTCAGCAATATAGGTTGATATCTGTATTGCATGCTAAGTGTGTTTTCGATCTGAAATTGCTTTATAAGGCCATCAAGGAACTTCCTTTTGCGCTATTGACCTTATTTTTGAGTCTGTATGGAAAATGATCACAAAAGGATCGGCCTGCTCACCTCCGGTGGGGATTCCCCCGGAATGAACGCCTGCA
>CAZAYA010000044.1:0-11712 GCA_964489175.1 uncultured Flavobacteriales bacterium | reverse complement strand
GTGGTCCGTACAGCCCGGTATTACGGTATCCAAACCTTTGGTATCTATCGCGGATACCAGGGGATGGTAGAAGGGGCTATCAAAGAGCTCAAAGCGGATTCCGTGAGCAACATCCTCCAGCATGGGGGAACGATCCTCAAAAGCTCCCGCAGCAAGGATTTTATGGAAGCGGAAGGAAGGAAGATGGCTTATGAACATTTGCGCGGGCATGACATCGATGCAGTGATCGTGATCGGCGGGGATGGTACTTTCCGGGGAGCGTCGGAATTCCACAGGGAATATCCGGATGTTCGCTTCATCGGTATTCCGGGGACCATCGACAATGACCTTTTCGGAACGGACTACACCCTGGGTTATGATACGGCCATCAATACGGTGGTGGAAGCGGTGGACAAGATCCGGGATACGGCGGCTTCTCATGACCGCCTTTTCTTCGTGGAAGTGATGGGCCGGGATGCTGGCTTCATTGCCTTGCGGAGCGGTATTGGCGTTGGGGCTGAAGGGATCCTGATACCCGAGTCGGAAACGAATATCGAAGCACTGGCCCTTGGCCTGAAAAAGAACTGGGAGCAGCACCGGGCCAGCAGTATCATCATTGTGGCAGAGGGAGATGATGCCGGGGGAGCTTATCAGGTAGCTGAAAAAGTAAAGGAATATTTTCCTGAATATGAGGCCCGGGTATCCATTCTGGGGCATATCCAAAGGGGAGGGAGCCCTTCGGCCATGGATCGCGTATTAGCAGCCCGCCTGGGAAATGGGGCAGTTGAAGGCTTGTTGAAAGGAAGAAGTGGGATGATGGTGGGGGTGATCGATCGCGACCTTACCTTCACTCCTCTTGAGCAGGCGGTGAAACATCACCAGGAGATCAATGAGGAGCTGCTTCATCTGGTCGAAACCCTTTCCATATGAGTAACAGGCTTTTCCTGTTCTTGAATTTTGCCTAAGTTTGGTCCATCTTCATTCAAGCCACGGTTTTGGCTAAGCGTAGTTACGATCGTTACAAGAAGCAAAAGAGGAAGCAGCAGAAAAAAGCTCCCGCTTCCTCTAAACCTGGCAAAAGAGGAGGTTCCTCTGAGAAGGGCTTCGGGATGGCTTTGTTCTTCATGAAGAACCTGCTGGCCGGGCTTCTCTTTCTTTTTCTCATCTTGGTCCTGATCAGCAATGTGAAGGGATACAACTGGATGTTCAAGAACCTCCTGAAGGATAACCTCAGGATCATCACCGAACACAGTTCGATCTCTACCGAGAAGAAATGGGAAGCCAAGCGCAAGTTCCCGGCCAAGTATCTGATCCATGTGGAAAAGAACCTCCCCGACACGGCCGTCGTTCTTTTTCCTTTTGATTCCACGCATCTTGAAAACCCTCCTAAGTTGAAGTTCGTGGACCGGACGAAGCAAACCTTCATGCGAAAACCTTTCCTCACCTATTTCTTGTATCCGAGGAAGGTTGTCTTTGCTTATGAAAAAGGGAAAAATCCCTTGTATGAGAAGATCACCCATGTGGCCATTATCGACCGGATGGGGTATGAGCATCTTAAGTATAAAGTGAACGGGAATCCCCGGTATACGGCATTACCGATAGATCGCCCACCCCGCAAGTCTAAAAAACCGTCGAACAAGTGATCGTCAAAGAATTCTTCTTCGATCCGTTCAATGCTACCCTGTGGCGCTATGTCATGGAAGGGGTATTCGGGTATGACTGGCTTCAATACCTGGGTTTGTTGCTTCCCATCCTCTTTGGACTGGCCATCATATGCCTTATCGATCGCGGGGTTTCCCTGAAGGAAAAGGTCTTTTTGTCCTTCCCTGTTGGGATGGCGATGATCTCTTTCCTGATGTTCTTCATGCTCTTGCTTAACATCCAGCTATCAGCTACCAGCCTTACCGTGACCACATCCATCTTCTCTTTGGCAGCTGCCACCCCTATGTTGTTGAGACCGGAAAGGTTGAGGATAAGGGGGCTGAAAGACCGATGGCGTCGCTTCATCGATGTAAGGAACTTCGATCTGATCTGGACGATATCCTGGTTGCTGACGCTTTATATTCTCTTTAGCATCAGTCTCAAAACGGTTTTCTGGCCAACATTCGACTCCGATGCCATCAACTCCTTCGAATTGTTCGCCAAAGCCATTTCTGCAGAGAACAGTTTTGTGAACAGTGTGGTGATCGATAAGAGCACAGGGAGAGGGATCCCTTATCCTCCTTTTGTACCATTGGCCATCACTTACTTCTTCAAATTCGGTTTCGTTAAGAGCAAATTGTTGTTCGCTTCTTTGCTGGCTTCCTTTGTCTTTGCTTTCTATGCAGTGGTGCGGCACTACTTCGACCGCACCGCTGCTGCGGTATGGACTCTTTTCATGGTCATGACCCCTGAGATGATGGCTTTTGCGGCCCTTACCAAGACGAATGTGGTCCAAATGATCTATGCTTCTTCGGGTTTCATCTATCTTTTCCTGTTTCTACGCCGGGAACGGATCGGATTCCTTTATCTGGGAGCGCTGTTACTGGCTCTGAATGCCTGGACCCGAAGTGAAGGGATCGAGTTCCTTTTCATAGGTGGGGTGGCTTTGGTCTATTATGCCTGGCGGAAAGGGTTGCCCTGGCGAAGAGTGTTCGAATACAGTGCGATCTGTGTTACCCCGTTCCTCTGTTGGCAACTTTTCCTGCAGGTGAATCATGAGCATTTCGACCATGTGATCCAGGTTTCCCTGATCAAGTATCCGTTCTGGGATGGTGATAAATTCTACAAGATATGGGCCTATTTCAAAGGCCATATGCAGAATACGCAGTATTACGGCATCGTTTTCTATGTGTTCCTGACCGCTGTGGCGCTTAATCTGCTTTTCTACTTCCGGAAACGGGAACACTTGATGTTACTGATGATCACCGGCGTGCTCGTTTCTCACTTCATTCTGCTGTATCAGTTCGATTACCTGGGGAACAACATGGTCCACCTCCTCAAGCACTCCCTGAAGCGGTATTATTTCAATTTCATACCGCTGATCGTTTTCTATATCGGAGCGACTCCTTTTATACAGCAGTTCTTCCAGTACTATCGCAAGTTCATTCGTTCCTGACGTTCCTCCTCAGGAAGGTCGCTCAGGGTGATGTGCGTCCTTTTCCGGAAGATTACATAGAGCGGCAGCCCCATGCCGATGAAGATGATGTAGTTCAGGACCCGGTTGGTCAGGCTGATGGCTGCTCCCTTGGAAGATCCTGAAAGGTCATAGAGGTAGGAAAAGATCCCTTCAGTGATCCCTACTCCGCCGGGGGTCAAAGGGATGAGGTTCCCGGCGCTGCCGATGGCGTTCAGCAGGAACTGGGTCGGTAGTCCCAGGACTGTACCTAAGGCCTGTCCTACACATAGGATCAGCAGGAGGTTGAAAATGTGGTTGAGCACCGAGATCCCGGTGGCGATCCAGAGCTCTTGGCCATGTCCTTTGAAAGCATGAAGGGAAGAGGCGATCCGCTGGACCTTCTCCAGTTTGGGGGACCAGCTGGTCAGCTTCAGTACGATGGTCTTGAACGCTTTTTCGTTCAAAGCGAGGAAAAGGAAAAAGGAAGCGGTGAGCAGGAGCAGGGGGGGGATGGCCAATACCCACTGAAGTTCAGGGGATAGCTCCAGGTCCTTGCTCAGGAAGAAGATCCCGGAGGCTACTGTGCCGATCAGGAACAAGGCGTAGGTGCCGATGATGCGGTCGGCGAGGGTGGCTGTGACAACCTCGGTCCGTCGCGAGTTCATGTTCTTCACCAGGTCCCATACCTTTATCACGTCCCCCGCAGCCATGCCGGGAAGAACGAGGGAGAAGAAATTCCCTACTGTTGTTAATCGGAAACCGGCCCCATAACTGATGTGGATGTCCCGGCTCCTCAACAGTCTTCGCCATCGCCAGGCCAGCATCATCAGGCTCAGCGGTTTGAGCAGGAACAGGAGGTACCATATCGAGAAAGCGGGACCTTTGCCGGAGCGGGTCAGAACGGACAGGTCAAGCCTCCCGGAATAGATGAGCCAGGTGACCAAACCCACTCCCAGCGCAAGTTTAAGGATCGGGATCCCTATTTTCCGAAGGACTTTCATGCTTGCAGTTGGGTAAGGGTTTGCCGGATCTTGCCCAATAGCTCTTCCTGACCTTTGTTGGAAGAAGAGGAGCGGATCCCTTGTACTGAGTATTCATCGGGGTGTATTTCCAGCCTATACCGGTCCTTCATGCGCCGGGAAAAATCTTCCAGGAATGGCAACGGATCCTTGCAAAAGGCTTCGTAATCGATCTCCATGCATTGTTCAGGTGGGAGTTGTCCTTGTTCTTCATCCACTTTTTGTTGAACACCCAGGCATTGAGCACAAACTGCTTCCAGAAAACCTGGGTATCGGCCAGGGTTGAAACCCTTGCTCGCCCGCATTCCCCAGCCGCTTTGCTCTTGGCCCAGGAAGGTCTCGTCCGCTTGGATGGTGGAACGAATGATGGAAGCGAGATCGCGCCGGACGATGATGAAAAAGGCCGTGGGGAAGGTTTTTTGCAATTCTCCCATGATCATGCTGTTCCTGCCGCTCTTGGTGATCAAAGGTCTTTGGCCGGCCTTTTCCAGTGTGCCGAAATAGCGGCGCATGGCTTCTTTTTGGGACTCTGACAACTGTTCCGGTACGATGCTGTGGTCTCCGCCGTACCATCGGTCCCAGACTTCATGGGTGTCTCCGATGGTGAAAAGGCCGGGGGCGATGCCATAGAAGTTCCGGTAGCGGGGCATCGTCCTTTTTTTGTTCCAGGGTTTGAAAAGCTTATGGGCCAGGTAGCAGGACCGGTGAAAGACCGAGTTGAAATTGCTGAGCGGATGAAAGGGAAAGGCATGGGCCCAAACCTGGGAGATAAACGTCGTCCCGCTGCGGTGAGGTCCTACGATGAATATCATGGGATGCTCCGGCGCTTCTTTTTCTCTGACGAAGAGCTTTTCCAGCCCCCGGAAGAGCATATCAAGAGGGGTGAGGAGCAACTTTAATGCTTGCACCCAGAGAATGTAATAAGCGGCGTATTTCCTGCTTTTCAGAATAGCCTTCAGGATGGAGAGGTTCTTGCCCTTGATGTTATCGAATGGGTTCTGAGCCATGCTGATCGGTGGATCAGGGATTTTCTTGCAGGTGTTCGGTGATGATCTTGGCTGCCAGCCCCATGATCGTTCCCTGGGGGCTTTCCCCGATGTTGGAGGGGAGGATGCTGGCATCGGTGATCAGGATGTTCTCCTTGTCCCACAATCGTCCTTTCGGGTCCACAACGGAAGTGTTCGGGGTAACACCCATCGGGCAGGAACTCATGGCATGCACCGATATCATTTGGGTATCCTGAGCGGTCGCTTTCTTCAGCAGGGTATTCACTTCTTTCAGGTTCCGGACCGGTTGGCTTCCGCTCACGGGTAGGTAGATCATCTCGGCATCGCTGGCGAACAAGACCTGACAGGTTTTCTGGATGGCTCTTCGGATCTTCGGGAGATCATTGGGGTGGAACCGGTATCGAACCAGAGGGGCCTTGCCGGTACCCGAATGGATCCGGCCCTTGCTTTCCGGCCGTATCATTCCCACATAGATCCCACAGCGATCATATTCCGCCAGCACCTCATCGATGGTCTCATTATCGAAATGAGAAAGGGTCATGGCCACATAATGGGGCTTGAGGTTGGAACCCATGATCAGCAGGCCTTCTTTTTCGAATTCCTGGACCTGGGTGGTGAAAATGGTCCCTTTTTCGGCATGTAGGGCTTCCCGGTGGAGGGCGGCCAGCTTCAGGTTGATGTGGAACTGGAGTTCCTTGCCGGCGTTCTTACTCAGTCGACTCTTGTTGAGCAAATGGGGGGTTTGGATGGCTCCGGCGGCCAGTACCAGATGGTCGAAGGTAACCTCCACTGGTTTTTTCGTCCCATTGATACGCGCTTTTACGGCATAAGCCTTTTGCTTGTCGTACCGGATCTTTTCAGCTTTCAGGTCGCTGAAGATCCGTGCTCCCCGGCTAACAGCCCTTGGGATATAGGTCTCCAGCACGCTTTGTTTTCCGCCCGCCAGGCAGCCGGTCGGGCACCAGTTCTCATTGATGCAATCCTTCACCGCCCGGGGAGCCATCACCACTTTCCAGTCCAGCGCTTGAGCTCCCTGCCAGATCCTCAGGGAGTCCAGGTTATTGTCCTCTTCGAGTTCGTGCCGGGTTACGTGCAGGTCTTGTTCAATGGTGCTGAAGTAAGGGGCCAGGTTATTGGGGGTTAGTTCGGTAAGGTTATGCTGCTCTTGCCATTCCTGCAGGATCCATTCAGGTGTTCGCCAGAAAAGGGCGCCATTGATCACCGTGGTGCCTCCTACACAACGCCCTTCGGCAAATCCGATGGAAGGGGTCCCCAGAAAAGGAAAGACCCCGCCGTTCCGGTAAAGGCGGCTGGTCATAGAGGCTACCTCTCCTGCGAAAGTGGAACGGGGTTGATAGCTGCCTTCCTCCATTATGATCACATCTTTCCCGGCTTTTGAAAGCATGTATCCTGATAGACCGCCTCCGGCCCCCGATCCTATTACCAGGTATTCGCAGTGGTAGCGTTCCTGTTGGTAATCCTCCCGGCCCATTATCGTTCCCTGACTTTCCATATCATTCAGTGGTTCGGGGGGCAAGGTCGTACAGTTTCATAAAGGATAACGTACGGATGAGTTTGGTCAGCAACCCATAGAAGGGAAGTCCGGAAACCCGCTGGAAGAACCGGTCCCTTTTCTCAGGGGCTGAAGGAGTGGGAAATTCCCCTGTTAATAGGAATCCCAGGATACTGAGGCCAAAAGCATAGATACGAAGGGGGTACAGGAAATACCAAGGCAATCCATCGATCACCTCCAGAACGTGATCCCCGACTTCCTGTGTGATGTTTTGTTGGTCCCTGGCGTCCATAAAGACCCGGGTTGTCCCGATATGATGGCGGGCGATGCTTCGAAAGATCTCATTCCACATGGCACGGGGTTACTTGTTCAGGAACTTGAACCTGGCGAAGTTGAAGATCAGGGTATATTTCCCTTTGGCCAGGGTTTGGTCGAGGGCGTTAAGGACCCGCTCGACCTCCTCGTCCGTGGCGATCAGGGAGGGGCTAATGATGAGGGGGATCTCCCGGTTGGAACCGAAGAAGGTCAGGATGTCGTGTTCGTTGAACAGCTCGGAGATCACCGCACCGGTGAAGAGCTTGGCCATGAACCGTTCGTCCCGGAACATCTCACCGGGAATGAAGTCGAGGGACTTCTTGATGTATTTGTTCACTTCCTGGTCGAGGACCAGTCCGTTCAGGGCTCCGCTTCCCCTTACGTCGTGGATCAGGTCAGGATATTTTTCCTGCAGTTGCTTCAGGCCGGGGTTCAGTTTGTTGAAGATCTCCCGAGAACGTTGTACCAATCCTTCTTCCTGGATCACGTTGATCGCTTCCATGGCGGTGATGCATTCCTCTCCGAACCCGAAATAAGTGGTGCTGTGAAGGGTGGCATCACTTGGGTTGTCGTAGGCTTTCCGGAAGAAAGGAGTGCGGGAAGTGTAACCGGAGATGGATGACTTTCCTCCTCCGAACGACTTGGCATAGGTGATGATGTCTGGATCCACTTCATGATTCATGAAATTGAAAAGTGCTCCTGTTTTGCCCCAGCCGGTGTAAACTTCGTCGAAGATGAGCAGGATGCCTTCCTGGGTGCAGATCTTCCGGACCTCTTGCAGGAATTCCGTGGAGCAGGCCCGAAGGCTACTGCCGTTAAGGGGCTCCAGAATGATGGCGTAGACGTCGGAAGAGCCATCCGCTTTGCGCAATTGGTCTACCAGTCTTTTTACCGAGGCGATGTTATCGTATTCGAATGATTCGATGCCGGGAATGGTCGGGAAATGGAAATGAAGTTCCGGAGAGCTGGTAAGGCCTGCCGCTCCGAGCAGTTTTCCATGGAAAGCGATGTCTGCATTAAGGATGTAATGTCGCTCTCCGTTATGGTATTTGTAAGCTAGCTTGACCGCTCCTTCTACCGCCTCGGCGCCGGAATTGCAGAAGTAGCTGATGTCCAGGCCCTCCGGGAGAAGTTGGGCGATGTTGTGGCTCAGTCCGGCGATGTACTGAGAAAGGAAGTTCTTATGGACTTCCATCCGCTTTTGTTCCTGGAATTTCCGCCGTGCTTCCAGGATGCGGGGATGATTGTGGCCGTGGTTCAGCACGCCGATCCCGCCGGTCATGTCCAGGATCTTTCGGCCATCCGTGGTGTGGATGTACATGCCTTCGGCCTTTTGAGCGGTTACCCGCCCAAAGCCGAAGGAACCGATCAGATCGACCTGGCCTTTGCTGACATAGTCCCGGTAGAGGTCCCGGACCTCTTTGATGTCCATGTCGGCGCAGTCCTGCCAGCTGTAGAGTTTGGGCTCATTGCTCATAACAGAAGGATAAGGCTTGCACGGATCGCAAAGTACAAAGGATCAGGGAGACAATGCGCTACCGCGGGAAAGGGTTATTTCCTGCCCCAGTTGGCATTGGCCGTTCCCGGGAAATTAATGGTTACCTCCGGAATGTCCAGTTGCATCTTGTTGACCCATTCCACGCCCTGCATCATGCTGTGGTCCTGGTTACTGATCTCGTATTTCCAGGCCCCGAAGCGTCCCCGGGAATGAATGCCCAGTTCTTCGATGGCCGGCAGGATGTCAGCGAAGATCTCATCCCGCTCCAGGGAAGGAGTAGGGTAGCCGTGCCCGGCCCGATAATGCCAGGTGGAGATGATCTCACTGCGGTCTTGGATAAGACCGGTGTTCAGGCATCCCTGGATCGTTTCCTCCAGGATATTATCCTGGTCCACAGGTTTGGCAGGAGATTCGCTTGTTTCCGTCATCAGCGACCAATGCTGGTTGATATCAGGAACGTTATTGGGGCTGTAATTGGAAAAAACGGTAACGCGGTAGAAGGGGTTGTCGTTTTCCGGGAAATACATCCAGCATTTGCTCCGCAACTCTTCCTTGGGTTGTCCTTTCAGGCCCAGTCCGATGATGTTCGAACTGGAGTACTTCAGTTCCTGAGCCCGCTCTTTTTTCTTCTGGGGCAGTTCATCAATGCTTTGAGCCAGGAGGTCGAGTGGTATAGTGGACAGGAGGTGTTCGTATTCCACTTTCGAGCCATCGGACAGGATAAGCTGTTTGTTATTGGCCTGTATGTTCTCCACGCCGTGGCCCAGCCGGAATTTCTCCTCGCCGATCATCTCACCGACTCTTTTCCAGATAGAACCGGTACCACCATGTTCAGGGAAGCGGAAGGTGTTGTTGGGTCCCCAGGAAACGTCGTCGTTCTCAAAGAGGATGTTCTTGGTAACGCGTTTAAGGTCGGTCACGGCCACCCGGTCTCCGATCCAGTGGTAAGCCAGTTCTTCAGGAGGGTAGGCCCAGACCTTGAAGTTGTAAGGCAGCATGAAAACGTCGGCGATGCCTTTTCCGAAGGTGGCCAGGATCCATTCTTTGAAATTGTTGGGAGGAAGGGAAGGGTTCTTGTAATTGTCGATAATGCCGGAAAGGCATTGCCACATTTCCTCTTCCGGCAGGTAACGGATGTTGTTCTGAAAAGGATAGGGGACGAACCGGTTGCGCATCCATACCCAGGATTCCCTTTCGTGATGAAGCCATCCATCCTTGCCCAGGGCTTTGTCCATGACCTCATCGAAATACTGATAGTGGGAGAACTGCACGTGTCCGCCGATGTCCCAAAGGAAACCTTGTTCATCGGTGAAAGTAGTGGCAAGGCCTCCAACATATTCCGATGCATCGATCACCAAAAAATCCTCGATACCGAGTTCTTTCAATCGGTAAGCTGCTCCCAGGCCGGTGGGTCCGGCACCGATAATGACGTATTGGTAGGACATCAGGCGATTTTTTCTTCTGTTCTGGCTTGTTGAATGGCTTTCAACCGCCGCCGGAGGCTCATGCTGAAATTCAGCAACTCCTTTGTACTTCTGATACAGGCTTTGACCAGGCGCATCTGAACGATGGAAACGGAGCCGGTTTCTCTTTCCTGGTGGGTGACCGGGGCCTCAACAAGGTCCTGACCGTCCCGGTAGGCCAATATGACCAGGAAGATATTCGGTGCAAAGGGTTGTGGCGGTAATTGTTCCAAAAGGGTTTGCAAATAGGGGCCTTTGATGAGGCGGTAAGGGATGTTGCTGTCCTTCACCCTGCAGCTGAAGAGCAAAAAGATGACCAGCCGGAGGATGCGGGTGATCACCAGCCGATGGGGCTCATCATAGCGCACCTTCCGGTGGCCGATGATAAAGTTGGAATCGTGTCTTTTTTCCCAAAGCTGGGGGAAATCATCAGGGACGAACTGGTCGTCGCTGTCTACCTGGAACACCCATTCCGGCTTCCATTCCATAGCCTTGTGATACCCTTTCAGAAGGGCGGAGCCATGGCCGCCGTTCTCCTGGTGGATGATGTGCAGGCGTTCGTCCTTTTCCTTCAGCTCCTCCAGGATCTTGCCGGTGTTGTCTTTGGAGCCGTCGTTGATGATGAGGAAGCGGGTGTGCTTTCCCGGGAATTCCCGGTCCAGCAATCCGATCCATTGATCCACCACCGGTTCGATGCACTCCTCCTCATTGTAGGTGGGCATGACAATAACGAGCGACGGTGGATCCTCCATGGCAGCAGGGTGAGCGGAAGGCTTTGCAGGTCAAATATACTTATCCTTCCAAGAAGCACAATTAAGCAGTTTGTTCCGGATCAGGGCGCTTTTTCAAGTTGTTCAAGAAGACCTTGAAGATAGGGAGCAGCTTTCAGAAGCCGGCTTCCATACCAGGAGAACATTTCCCCGTCCACGATCCTCGCATCGGCATGGGGGAGTATTTCCCGGAATTCCGTAATATGGGTTTCCTTGAAAGGATAGGGTTCCGAGGAGAGCAGAATAAGATCGGGGGAAGCTGACCGCAGCGTTTCCACGGTGATCTCAGGATAACGGGGGCTTTTGATCGCATTTTTGAAGCCGCATCTCCGGAGGATCTCATCGATGAACGTGTCCGGACCGGCGACCATGTAGGGGTCTTTCCAGATGAAGTAAGCAACGGAAAGCTCCCGGGAAAGCGGGGGCAACTGGTCGAATCCTTCCCGGATCCTTTGTTGCAGGGCAAAAGCGTTTTCCCGGGTCCCGGTGATCTTGCCGATCTTCAGGATCATGTCGAGGGCATCGTCGAGATCGTGGATATCGCTTATCCAGACCGGGTATTCCGCAGCGAGTTTTTCGACCTTGCGCTGGCTGTTCTCTTCCTTGTTGCCGATGATGAGGTCCGGTTCCAGTTCCCTGACCTTGCGTAGGCTTACGTTCTTGGTGCCTCCCACTTTGGCTTTGGTGGAAGTTTGAGAGGAGGGGTGGATGCAGTATCCCGTAACCCCGGCGATCCGGTCGCCCAGACCAAGATCGAAGAGCAGTTCGGTCTGGGAAGGAACAAGGGACACGATCCTGTTCGGTTTGGCAGGAACGTTGACCGTTCTGCCCATCTGGTCGGTCACCTCAGGCATTTCAGGAGAGCGCTCCGATGATGTCCTGCCGGGTGATGATGAAGTATTCTCCTGATTTGTCCCGCATCAGGACGGCGGTGTTCTTCTTATCGATCTTGGCGGAGACCTCTTCGATGGAAGCATCCTCAGAGACCGTTGGAAGTGCGGGCTGCATGATCTCATGGATCTCCTTTTCCTTCATTTCAGGGGCGTGGATC
>CAZAYA010000043.1:0-18124 GCA_964489175.1 uncultured Flavobacteriales bacterium | reverse complement strand
CCGGTATAAACGACTACCCCTTCGCGAATCACCCGCACCTTGTTGTTCCGCTTGATCTTGCCATCGAGCATATAGCAACCAGCCACAGTACCCACTTTGGTGATCTTGAAGGTTTCGCGCACTTCGGCGGTTCCGGTGATCTCTTCTTTGATCTTGGGCGAAAGCATCCCTTCCATCGCAGCTTTCACTTCTTCCACAGCTTCGTAGACCACAGAATAGAGACGGATCTCCACCTCTTCTTTCTCCGCAAGCTTGCGGGCCTGAGCAGAAGGGCGAACCTGGAAACCGACAATGATAGCATCAGAGGCCGAGGCGAGCAGGATATCAGATTCGTTGATCTGCCCCACACCCTTGTGGATGATATTGACCTGGATCTGTTCGGTGGACAGCTTCAGCAATTCGTCGGAAAGGGCTTCGACGGAACCATCCACATCTCCCTTGACGATGATGTTGAGTTCCTGGAAATCCCCGATCGCCAGACGCCTTCCGATCTCGTCGAGGGTAATGTGCTTTTGCGCCCGAACGCCTTGTTCACGCTGTAATTGTTCCCGCTTGGTCGCGATATCCTTGGCTTCTCTTTCATCGTCCAGCACATTGAGTTCATCACCAGCATTGGCAGGTCCGCTAAGGCCCAGAATACGAACTGGATCAGAAGGACCGGCCTCTTCGACTTCTTTGCCACGCTCGTTGAACATAGCCTTCACACGACCGCTGTAGCAACCGGCCAGAATGATATCCCCGACCCTGAGGGTGCCTCCCTGCACAAGAAGACTGGTCACATAGCCTTTTCCTTTTTCCAGGGAAGATTCGATAACGACTCCCATCGCATTCTTGGTAGGATCCGCCTTGAGCTCCTGTAATTCAGCTTCGAGCAATACTTTTTCCAGCAAGTCCTCCAGATTCGTTCCTTGCTTCGCCGATATCTCCTGGCTTTGATACTTCCCGCCCCAATCCTCGACAAGGATGTTCATATTGGCCAGTTCTTCCTTCACTTTCTCCGGGTCGGCATTGGGCTTGTCGATCTTGTTGATGGCGAATATCATGGGAACGCCGGCCGCCTGAGCGTGGTTGATGGCTTCTTTGGTCTGGGGCATCACATTGTCATCAGCAGCGATAACGATGATCGCCACGTCCGTGATTTGAGCACCCCGGGACCGCATGGCGGTAAAGGCTTCGTGGCCCGGCGTATCCAGGAATGTGATCTGTTTGTCATTGTCCAGGGTCACGCCGTAGGCACCAATGTGCTGGGTGATCCCTCCAGCCTCACCGGCGATCACGTTTTCTGAGCGGATGTGGTCGAGAAGCGAGGTCTTCCCGTGATCGACATGCCCCATCACGGTCACCACCGGAGGCCGGGGTTCCATTTTCTCGGGATCATCCTCTTCCACGTTGATGGACTCCTGAACATCCGCGGAGATGAACTCCACATCGTATCCGAATTCTTCCGCGATCAGGGAAAGGGTCTCGGCATCCAGCCGCTGGTTGATCGCTGCGAAAATACCAAGGGCCATCAAAGAGGAAATGACCTCGTTAGGGTCGACGCTCATCATGCTGGCCAGTTCGGAAACGGTCACGAACTCGGTCAGCTTGAGCGTTTTCTTTTCCTCCTCTTCTCTTTGAAGTTCTTCTTCCCGCTGCTGGGAAAGGGCTTCCCGTTTGGCACGACGCAACTTGGAAGCCTTGGATTTCTTGCCCCCACTAAGCTTGGCAAGCGTTTCCTTGACCTCCTTTTGGATCTCTTCCTCGGAAACCTGCTGCTCCTTGGGGCCACCCTTTTTCTTCTTCTTCTTGTCTTTCGGAGCGGCCGTATCCACGTTGACCTTCCGGATACGACGGCGTTTGCGTTTCTTATTCTGTGAAACCTCTCCGGAAGAGGATGCAACGGGCTTTTCTTTCCGTTCATCCTCCTTCAGGTCGATCTTACCGACAACGGTAGGACCGGAGAGTTTTTCTTTTTGGCTATCCGTCCGGTAAAATTCAGACTCTTCCGCTTTTTCTTCGGATTTTTCTTCGGAGGTTTCCTTTTGCTCCTCTTCCTGCTTCTCTTCTTCCTGGCCTTCCTCAGCAGCTTTTTTCTCTTCTTCTTTTTCTTCCCCGGGCTCCTCCTCTTTCTTTTTCTTGTCCGGACGGGTCCTCTGATTGATCGAATCCAGGTCGATCTTGCCCACTACATTAGGGGAACTCTTCTTTTCCTCTTCTTCTTGCTTCTCCTGGGGCTTCTCCTCTTCTTCACTTTCCTGAAAGTTCTTGATGATCACTTCATCCTGATCGGAAGAGCCGGTGCTTCTCTTCTTATTACCGGCGGAATCCTCAAGGGAAATGCTTTCTTTTTCAGGGGGAGGAGGGGCCTGGGTTTGCGACTCTTCCTTCATCGACTTTTCAGACTGGAACTCTCCGAGAAGGACATCGTACATCTTCTCGTCCAGCTTGGTGTTCGGCGTCACATCTCCCGGCTCGATATCAAACCCCTGGTTTTTCAGATATTCAGCAATGGTGCTGATACCTACGTTGAACTCTCTCGCCGCTTTGCTCAGTCTGACTTTTTTCTTTCCTGACATAGATCGTTTTCGATGAATAACTGAATTCCCCGCTTATTAGGATCCAACCAACCGGTACTCTTATTGTTCTTTTTCTTCTTCCTGTTCTTCGAATTCCGCATTGAGGACGGCCAATACATTGTCCACGGTCTCTTCTTCCAGATCGGCCCGCTTCATCAGGTCTCTTTTTTCGAGTTCCAGGACACTCTTGGCCGTATCGCAACCAATGTTCTTCAGATGTTCCAGGACCCAATCCTCGATCTCATCAGAGAATTCATCCAGGTAAACGTCTTCTGAATCTTCTCCCGTATCGCGGTACACATCGATCTCATAACCGGTCAGTTTACTGGCCAGCTTGATGTTGTGACCTCCCTTCCCGATCGCCAGGGAAACCTGTTCGGGATCGAGGTAAACGTTGGCCCGCTTGTTCTCCTCATTCAGGGCAATGGAAGATACCTTGGCAGGACTGAGCGCCCGCTGGATGAACAACTGGGGATTGGTGGTGAAATTGATCACATCGATGTTCTCGTTGCGCAGCTCCCGGACGATACCATGGATCCTGCTCCCTTTCATCCCCACACATGCTCCAACAGGATCGATGCGGTCATCGTAGGATTCGACGGCCACTTTGGCCCTTTCTCCAGGTTCCCGTTCAATGGCTTTGATGGTGATGAGGCCGTCGTAGACTTCGGGAACTTCCAGCTCGAACAAGCGCTCGAGGAATTCCGGGGCGGTCCTGGACAGGATAACGATGGGATTGTTGTTCCGCATCTCCACCTTGGCGACCACAGCCCGGAGCGTGTCTCCTTTTTTGAAATGGTCGGACGGGATCTGTTCGGAACGGGGCAACACGAGTTCATTGCCTTCATCGTCGAGGACCAGGATCTCTTTCTTCCAGATCTGGTAAACTTCTCCGGTGATGATATCGCCGACCTTTTCCTTGTATTTGTTATAGATACTGTCCTTCTCGAGTTCCAGGATCTTAGAGACCAGGTTCTGGCGCATGGACATGACGTTCCGCCGGCCGAAATCGTGGAACTTGACCTCCTGGGACACTTCCTCTCCTACTTCGAAATCCTCTTCGATCTTCCGGGCTTCGCTCAACGGGATCTGCTTGGCTTCATCCTCTACAGCGCCATCCTCTACGACTTCCCGGTTCTGCCAGATCTCCAGGTCCCCCTTATCGATGTTGATGATCACATCGAAGTTCTCATCATCCCCGTACTTTTTGATGAGCATGTTGCGAAACACCTCCTCAAGGATCCTCATCATCGTGGCACGGTCGATGTTCTTGAATTCCTTGAACTCCGAAAAGGATTCGATAAGATTCACAGTATCCATTTTACCTGCTTGTGTTTAAAAGGAGAGCACCACCTGGGCCCTCTTCACTTGATCGAAATTAATAACTTCTTCTTGCTCAATGGTTCGTTTCTTCTTGCCTTTGGCATTCTTTTCCGCCTTCTTCACCAGCAAAGTGAACCGATCTTCCTTTAACTCCCTGAGGACCCCTTCCCGCTGGACCCCGTCAAGGGTCAGGACACGAAGGGGTTTCCCCACGTTCTTCCTGTACTGCTGCCGCACCTTGAACGGCTGCGTAAGGCCCGGCGAAGAAATGTTGAGCGCTACATTTTCACCTTCCTCTTCCAGCCTTTCTCCCAAACGCCTGGTAAAGTCCTCACAATCCTTCAGGGTGATCCCATCGGAAGAGTCGACCTCTATGAAAACCTTGTCACCAGCCTTCACCTGAACATCCACAAGAAAAGCCACTGTTCCTTCCAACACTTCACTCAGCAACTCCCTGATCCAGTCTTCACTTATCATAAGGCATTCCCAATAAAAAGAGGGGACCGGGCCCCCTCTTTGAATTGCATCCTCAATATTGCTTGCACAAAGATACAAATTTTTGCACGTCAACGGACTTCGGGGAAAATGAATGAAGATCCCTTCTGCAGGATCATTCCTTCATGAGGTCCTTCACCATCTCTCCCTCCTTGTATCGGGCTTTTTGCAATAACTTTCCTTTTTTGTCGTACCGGATCACCTTACCGTCAAGTTGGTTGTTCTTGTGATCGATCTCGCTTTTCAACTGACCGTTCTTATACCAGACCTTGCTGGTACCATCCAGCCCCTTACCGCCATACTCCTGTTCCCGGGCTTTCATCCCGTTCGGATAGTAGAAGATCCAGGTCCCGTCTTTGCGGTCTGCTTCATAATCCCCTTCCATCGTCTTGATGCCTCGTTCATTGTAGGAGATCCAATGCCCATCTCTTTTGCCCTCCTCATATTCTTCCACATCCTTGAGCTGCCCATGTTTGAACCAATACTTCCATTGGCCGTGCTTCATCCCGTCCTTCCGCACTCCCTTGTACCTTAACTGACCGTTGGGATACCAGCCTTTCCATTCCCCGTCCATTTGGCCAGCCTGGAAATGTCCTTTGTCCTTCACCTGGCCATCGGAAAACCAGGAAGTCCAGAGCCCTTCTTCTTTTCCTTCCTCGAACCGACCTTCCTGTTCTTTTTGCCCCTTCTCGTACCAGTAGGTCCAATGCCCATGTTTCCGGTCGTTCTTGTACTCCCCTTTGCGCATGAGCTGCCCGCTCTCATAAAGGAAACGCCATTCGCCCTCCCGTTGCCCGTTCCTGAACTCCCCTTCCGAGGAGACCTCTCCACTGGGATAGTAATAGGTCCAGTGGCCATGCTGCTGTCCATCCCTGAATTCCCCAATGATATCTTTCGTTCCTTTTTTGGTATACCAACACCAGGTCCCTTCTTTTTGCCCCCTTTCAAAGCGTCCCTCCACGTTCACCTGACCATTGGCGAAATAACGGCGAAATTGGCCATGAAGGGTATCTCTGTGGTAATGCCGGACCTTTTTCAGCTGTCCGCTGAGGTACCATTCTTTCCAGATGCTGTCCCGAATACCATGTTGAAAATAACCTTCGGATAATGGCTGGCCGGTCCGGTACCAGCTCTTGTGCAGCCCATGCTCAATACCGTCCTGGTAGGTAGCCTTCTTCTCCTGACTCCCATCGTCATAGTAGGAAATGATGACCCCATCACCATTTTCCAGGGTCTTTTCCCCGTCCTCTTGCCAGTAATGAAGGACCTTGATGGTGGTATCCGCTGTATCCCCATGAGCCTCCACCATCATGGACTGGCCGTTCTCATACCAGTGATGCCACTTCCCTACTTTCTGTCCTTTTTCGAAGTATCCTTTTTTACGGAGCTGACCGTTCTCGTACCAGGCTCTGAGCAGGCTGTCCTGCTGGTCCATTTTAAAATAGCCGTGATACTCTTTCTGTCCATTCCTGTAATACCGGATCACTTCGCCATGGAAAAAGCCGTGCTTGTAATGAGCGACTTCCTCCAATTGACCATTCTCATACCAATATTTCCATTCCCCTTTTTCGCGACCCATCACGAACACCCCCTCACTTTTCTTTTGTTCCTCTTTATCATCCCAATAGTCCACGTACTCCTGTTTCTGAGCCCCGGCGAGGACCGGGAGGATCAAAAGGAAAAGCAAGAACCGGGTGCTATAGGAATGCAGGCTGCTCATATCAGTCTGGACGAATTTTGAAAAAAAAAGTCCGGGGAAAACATCCGGCCCGGGAACGATACCAACGATCTTCCGTGGAAACTTCTTCTTTTCCCCTGATCAACCCCATCCATGTATTTTTGTTCATGGAAGTATAAAGTGGTTTGATCGATAAAAAACATTTGTTTGTCGAATTGTATCATCTTTTTTCTTAACTTTGTATTAAGAAAGTTCAAACACGTTCATCTATGAACGAGATTATCAGCAAGCAACTCCGGAACGAGATTCAGGAACGCCATCACGAAAACGAGGCCAAGAAGGTTCGCCGTTCCAAGACTCAGCAGGCCAGGGTCATCAGCAAGCTTCGTAAGAAATACGGGTTTTACAAGACCCTCAGGAAGCTTGGTATGAACTGAACCTCTGTTCAACGCTCAACGTTTCTAAAAGCCGTCCCGGTATCCGGGCGGCTTTTCTTTTTTGCTTACTTGCCCCTGATCACTCCAACAACTACCTTTGGGCCCACATTCGACCCTGTTCCTATGGCTGATGAACGTTCCATGTCCGGCAAGGCTCCCGAGCCGGTAGGTTTGTACCCCCATGCCCGCAAAGTAGGTGATTTTCTCTTCCTCTCCGGGGTAGGTCCGCGGGAAAAAGGGACGCAGAAGATTCCCGGCGTAGAACTCGATGGAGAAGGGAACATCCTTTCCTATGACATCGAAGCCCAATGTCATTCCGTGTTCCGGAACATCCGTTACATATTGGAGGACGCTGGTTCTTCCTGGGACAGGATCGTGGACGTGACGGTCTTTCTCACCAATATGAAAGAAGATTTCAAGCCCTACAACAAGATCTACGCGGACTATTTCCGCGATAACCAACCCTGCCGGACCACGGTAGAGGTCAGTTCATTACCCACCCCTATTGCCATCGAACTGAAGGTGATCGCCACCCTTTGAGCCAAATCGTCCAAAAGTTTGTTTCCCTTAAAGGAAATGACCTTCCGGGCGGTTGAATTCAAACGGTGGCGAAGAAAGCGATCATTCCCGCAAATAACGAAGGATGGCCACCACTTCATAAGCGGTGAACACCAGGTACAACCCGAAAAAGGTGAGCGCGAATACCGGCAGGTGTTCCCGGAAAAAGAACCCGTAAAGGAGGATGATCCCGAGGACAAGGAACATCTTCAGGGTCGTTCCCCCCATGAAATAAGTAACGAACAACTGGGGGCGCCGGGAAGAAGCTTTGAGCAATAAATAATGGAAGAGCAGCGTGAAAAGAAGGAAAAAAGGGAACAACCACGCTATGCCGGGAGCGGCCTCCAGGCCAGGTACCCACCGGAACAGTGACCAAGCTACTCCTCCACTGAGTATGGCCATCCCGACCACCCCCCTGGAAAACCGGAGCATCTCCTGTTTCATCTGATCAGGTCCTTGATCACGACATAAATAGCGAGTGCAACGGAAAGCAACGAAGTCACGATGGTCACGTAAGGCCTGGGGGTATTGAAGTACTCATCCAATTTCATCCCTCCCCATATCCCAAGGAAGATAATGGCCCCCATCTTGAAGGCGACACTGGAATAGTGGGTAAGCTCACTTCGTGGCTTCTCCTTGCTGTCGCTGTTGGTGGACGGTTTGCTGCTGTCCTTTGGGTGCTTGTTCTCCCCGTTCTTCATTCGCTCGTTTGGCCTGGCCGGTCTCTTGTTGCGGTTGCTTCGGGGTGTTGGAGGAGGAAGCATCCATATTGCAGCTTCCGGTGAACTCCGCTCCGGGTTCGATGGCCAGTTTCTTGGTGTAAATATCGCCGTTCAGTTTGGCGGTGGATTTAAGGGATAACAGTTCCTGGACTTTCACACGGCCTTCTACTTTCCCTTCGATATCTCCGTTGTTACAGATCACATCGCCTTCCACAAGACCGGAAGGCCCGATGACCAATCTACCCTTGGTTTCTACGGTTCCTTTGATCTTTCCGTCGATCCTGACATTGCTGTCGCATTTCATTTCTCCCTCGATGGAGGTCCCTTCAACAATGCGATTCAACCGTTCAGGGGAGTCAGGATCCTGAGGGGTAGAAGTTCCGTTAGAGGTTGGATTATTCTTGAACATAACCGGCTACATTTAGCTTTTCCAGGGAAGATCCACCCAGAAAGCGGTCTTGAACAAATGTAGGAAAAAAACGGCAGGGACCATCAGAGGTACTGCTCCCCGAAGAATTGCGTATAATCCTCCAATCGCTGCGACCGGAAAAGAATCTGGAAGTTATCGCGCGATATCACGAACATTTTGAAACCTTTCCCTTTGAGTGTTTCGAGCACTCCGGCATGCTTCTCAAAGGTCCGGTAATATTCCATGGCCTGGGTTTTATCCTCAAAAGACTTGACGATCAGCATATTGACTTTCCCCGGCAACAAAGTGTTGTTCACGTCCAACCCTTTCCGGCTGTAATACTCCAGGTGAAAATCCGACACCCCGGAACGGATCCGGTTCACATCAGCCACTTGCTCATCGAAGACAACGGCGAAGAAATGCAACATGTCCTCATTCATGGTGAAAGCTTCTTTTTGGGCTTCCTGGGAGGTGTCTTGCGGCTGTTCCTTCATTTTCTGCAGGATCGCCTGAGCCCGTTGCCCTTCAGGAGTTCCTGAGAACCGGTCGGCCACAAGGTTCAAGGTCTTCTCCATGCCCGCACGATCCTCTTGTTTTCCCAACACCAAACCTTTCAGCAAATAGAACTTGGGTTTCAGATGCTCCATGGTATCCGGTTCCAGTATGGCATTACAAGCTGAAAGGGCTGCGGAGAGGTTCTCTTTCCGGTAATGCGTATAAGCCTGTTGGTATTGCCGTTCGGCCCACTGCTTTTCTTTCTCCGCTTCTTCCATATATCCGGGATCCCGGATAAGTTGCGCATATTCACTGTCAGGAAAACGTTCCAGCAGAATGTTCTTGTAGTGATCAGAGCTTTGGGTCTCATCCATGGAAAAATAGTTCCCCTCTTCCTTTTTCAGGTATAAGCGATACAACTGATAAAGAGCAGGGGCCATGTACTGGGTACTATCGAACTCCCTCACTATTCGCTGAAAGGATTCGATAGCAAGACCATCATCCTCCAGGCCTTCCCGGTAGATGAGGCCGGCACCATACAAAGCCTTGGCGGTCTTCTGCCGGGAAGCTTTCATCTCTTCCGGCTTCAAGGGAACATCCTTGAGGTAATAAGACCGGTCAGTGATCACACCCGATCTGCTCTTCAGGGAATCAGGAACCTCATCTTCGGCATCTTCGGAGGAGCTGAGGGTACTCTGTTTATTGCTACGCCGCCAATTATCCTCCAGTTCCCGCTGCCCCCAGCGTTGCCGGAAAGTACTGAACCCTGAAGAGCGGGCTTTTTGATTGTAGAAATACCATCGCCCCCCACCTGGCCCTGCACTGAATTCTTGTTGTTCCTGTTGTTCGGCCATCAACCGGGCTTGTTCCTGCTGGCGTTTCTTTTCCTCCTCTTCTTCCACCGCTGCTTCAATATAGTCATCAATGAGCTGGTCCCGTTCTTTTTTACTCATTCCGGCCACCTTCCGGAGGCTATCCTGTTCCTGAACAGTTGCCAGATGATCCACCAGCTCATTGAGGCTATGACTCTTGGTCTTCACTTCACTGAAACGCTTATGACCCCGTTCGATGAATTGAAGGGTGGTGTCGTAGTATGCCTGAGCATTGGGATAATCACGATCCTCGAAATACAAGTCGGCCAATTGCAAATAGGCTTTCCGTTTCACTTCTTTGTTGGACTCTTTGGCTTGAGTGGACTTTACAAGATATTCTATGCCCTTTTCCCGGTTGTTCTCCTTAAAAGCAAGTTGGGCCAGGGCATAATAGATCTGATCGAAATAATCGATGTTCTTGTCATCCTTGAGCATCTTGAGCAATTGCTCTTTGATATCCTTACTGCTGCCTGCCCCGGTCTCATAGGAAAGTGCCCGGTTGATCTTCGCGTAGAAGGCCATCTCATAAGGAGGGTTCATCTGGATCACTTCCGAATAGTAGCGGTTGGACTTTGAAATATCTCCCTGCCTTTCATAAAGTTGGGCCAGAATGAAAAGAAGCCGCGTTTTGCGTTTCCGGTCCAGGAGCCAGCGTTTCTCTTCCACGGCTATTTCCAGGCGTGGAAGAGCCTCCTTGTATTTTTCCTGACGGATCAGGAGGTCAGCATAGATCTCATTGTAATACTCGCGCCATTCTTCCTCCGGGTATTCGCGGTCTTCCTCGGCCAGTTGCAGAATGTTCTTGGCCTTGCCATATTCTTCCATCTCGTTGTAGGTCCGGGCCAACCAAAGCATTCCCTCCCAGCGAATGGGCTCATCTTCATACTCCTGGGCCACATACTTGAACATCTTCACCGCATCCTCATACTCCCTCTTATAGAAATGGGCTTTGCCCAGGAGGAAATAGTTGTCATCGATCCACTTGCACTTCTGCTCTCCCCGAATATCCATGGAATGCAGCTGGATCACTTTGGATGATTTCTTGATGGTACGGTCCATGTTGGAATACCCGCTCTTGGCCGATCCCTCATCGCCGTTCTCAAATACCGGGATCACCTGCGTGTAATCCTCTTCATACTCATCCCGAATAGTTTCAAGGCCTTCATTAAGACTCAAACGGGCATAATAATAGCCATTGTACCGTGCGGTGGTATTGTGGTAGGCACGGTGAACGAAAGTGTCCTTTTCCGTACTACAACCTGTGATGAACACGGTCACCAAAGCTGACAGCAAGAAAAGGAACAACGATATATTACGGCCGGAAGCTGACATTGCTTTTGCGAAAGCAACAACTGCTATCGGAAAGATTTATTTTGTTCTGATGGGGTGGATCACCAACTTGCTCACACACAAATAACCGAAAAAAGGCGCTCAGGGTAAAATTCGGATATTTGCGGTTCATGAGCTCCCAAAAGCCGAACAACCAGGGAAGGATCCGCCGTAAACTCCGGCAACTCCGCCGTACTTACCGGTTGAGCATAACCAACAGCCGTACTTTCGAAGAAAGGTATTCGGTCCTGCTCACTCCCCTCAACCTGATCCTCATGCTGACCGGGACCATTCTGTTCTTCACCCTCCTGGTCTCGGCTCTCATTGCTTTCACCCCGATCAAACGATACATCCCTGGCTATCCGGATGCGGATATTCGCCGGAAAGCTCACTTTGCAGCGACCAAGGCAGATTCGCTGGAGCATGAACTGGCTGTGAAACAACGCTACCTGGACCGGATCCGTACCATTCTCCAGGGTGGCATTCCCGGGGATACAGCCGTAGATGGGAACGGAAAGATTCTTTCCCGGGGAGATTCGAAGGCTACCTTTGCTTCCCGGACCAGCGCTGATAAGCCCCCCGCTTCTTCAAGCACTTCCCACAAGGCAGGCGATCTGGCAGGCCTCTATTTCTTTCCTCCGATCCGGGGGTCCATTACCAGTACGTTCGACATTCAAACCGGCCATTATGGCGTGGACATCACCGCTGCCCAGAACGAAGCGATCAAGTCCACCCTCGACGGAACAGTGATCTTCGCTTCCTGGACCAATGAATGGGGTCATGTGATCCAGGTCCAGCACCCCAACGAGTTCATTTCGATCTACAAGCACAACTCGGTATTGCTCAAGAAAACCGGGGAGAAGGTCAAAGCCGGGGACCCCATTGCTATTATCGGCAATACCGGAGAATTGACCTCCGGCCCTCATCTTCATTTCGAGCTCTGGTACAAGGGAAATGCCGTGGACCCGCAGGATCTCCTGTCCTTCTGATCGCTGATAACGATCTTTATCCTGGCTATTTTCAGAATATCCTCTTATCTTTAAGAACAGTTCACCGCCACCATGGGGATCAAATCCTGGCTTAGCAAGCCATACGCCAGACATATCGCCGCCAAAGTCCGCAAGCGGGCCGCCCAGCCCCTCAACATGCAAACGGACGTCCTTAACGACCTCATCCACAAAGGGAAGAATACCTCGTTCGGGCATGATCATCGCCTGGAAGAAGTGATGTGCTTTGAGGACCTGCGGGAACGTGTACCGATCCGGGATTATGAAGGGCTGCGCCCTTATATCGACCGCGTGGTAGCTGGGGAAGAAGATATCCTCTGGCCGGGAAAGCCTATTTATCTGGCCAAAACCGCCGGAACTACTTCCGGATCCAAGTACATCCCTATTTCGAAAGAGTCGATGCCCAACCATATCACTTCCACCCGAAATGCCTTGCTATGCTACATCGCTGAGACCGGCCGGAGCGATTTCGTGAACGGTAAGATGATCTTCCTCCAGGGAAGTCCGGAAGTGGAAGAAGTGAACGGCATTCCCACCGGAAGGCTTTCAGGCATCGTGGCCCACCATGTACCCCGTTACCTGCTGAAGAACCGCATGCCTTCCTTTACCACCAATTGCATCGATGACTGGGAAGAAAAACTGGAAGCCGTGATCGACGAGACCCTGAACGAGGACATGACCCTCATCTCCGGGATCCCTTCCTGGGTCCAGATGTATTTCGAAAGATTGCAGGAGCGAACCGGCGGAAAAAAGATCCGGGAGATCTTTCCCAACTTCTCCCTGATGGTATATGGGGGCGTGAATTTCGAACCTTACCGGCAACATTTCCGGGAGCTGATCGGCAAAAAAATGGATGGTATCGAAGTCTACCCTGCCTCCGAAGGTTTCCTTGCCTTTCAAGACTCGCAGGAGGAGGAAGGAATGCTCCTCATGGTGGATTCCGGGATCTTCTACGAGTTCATCCCTGCCGACGAGGTCTTCAATGAAAACCCTACCCGCCTTTGGCTCAAGGATGTGGAGCTGGACGTGAACTATGCGGTGATCCTCCATACCTCCGCTGGCCTCTGGGGCTACAGCATCGGGGACACCGTGAAATTCGTCTCCCGCGACCCGTACCGGATCATAGTGACCGGCCGTATCAAACATTTCACCTCAGCTTTCGGCGAACACGTGATCGCTGAAGAAGTGGAACAAAGCCTCCGCCAGGGCGTCGAACAAACGGATGCAGAAGTGATCGAGTTCACCGTAGCCCCTCAGATGGACGTGTCCGACCATGAACGTCCCTACCACGAATGGTTCATCGAATTTGCCCGTAAACCCTCTAACATGGAAGAATTGCGGGCCCGTATCGATGCAGTCATGCAGGAACAAAATCCTTATTACAAGGACCTTATAGAAGGAGGTATACTGCAGCCTTTGCGGATCCGTTCTGTGGAAAGAGGAGGGTTCACCCGCTACATGAAGGATGAAGGAAAACTCGGTGGACAGAACAAAGTGCCCCGGCTGGCCGATGACCGCCACATCGCTGACAAACTGGTCCATTACGCCGAGCGGGAAGGACTGGAACAATAAGCCTGGCCTGGTCTTTGCTCTCCTTCTTACCAAAACCTTTGCCCTTGGCCTTCCGTTCGTTCCTGCTTATCCTGCTTTGCCTTAACGCCCTCCCAAGCCCGGGCCAGGTCACCATCGACCCGATGGAACAAGACCTCGGAACGGTTCGGAAAGGAGATCCCAGGCATGCGGATTTTCGTTTCATCAACCCGGGTGATGAAGCCGTTCATATCCTTCGTCTCCCCCGAGACCGGGAACTCAGCTCCCGAATCACTGGCAAACGGATCCCCCCGGACAGCAGTATTACGCTGCGGGTCCAATACAACCCATCAGCGACCGGGGCTTTTTCCAAGGCGATCCCCGTGTACCTCAGCGACCGGCAAACACCGGTGGAACTCACCCTGAAAGGGACCATCGACTACATCGAACAAGGGCTCGATTGCCCGACATTCAGAAACAAAACAGCGCAGACCATCCGCCAGGAACTCGAATTCCAGGCCCGTATCCGCGTGATCGACAGTCTTTCCAGAGAACCTGTTCCATGGGCAACTGTAGAGATCTACCGCCAGGGAAGGCGAGCGGATAAAGTGGAAACGAACAGCCAGGGCATTGCTCTTTCGGACCTGACACCCGACCTGCACTACGTGGTGGTCAATGCCAAAGCCTACCGCAAAAAAGAACGGTCGGTCTATTTCAACCGCCACCGGAACGAAGCCGTTTTTGAACTTGTGCCGACCGAACCTCATAAGCCAACTTCTGATACCACACTGGCTTCCGATGACCCTCCACCACCACCGGAAGACCCCCACCCTCCGGCCGATCCTCTGGAAGAACCGGCAACAAGCCCGGATACGGTCCAATACCCGAAGCTTCCACTGGACCAGTACGCCCCCAACAATGTTGTTTTTCTGGTGGACCGCAGCACCTCGATGAAACACAAAGGCAAACTGGAATTGCTCAAAGTGGCCATGACCGAATTACTGGACATCCTCCGGGATGTGGATCGCGTTGCCCTCGTTGCTTATTCCACGGAAGCCCAGGTGATCCTCCCCTCCATTCCCGCCAACCGCAAAAAGCAGGTGGACGAAAAGATCCGGGAGCTATCCGCAGGGGGCAGCACAGCAGGAAAGAAAGGGATCCGAAAAGCCTATCAGGTCGCAGAAGAACACTTCATCGAAGCCGGTAACAATATGGTCTTCATCGCCACCGACGGCGCTTTCAACGATGATACACGGGGTGTCATGCGCCTGGTGAAACGCTATGACCGTAAAGGCATCGGCATTTCCGTAGTAGGCGTTAAGAACAGTTCCTGGACAGAAGCGTCCATGAAAAAGATCGCCAGCAAAGGGCAAGGGACCTACGTCCACATCGAGAGCATCGACCAGGCCAAGGAAGGATTGGTGAAGGAAGTGAAGCGAAGGTCCAGGGAAGCCACGAGCCACTAGCCACTGGCCAGTAGGGGGCGGCAGCAGGAGGGGTAAGCCACTCTATTCGCTCTCCTATTGGCAATTGGCTAGTGGCTCGTGGCTTCCCTCCACCGCACCGACTCCACCAAATGCTCTACATCCTTCTTCAGGTAATCGATCACAGGGCGCAGGGAATCGATATTCGGGGTGATGTTGAAGTAAAGGGATCCCCGGAGGAAATGGTTGGTACTGTCAGTCACATGAAACTGCAGGGAAGAAGCCACCGGCCCCTTGATCAGGTAATAGGTGCCGTGAACACGATGGCTGTCCTGATGGATGCCCCGGGAAAGAATGTTCGTGGCCTTGAGCTGGTGTTCATAGGCCAGTTTGTGGCTTTCTTCGAGGTAGCGCCGGAGGGCTCCCCCATCGATCGGTTTGTAGGTAAGGTGAAGCTGTGCCCGAAAGCGCGGATAGACGATGTTCAGCCAGCAGGGGTGAGCAGTATTCCGCTGACTTTGGACTACCACAGCATGTTCTGAATAGGAAAAGGTGTAAGGACAATCCACTGAATCCGCCAGGGAACGGTATTCATGGGGCGGGAACTCGATCCGGAAATAACCCTTGGGCTTGGGGATGTGGCTCCGGGTACAGGCAGCCAGTCCCAGGATCAAGAGCAGCAGTACGCTCACCCGGTGGACCATTTTATCAGGAGCGATCCTCATAGAAGTGCATTTCCATTACATAGCGGTGGACCGGCTCCGTCAACAGGTAGCGGGCATCATGCCCTTGCTGAAGCACTTTCCGGATATAGCTGGCTGATATCTTCATCACCGGTGCATCGAATATCCGGACCCGGGGATGGCCTTTCCACTGCTCCTCCATTCCCTGCTGCTGTTCCGATAGGGATGCATGTCGCTCCTTAGCGGTATAGACCCTGGGATAAACATACGCCTCATGTTCCTCCAGGATGCGTTCGTGGTTCTTCCACTTATGGAAGGTACGAAGGTTGTCCTCACCCATGATAAGGGAGAAGGAATGATCAGGATGCTTCTCCCGCAAGTGCTGCAAGGTGTTAATGGTATAAGAAGGTTGGGGAAGATCGAATTCGATGTTGGAACTCCGGAGCTTGGGATTGTCCTCAATAGCCACGCGGACCAGTTGCATGCGGTGATGGTCCGGCAATAGCGAATCCTTTTGTTTGAGCGGATTCTGAGGCGATACCACCAGCCATACCTGCTCCAGGTCGGTGCGGTCGGCCATGAAGTTGGCGATGATCAAATGCCCCACGTGAATGGGGTTGAACGTACCGAAGAACAAACCGACCTTCATGCCAGAAAGGATTTCACAACCTTTTCCGCTTCAGCAAAAGCGGTGGAAAGGTCTTCGTTCAAGATAACAACATCAAAGCGATCCGCATAACTCATCTCTTCCTGTGCTTTTTCCAGGCGGATATGGAGGGTTTCTTCATCCTCGCTTCCCCGGTCGCGGATCCGGTCTTCCAGAACTTGCAAAGAAGGCGGCTGGACGAAAACGGCCAATGCCCGATCCCCAAAGGTCTTTTTCAGGTTGAGTCCTCCGACCACATCCACATCGAAGATCACATGTTGCCCTTTCTTCCAGATCCGCTCGATCTCCGAGCGTAAAGTCCCGTAAAAGCGCCCTTCATAGACCTCCTCCCATTCAATGAAGGCCCCTTCACGGATCCGGCGGCGGAATTCCTCCACGGACAGGAAGTAATAATCCTTCCCATCCACCTCGTTCTCCCGCTTGGAACGGCTGGTAGCCGACACGGAAAAAGCCAGGCCCAGGCCCTGCTCCAGCAAATGCTGGACGATCGTGGTCTTGCCTGCCCCGGAGGGCGCCGAGAATATGATGCACTTGCCTTCCATGCCTGAGGCCCCGGAGGGTGGTCAAAATTAGGAGAATTATCGTAGAAGGGAGGAGATGGCCCTTTTATCTTGCTTGAACGAGCCCCAGTTCCAAAAAAAAGCCGACCTTTGCCCCTTATTATAATTTTCCCTATTTGAACGCATTTGAACGCTTAGGGCTTTCCGCTCCTTTACTGAAGGCCCTCTCCGACCTCGGTTTCGAAACACCGAGCGAGATCCAGGAACAGTCCATCCCTCCTTTGTTGCAAGGCGACCGCGACTTCATCGGGCTGGCCCAGACCGGCACCGGCAAGACCGCTGCCTTTGGCCTTCCCTTGCTGGAACGGATCGACCCTTCCGACGATACCACACAAGCCCTTATTCTGGCTCCGACCAGAGAATTGGGCCAACAGACGGCTGAACAGCTGACCATCTTCAGTAAGCATCTGGAAAAGGTCAATGTACTGGCCGTTTACGGCGGCGCCGATATCAACCGGCAGATCAAAGCCCTGCGGAAACCGCAGCATGTGATCATCGCCACACCCGGAAGGCTGCTGGACCTGATCCAGCGGAAAGCCCTGAAACTGGACAAGATCCGCTTCCTGATCCTGGACGAAGCCGATGAAATGCTCAACATGGGGTTCAAACCCGACCTGGACAAGATCCTGAGCTATGCTCCGGAAGGGAAAGCCACCTGGCTTTTCTCAGCGACCATGCCCAAGGAGATCCGCCGGATCGTCAACCGCTACATGAACAACCCGCTGGAAATGGAAGCCAGCGACAAAAAAGAAGTCAACACCAACATCAAACACCGCTATGCAGTGGTGGACCATCGCGACAAGAACGAAGCGCTGACGCGTTTCATGGACGTGAATCCCGATATGCGCGGTCTCGTTTTTTGCCGCACCCGACGCGATACTCAGAAACTGGCCGAGATCCTGGTGCGGAAACAATACAAAGCGGACGCATTACACGGGGACCTTTCCCAGGCTCAACGGGACCGGGTAATGAAGCGCTTCAAAAAGCATGAACTGCAGGTCTTGATAGCCACCGACGTGGCTGCCCGGGGCATCGATGTGAACGACCTCACGCATGTGCTCCACTTCAACCTTCCCGACGATCTTCCTTATTACACCCACCGAAGCGGCAGAACAGCAAGAGCCGGGAAAAAGGGAACTTCGATCGTCTTTGTGGACGGCCGGGAAAAAGGAAAGATCAGGAAGATCGAAAAAGAACTGGGGCTTTCCTTCAAAGAGATCCATCTCCCCAGCACTGGTGATGTTAAAGAGATCCGGATGAAAAAATGGGCCGAGGAGATCGTTCAGCAAAAGGTGAACGGATCGGTCGACACTCAAACCCTTGCCCAGGTGGAAGACCTTTTCGACGCGATGCTTGCACTGCCCTACGCCCGGTCTC
>CAZAYA010000042.1:0-18155 GCA_964489175.1 uncultured Flavobacteriales bacterium | reverse complement strand
AAGGTGAGCTGAACGCTGACGGAATATTCTCCCGGCGAAAAATAGACGGTGGAAGGGTGGGCAACTCCAGAACGGGTGCCGTTCCCCAGGTCCCATTGATAAGCATCAACGGAACGGGATGTGTTCACCCGGAAGGAAACCTCCATCGGAACACATCCCGCCGAATCGCTGGCAATGATCGTTGTTTGGGCATGAAGGGATATGCTTAAGAACAGAAGCAGCAGTGTGTTGAGCCATCCCTTGCTTATCCGGGGTCTCATAGCGCTATCATGAGCAATTGGCCTCACCGTTGGTTATGTACTACCAATGCACCGGGGGTATCAGGCGTGGACTGGTACCGGGCCAGCACTTCCATTCCGTTCGCATCCACACGCAGCAAGCGGTAATAGCTCTTGCGATGCTGTACCGGGGCCGGATCCTGAAGCGAATACAGGATGGGGTCACCGATGGTCACAGGGGCTCCTTTGCGGCTGTCCACGATGTGGAAGTTCTCATTGTCGGAAGAACGCTGCAGCAAGAACAGGCTTCCCTGCTTATCCCGGGCGTATGAAACATTGAAGTAGACCTGGTCGGGATATTGGTCCACCCTCACAGCCTTCAGTTTCGAATTCTTTTGTGGCTCTGTTTGTTTTTCCGCAACGGTAACTGGTCGTTGCGAACTTTCCGGGCTTTGCCCGTCCGCATGGATACTGAGTGTTACCATGACGAGTACCGAAAGAAAGGTGTTAAAGTTGTACATGGCTTTATGCTTTTTGGGATTTATTTTCCTGCGTTTCTTATTCCAAATCTAGGGCGATCCTGATCCATATCCCAGCGCATTTGATGGGATTTGAGGAAATTCCATAAAAGTCGGGGATCGGGTAGGTAAAAATGCTTAGTTAGAAACCGGAGTGTCCAAAAACACCCCCTTTCTCCGGATCACCTCAAAGCCATGGTCGGATCCTATAAATGGAGAAAGGGGGGGCTTGGTAAGGGGTCAGGGACGGGTAGCGGCATCCCCGATGTAGATACCTTTGCGGTAAATGCCGGTCCTGATAAGCAGGCCGTTCTCATTGTAGTGCCGCCACTTGCCTTTGTACAGTTTCCCATCCCGGAAATACCCGGTCCTGGTCACCTGCCCATCATCATTGTAGAAAGTATGGTAACCATCGGAAAGCTGGTCCTTCCCAGCATCCTTTTCCGTCGGATCCAGTCCTTCATTCGGACTAACGGGAGCGCCCATAGTCTCCACACTAAGAGGTCCCTCATTACCAGAGGAAGCGGCGGAGAAGGTCTCCACGGAAGCAGGGTCGACCTTTCCTTCCCGGAATAGCTTTCGCTCCTTCAGCCTGCCATCAGGATAATAACGCTCCATGATCCCATCCTCTTTACCATTCTTCACCGCTACCCTGACCTCCAGGTTCCCGTTCTCGTGGTAATATTTCTGAACACCATCCCTTTTCCCGGAAGGGGAAAAGGTGAAATCCTGGGCCAGGGTTCCGTCAGGATGGTACCGTTCGAATTCCCCGACGTTCTTGTTGTACTCCCAGGTTCCTTTTTCCTGCAGGTTCCCGTTAGGGTAGTAAATGGCATACGGACCGTTGGGCCGACTCCGGTGATAGGTGATGGTACTCTTCAGGTCCCCGGAAGGGTAGTACCGCTTCCAAAGCCCTTTTTTCCGACTGTTCTGAAAGTTTCCTTCCTCGATGACCTGATCCGGGCCGAAGCCTTTCAGGGCTTTCATGCGACCATAGATCTTCCAGTAGCCTTGCTTGAGTCCTTTTTCATCCAGTCGACCGGTCGTATCCGGGGTCTTACCCTTCCCGGATAAGGGGTCGTTGTTACCATTCCGACTGAATACCGGGCCTGTCATTAACAGGCAGGACAAGAGAAGAACATATGAAGTATTCATGGCTTTGGATCGTTTGAATATTACAGGGGTAAAAGTAAAACCATCCAAAACCCTTTTGTAGAGTGGAATCCGGGGTTTGACAAGATCCGGCGATACCACTACCCTTGCCTGAACGGATCACCTAGGTGAAAAACGAGGCCAAAAAAAAGCCCCGCCAGAAGGCAGGGCTTTTTTCGAAGAGAGGTGGGAGTTCATTCCACGAGGGATTTGAAATCCCCGTCTTTCCAGTATTTGAGGAATTCCACATCGGACTTCGCCTTTTCCTTCAGGCTGCCGTCCTTGCTGAAAGCGGACTTCAGGTTGTTGATCACCATATCCTTACTTTCCTTGCGGGCACCGATGATGGCCTTCAGGTAGTACCCCATCGCTTCACTTCCTTCGGGGGCGTTGTCGATGGTACGGGTAGCCTCATCGGTATTATCCATCAGGGTTTGAACGAGGGCCTTGTTGAAGGTATTGGCATTTCCCATGTTCTTCACGGCTGCTTCGTAATCCCCGTTCTGGATGTTGACCAGTCCGAGGTTGTAGCTCACCTCGCTGCCAGCACTCTTTGCCTCTTTGAAAAGCTTTGCGGCTTTTTGGCGATCTCCTTTCAGGCGGGCGACCACACCGAGATTGTTCTTGGTGATGGCATTATCGTTCAGCTTGTTGGCTTTCTCGAACTTGCTGGCCGCATCGTTGATCTTGTTCTGCATCATCAGGACATAGCCAGCGTTGTTGGGGCCGCGCCAGTCTTTCGGGAAATTCTGCTCCACAGCCTTGTAAACCTGCAGTTTTTTCCCGAGGTCATCAAAGAGCGTTGCAGCTTTGAGAAGCTCTTCCACATTGAGGGAATCCGCATTGGAAAGGGCCAGTTTCTTCAACTCCTCATCGCTCTTCCCGACCTTATTGTAATGAAGGACCATTTCAGAACGCCGGAGGTCGGGCAGGATCTTGTCCTTGAGCACTACGAAAGTCTCAGCAAGGTTCCGGATCTCTTTCTCCCGCTTTTTCACATCGTCGTACATCTCGAGCACGCGAAGGATAAGGTCCTTATCCTTGATATCGGACTTCTGCATGGCTTCCTTGAAACCTTGCCAGTCCTCTCCTTTGGGCATTTTGTTGAAAAAGTCCTCGCTGTTCTCGATCTCATTCTCTTTCAGGAACTTTTGCACCACCTTTTCAGCAGAAGAAGCCCTTTCCTTGGCCAGGTCTTCGTTTCGACTGATCTCTCCTTCCGGAGAAGCATACGAGGTAATGTTCATCCCGGTAACCTGGAGGTCATCATTGCCAGCAGTACTTTCGATGAAGGACTCCAGGGAATCGATATCCTTGTCCCGCAACTCCGAGCGACGAACGCGGGGAGAGTTAACGAGGTAGTGGATCACGGCCTCCAGTTCATGCTTGGTCGTGCGCTGGAAGTTGTCTTCCCCCATCAGGAGATTGTCATCGCTCATCAACAGGTAAGGCGTGGTGATCACCCCCCAGGCGAGTGTATCGGACATCAACTTCTTGTTCTTGTTCCCTTTGGTCGCATCCAGCTTGACTATCAGCTGGGAAACGTTCATGGGGTCACTGTAGGGAACCTTGTCCTTATAAGTATACTGCTTGGCTTCCTGATAAGGGATCGGTTCATGGTTCTCCGTCACCTTTTCTCCCTGGAAGGTCACTTTTTCATAAGGCGTTTCGCCGGCCTCGTACTTCAATATCGGGGTCGCTTCAACGATCGCTTTCTTATGGAAGGATTTAGCCTCGAATTCGATATCGATCTGGACCTCCACGCTATCCCCTCTGACCCGAAGCGGCTTGGGTTTCACTGAATATTCCGGGAGCGGGTCGATCAGCTTACATCCTGAAAGTGCAAGCATCAGGATCGGGACCATCACTACAATTCGCCGTTTCAATCCTTTCATTATCACCTCGTTTTAAATTCGACTGGTCTTAATGCATCTTAATGAACGCAATATTAATCAATGTTTTTAATTTTTGAAAGGAAGAAGAGACAAAATAAGGGGGCAACCAGCCTACAAAACCACGGTCCTAACCCCATTTTCATGAGGTTCATCCATCAAGTCCAACAACTTTCCAAGGTCCTCTTCCCTGCCCAAAGGGTCGATATCCAAGGCATCCACGATGACAATGGGAAAATCCCGGACCTGTTTGAAATGATCAAAATAACTTTTTTCCACCGAAAGCAAATGATCATTCGGTATTGACTGTTCATACGGGCGTTTTCTTTTGGCGATATTTTCTTGTAGCTGATCCACCTCCTGATGCAAATAAACCACCAAGTCAGGTTTGGGGAGAACATTGCCCATAATGGTGAACATGCGGCGGAACAAATGATATTCGTCGTCGTTCAGATTATTCCGGGCAAAGATGAGGGACTTATCGATGAAGTAATCGGCAAGGGAAAAGGGGTGAAAAAGGTCGGGACTGGAAAAATGCGCTCTCAATTGCCGGTAGCATTCCGCCAGGAAGAACATTTCCAGGGGAAAGGCATATTGTTCAGGATCCTGGTAGGATTTAGGAAGAAAAGGGTTGTCAGCGGAAGATCCCAGAATAAGGCCCGAATCGGTCTTTTCGGCTATAAACCGGGCGAGGATGGTCTCCCCCGCCTCGATATTCCCTATCTATGGCGATGTGATCGTAGCGCAATCTTGAAAGGGTTGGGCATCCCCTTCATCCGGACATTCTTCCAACAATTGACGAACGGTCTTTCCACTACGGGGGTCCTTCATCTCCGGGACCAGTTCACACAATGGAAGCAGAGCAAATCGACGCTCGGGCATCCTGGGGTGTGGGATCGTCAGGCCAGGCTGATCCACAATAAGGTCCCCGTAGAAAAGAATATCAAGGTCGAGCGTGCGCCCGGAATACCCTTTCACCGCTTTTCGTTCCCTTCCCATTTCCCGCTCGATCTCCAAAAGAGCCTGCAACAAGGTAGCGGGAGAAAGTTCGGTCTCCAATGCGATCACCCGGTTGAGAAAGTCCTTCTCATGGTGAAACCCCCACGGGGCAGTACTGTAAAGAAGAGAACAGGCCGTAACCCGACCGGCTTTCCGGCCGATCTTTTCGAGGGCGGTCTTCTGAATGGCTTCCCGGTCTCCGAGATTGCCACCGGTCAGAATGTAGGCAAGCGACATGTAAAGGTTTTCAGGATCCCTTGGGACGAGGCAAAAATACAGAATGATCCGGTCCCGGCATTATGCCTTTGAAAGTGCCTGTGGCGGAGAGCAGGAAAGGGGTCAAGAATAGTTTCGCCCAGATCGGGGAGCGAACGATCTGGTTGTTATTTTTGTTGCCGACCTTCCAAAGGCTTTTTCCCTATGAGACAATTCTTCAAATTCATGTTCGCTTCCCTCCTGGGAACGATCCTGGCCTTCTTCCTGGCTACTTTCTTCGGTGTACTTCTGATCGGCGCCCTTATCGGCTCCATGTCGGCGCTGAGCAACATGGAAGACAGTCCTGATGTGGATCCCGATTCCATCCTGCACATGAAGCTCGACCGCCCGATCGTGGACCGGGGAGCGGAGCGGCATTTCAAAGTAGAAATAGACGGTTTTTCCACCCAAAGCAAGCTCGGCCTCGACCAGATCCTGGAAACCCTGGAAAAAGCCGCCAAAGATGAACGGATCGAGGGGATCTACCTCGACCTCGCCAACATTCCGACCGGCCTCTCCACCATCTCCGAGATCAGGAAAGGGCTTTTGGAATTCAAGAACTCCGGGAAATTCATCGTTTGCTACGGAGAAACCCTCTCCCAGTCTGCCTACTACCTGGCCACGGTAGCGAATAAGATCCACCTGTATCCCGAAGGGCAACTCGACATCCGGGGGTTCTATGCCGAACTGATGTTCTTCAAAGGGTTGCTGGAGAAACTGGACATCGATGTCCAGATCGTCAGGGGAGAGAACAACCAGTTCAAAAGTGCCGTGGAGCCTCTGATGTATGACCAGATGAGCGAAGCCAACCGCGAACAGACCCGGCAATACCTCGATGGCCTGTGGGGGCATGTCCTGCAAGGCATCGAAGAACAAAGGGGCATTGCTTCTGATAAAGTGAACCGGGTAGCGGACAGCCTGCTGCTTCGAAACGCCCAGGATGCAGTAACGTATGGATTCATCGATGGCGTGCAATACAAAGACGAGTGGCTCACTAGCCTGAAGGATAAAGTGGATGCCGAAAAAGTGGAGGACATCTCTTTCCTTCCCTTTACCAAATACATCAAAGCCGACCTGCCATCCCGCAAGAAAATGGCAGGGAAAAAGAAGAAAAGAAAGAAGGAAAGCGAAGAAGCCCCCAGAGACACCTCGAAGGCCGACACGGAACAGGCCGCCTTGCTCCAGGCTTCTGCCAAGGAGGACAGCATCTCTGTCACCTCTTCCGGACCCTCCGAAAAGAAAAAGGAAGAGGAAGGAAAGGTCGCCGTCGTTTATGCTTCCGGCGGGATCAAAGGAGGCAAGAGCGGCGATGGCTCCATGGGGGCACAAACCATCTCCAAAGCCTTGCGGGAAGCCCGGAAAGATGCATCGATCAAGGCCATTGTGCTGCGGGTGAACTCACCGGGCGGCAGTGCCCTCGCCTCCGATGTGATCTGGCGCGAAGTAGCCCTGGCCAAAGAGGCCAAGCCCCTCGTTGTTTCGATGGGAGATGTTGCTGCATCCGGAGGCTATTATATTTCCTGCGCGGCCGACCGGATCTTCGCGAACAAAACAACGCTCACCGGTTCCATCGGCGTGTTCGGGGTTCTTCCCAACATGAAGGACTTCTTCGACAAGAACCTTGGGGTCACCTTTGACCGCGTAGAGACCAATGCTCATTCTTCTATCGGCTCTATGGGGCGTCCCTTGTCCGATCATGAATACAATGTGATCCAGGACCAGGTGGAGGACATCTACAACACTTTCCTCGAACGAGTCGCTGAAGGCCGGGGAATGAGCAAAACCCGGGTAGACAGCATCGGTCAGGGACGTGTATGGGCCGGTACCGATGCATTGAAGCTCGGACTAGTCGATGAATTCGGCGGCCTGCAGGCCGCGACCGATCATGCAGCTAAGCTGGCAGATCTTGAGGATCCTGAGATCGAAAAACTCCCCGAACAGGAAGATCCCTTCAAACAACTGATCGAACAACTGACCGGCGGTATCCGAACTTCGATCGCCCAATGGGCCATGACGACAGAAGAGGAACAAATGCTCGAACAGTACCGCCAGATCCGTTCGCTCGGGGAAATGAAGGGCGTGCAGGCACGATTGCCTTATGTGGTGAAGGTGAAGTAAAATAAGGGAAGAGGCAGGGGGCAGGAGCGAGGAGGGAGCGTCCCAACCCCTTCTCCCGATAGGCTAGGACACATTCCTTCTGACCAGAAAGACGCTGTTGAATGGCAAAGGCGTTGAAGGCAGGTAAGTCCTTTTATCCTTGAGGCCTTTTTTCACTTTTTACCTGATCATGGAAAAACACTCCGACCTGAGGCCTGAAGACAGGCAGGAGGAGCAAACAGGGGATTCCCTACTGGCTTTCCTCCTCGCTCCTACCTCCTGCCTCCTTACTTGAAAAGCGTTCCCTGGCGTGGAAAAGCCCCTCCCTCCACGGTGGAAAAACGAACCTGATATCCGGCATAGTTCCGGACGTTCAACACACTTCCATCCTGAAATACCAGGTACTGCCCCTTGATGCCTGCCAATTCCGCTTCGATCCGGGACTGTTTAGCAGGGTTCAGACTTTTGATCTTGTCCAGGGCGTAATCATCAGGGTAATGAATGGTCATCACTTCCTCCTCTTCCAGAAAATATTCCCGCAGGTCATCACTGACCAGGTCCAGCGCCTTGTCCCGCTCCTCCAACAGGTCGATATCAGGAGGGCTTTCTTTTTTGAGCATCTTCCGCCAGTTGGTCTTGTCGTTCAAGTGAGCCTTAAGTTCTACTTCCAGGCGCCCGGCCAGATAGCGGTACGGTACTTCGGCGATACGCAAAGCCCGGGTGGCACCCTGATCGATCCACCGGGTCGGGATCTGGGAAGCTCGTGTTACACCGACCTTCAAACCGCTGGAAATAGCCAGGTAAACAAAGTGGGGCTTGAGGTGATGTTCCCGTTCCCATTCCGGATCGCGTCCTTTTCCCAAGTGTCCTTCACACAACTCGGGTTTGAAGATGCATTCCGATGCTTCTGGAAGCTCATAAAAGCACCGGTAACAAAAGTTCTGGCGGTACACCTTCTCCTTTTCCTTTCCACAAAAACACCGGATCGTTCCCAGGTAACCGATCTGCAATGAATGGTCGATAAGAGGGTTCATATGAACCTCCGCATCACCGATCGACAGGTAATAATCCACCACCCCACCGGTGTAGTCGGTCCGCATCTTGGTCAAAGGGCCTTCGAGGGTCATGGGAGAAGTCAAGAGAACGAAGCAAAGATAACAGCTTCATAAGGCTTCCAGGAATATCCCCTCACCGGTCCTTTCGCCTTCGCTCAAGGACCTCCTTCCCTCCCCCTTTCTTCAAGCACAACAACTTCACTCATGGATCTTCTTCTTACAACATGGGGTTAACCGCCGGAACAGCATCATTTACTACCTTTATCGTGCTTGAAAACCCAGCCTGCATGGCCATCGATTCCATTCTGACCTGGTTCTTCCGGAAAAGAGTTCGCCAGATCGAGCTCTTCAAGGAAAGACCTGTCGAGACCCAGGACGAACTCCTGGCTTCCCTGATCTACAAAGCCCAGAACACCGAATGGGGTAGAACCCACGATTACAAGAATATCCGTTCCCTGAAGGAATTCAAGGAGAAAGTGCCTGTCCAGGATTATACCACCCTGGAACCTTATATAGAGCGAATGGTCCGGGGGGAGCATAACCTGCTCTGGCCTACCGAAGTAACCTGGTTTGCCATGTCGTCCGGGACCACGAGCGGCCGGAGCAAATACATCCCGGTAACCAGGGAAGCTCTGGAAGACTGCCATTACCGGGGAGGGAAAGACCTCCTCGCCCTCTATTACCATCGCCACCCTGACAGCAGGCTTTACTCCGGGAAATGCCTCGTCATGGGCGGGAGTTCCCGTCCTAATCCGGCCCTGGGAGATGATTCCTACATCGGGGACCTCTCCTCCATCATCATCAAGAACCTCCCCTTCTGGGTGGAGATCCGCCGGACCCCGGGTAAATCAGTCGCTCTGATGGAGAACTGGGAAGAAAAGATCGAGAAGATGGCCCGCATCACCATGCGGGAGAATGTCAGCAGCATTGCCGGCGTCCCTTCATGGAGCCTCGTCCTCCTCAAACGGATCCTCGAGATCACCGGTAAGAAGAACATCCTGGAAGTATGGCCTGACCTGGAACTGATCATGCACGGCGGGGTCAGCTTCACCCCCTACCGGGAACAATACCAAAAACTTATCCCCTCCGACAATGTCCGGTACGTGGAGAACTATAATGCTTCCGAAGGTTATTTCGCCGTCCAGGACCGCGATGATGTGGACGACATGCTGCTCATGCTGGATTACGGTGTGTATTACGAGTTCATGCCTTTTGAAGAACTGGGCAAGGAAAACCCCAGGACCCTCGACCTTTCCGAAGTAGAACCCGGCAAGGAATATGCCCCCGTCATATCAACGAATTCCGGCCTCTGGCGCTACCTTCTGGGAGACACCATCCGCTTCACCTCCGTCTTCCCGTTCAGGATACAGGTGACGGGCCGGACCAAACATTTCATCAACGCCTTCGGGGAAGAAGTGATCGTGAACGATACCGACACGGCCCTGCACAAAACCTGCCAGGAGTTCGGCCTGGAAGTAACGGATTATACGGCCGGCCCGGTATACATGGGAGATGACCAGCAAGGTGCCCATGAGTGGCTGATCGAATTCGAACACCCCCCAGCCGATGTGAGCGCATTCACCCAACAACTCGATGCTCACCTCCGGTCCGTCAACTCTGATTATGATGCTAAACGTTCCGGAGACCTTACCCTTCGGATGCCTACAGTACGGGCCATGCCTCCCGGTACATTCTATGAATGGATGAAAAAACGCGGCAAGCTGGGAGGGCAGAACAAAGTGCCCCGTCTTTCCAATGATCGCCGATACCTCGATGATATTCTCTCCCAATGGTCGCCCGCCCACTCCTCCGTTCCTTCCTGATAACGATCCTTCTGACAGGCCTTTTCCCGGCCGGTATCACCGCCCAGGAAAAGATAGCCACCTTAAAAGGAGGAGGTGACGGATTTGCCATCGATCACCTGGGGTATGTCTACCTCGTCCAGGGAGATGAACTCCGGCAATACAACGCAACGGGGAAGATCCGCTACCGATACAGCGACAAGAACCTGGGCCGGATCACCAGCCTGGACGTATCCAGCTCCCTGAAGCCGGTCCTGTTCTACCGGGATCTCAGCCGGATGGTCGTGCTGGACAACACCCTTTCCGTCCAGGGATCGCCGGTATCCCTCCAGGAACATGACCTCGACCAGGCCATCCTGATGTGCCCTTCCGTGAACGACCATTACTGGTTCTTCGATCAGCGTACGATGGGGTTGATACGCACAAATCGCAGCTTCCGGGAAAAACAGGCCACAGGCAATCTTGTCCAGGCTCTGGGGACCAGCCTGGACCCTGTCAGCATGCAGGAACACAACAGCAAACTCTACCTGAACGATCCGGAAAAAGGGCTTTTCTTGTTCGACATCTATGGAACTTTCCTCCAACAGATCCCCATCCAGGGGATCCTCGATTTCCAGGTCGTGAACAACAAACTCTTGTACACCTCTGAAAAAGGGTTCTTCGCTTACAACATGCGGTCCTTTGCAGAGCAACGGATCACCCTGCCCGTAAAAGAACATGCGGCGGTAAGGCTGGTGGAAGGAAAAATATACATCCGCCGGAAGGACGAAGTCCTCGTATACCGGTACCAGAACTTTCCGCCACCTGATCAGGGATCGCGATGAAAGCCCTTTGCGTAAGGTCAAAAATCTTTACATTAGTAAGGACAAAACTCCACTTCTTCGATGCACATTGCGGTAGCCGGGAACATAGGGTCTGGAAAGACCACCCTCGCCAGATTGCTGGCCAAACATTATGGATGGGAAGCCCATTTCGAGAACGTTGAGGAAAACCCCTACCTCAATGATTTTTACAACGATATGCAACGGTGGTCCTTCAACCTGCAGATCTATTTCCTGAACAGCCGCTTCGATCAAATCCAAAAGATCCGCGAAAGCGGTCAGGATATCATCCAGGACCGGACCATTTACGAGGATGCCTACATTTTCGCCCCGAACCTTCATTCCATGGGGTTGATGACCACCCGGGATTTTGAGAACTATTATTCCCTCTTCACCTCCATGGATGCCTACATCACCCCTCCCGACCTTCTGATCTATCTCCGGGGTTCCGTTTCCACCCTCGTGGAACAGATCCAGCAACGAGGACGCGAATACGAAGAAGCCATTCGCCTGGATTACCTCAAACGGCTCAACGAACGCTACGAAGCCTGGATATCAGGTTACGATAAAGGCAAACTGCTCATCGTGGACGTTGATGAGAACAACTTTCATAACAGCGATGAGGACCTCGGCCACATCATCACCGACATCGACCGGGAAATCCACGGGTTGTTCCAGGATTAGGCAGGAGGCAGGAGTGAAGAGCGAGGGGGGAAGCGAAGAGCCATTGGCCAAAAGCCAATAGGGAAAGTTCCTGACCCTCCCTCCTTACTGTTCACTGCTCACTCTCTCCAACGGGAGTCCACGGGTTGTTCCAGGATCAGGCAGGAGTGAAGAGCGAGGAGGGAAGCGAAGAGCCATTAGCCAAAAGTCAATAGGGAAAGTTCCTGACCCTCCCTCCTTACTGTTCACTGCTTACTTTCTCCAGCTTCGCAGTAGCCTGCTCCTTCTTCATCTCGATCTTCTTCGCCCCTTCCATGGAATGCTCTTCTTCCTCCTCAGTGCTTCCTCCTTCATTGATGTAGGGAGCGATGATCAGGGCGACGATCGAAGTGAGCTTGATCAGAATGTTCATAGAAGGCCCTGAGGTATCCTTGAAGGGATCGCCGACCGTGTCCCCGGTAACGGATGCTTTATGGGCTTCGGACCCTTTGCCGACCTCCTGCCCATCGATCACAACGCCCTCCTCGATGGATTTCTTGGCATTGTCCCAGGCACCGCCGGCATTATTCTGCAACATCCCTATGAGGACCCCGGAAACCGTGATACCGGCGATAACACCACCCAGCACTTCAGGGCCGAAGGTGAAGCCGACGAGGGTCGGAACGACGAGAGCCATTGCCCCCGGCGCGACCATCTCCTTGATGGACGCTTTGGTGGAGATCTCCACACATTTGTCGTATTCCGGCTTCTGTTCGCCTTTCAGAATACCAGGCATTTCCTTGAACTGACGACGCACCTCGAAGACCATGGCCATAGCGGCCCGGCCCACAGCAGAGATCGCAAGGGAGGAGAAAATGAACGGGATCATCCCCCCTACGAACAAGCCAGCCAGCACATCCGCCTTGTAGATATCGATCGCACTGATCCCGGCCATACCTGCATAAGCGGCGAACAGTGCCAGGGCTGTCAGGGCAGCCGAAGCGATGGCGAAACCTTTCCCGGAAGCGGCAGTAGTGTTCCCCACAGCATCCAGGTTGTCGGTGCGATCGCGAACCTCATCCGGTAATTCGGTCATTTCCGCAATACCGCCGGCATTGTCGGCGATCGGACCGAAAGCGTCGATGGCCAGCTGCATGGCCGTGGTGGACATCAGGCCGGCAGCAGCGATCCCCACACCGTAGAATCCGGCGAACTCGAACGAAGAATAGATCCCTGCCGCCAGGATCAGAATGGGAAGGACCGTGGATTCCATACCCATGGCCAGACCACCGATGATATTGGTAGCATGGCCGGTCCCGGATTGCTGAACAATAGAATTCACCGGGCGCTTTCCTTTGGCCGTGTAATATTCGGTGATGACACTGATCAACGCTCCCACAATGAGGCCGATGAACACCGCAAAGAACACGTCCAGGTTCGAGAACTCATTGCCCCGGCTGGTCATGGTATCCGGCAGCATCCACATGATCAGCGGAAAAGAAGCGATCACGGTCAGGATAATGGCTGTCCAGTTCCCAATGTTCAGGGCTTTCTGAACACTGTCGGTCTCTTTTTTGATCCTGACAAGGGAAGCTCCTACGATGGAAAAGATAAGGCCAAGGGAAGCGATAACAAGCGGAAGCAAGACCGGGGCAATACCACCGAAAGCCCCTGCAGGACCTATCATTTCAGCACCCAGCACCATGGTGGCCAGGATGGTCGCTACATAAGACCCGAACAAGTCGGCTCCCATGCCTGCAACATCTCCTACGTTATCCCCCACATTATCAGCAACAGTAGCAGGATTCCGGGGGTCATCCTCAGGAATACCGGCTTCCACTTTCCCAACGAGGTCAGCTCCAACATCAGCCGCTTTGGTGTAAATACCACCTCCTACACGGGCGAAAAGGGCAATGGACTCGGAACCGAGGGAGAAACCGGCCAACACTTCCAGTGCCCGGCTCATTTGATGCACGTTCCCGGCCTCGGTCACGAACATGTTGTTGAAGATGATGAAGAGCACACCCATGCCGATCACAGCCAGACTGGCCACACCAAGTCCCATAACGGTACCACCGGTGAAAGAGACCTTGAGGGCATCCTTCAGGTTGCTCCGGGCTGCCTGCGTGGTCCGTACGTTCGCTTTGGTGGCAATGTTCATGCCGATATAGCCGGCCAGACAGGAAAAGAACGCTCCGATCAGGAAAGAAACAGCTATCAGCGGATGGGACTCATAAGTGGCCGTCTCCTTTGTGCCTAACCAGGTAAGAATACCGCCGACCACAATGGCATAATAGGTCAGCACCTTCCATTCTGCTCTCAGGAAGGCCATAGCCCCTTCGGCGATGTGGGAGGCAAGTTCCATCATGTTCTTCTCTCCCGCTTCCTGTTTGGACACCCAGGCAGATTTGATGCCCATAACGATAACGCCGATGAACCCTATCACAGGGATGATATAGATCAGGTTGTTGGCAATGGATTCCATGTGTTTCCTGGTTTATTTGAGTTACTCGACCGCAACAGCGGCATTGGCTTCATTCGGAAAATGGTCGGCAAAAATAGATCTTCTCGGTTTGTTCTGCAAATTTGGAGGAAAGGAGAAGGAAAAGAGAGGATCGGGGAACGAACGGCCTGATCCATAGGATCCGGAAGCCCTGTTCACCTGCCTTCGGCAGGCAAGCTGCTTACGCCCCTGTCAATCCATATACAACACATCCCTCACAGCCTTGATGGTCCTTTCCTTGTTGGGAAGGGATTCGTTAATCAGAGTGTGGGCAAAGGGGAGAGGCGTATCAGCCATGGTGACCCGTGCTGCGGGAGCATCCAGGTAATCGAACGCTTCGCGCTGGATCTTGAAGCCGATCTCAGAGGAGATCGAAGCGACGGGCCAGCTTTCTTCCACCACGACCACCCGGTTGGTCTTCTTGACCGACTCAACGATGGTCTCATAATCCATTGGACGAATGGTCCGCAGATTGATGACCTCAGCGGAAATGCCGTCTTTCTGAAGCTCATCAGCAGCTCCGTGAACCTCTTTGAGGATCTTCCCGAAGGAAACGATGGTGACATCCTCCCCTTCTCTTTCCACATGAGCCTTGCCAATGGGAAGCACATATTCCCCGTCCGGGATCTCTCCCTTGTCCCCGTACATCTTCTCGGATTCCATGAAAATGACGGGATCATCGTCCCGGATGGCGGATTTCAGAAGGCCTTTCGCATCATAGGGCGTGGAAGCGGTGATCACCTTCAGTCCGGGCACATGAGCATAAAAGCTTTCAAAACTCTGCGAGTGGGTGGCCGCCAATTGTCCGGCCGGTCCATTAGGACCACGGAAGACCATAGGAATGTTGAACTGTCCTCCGGACATCTGCAACATCTTGGCGGCGCAGTTGATGATCTGGTCCATGGCCAGGATCGCAAAGTTCCAGGTCATGAATTCCACGATCGGGCGACAATCGTTCATGGCAGCTCCCACACCGATCCCTGCAAAACCCAGCTCCGAAATGGGCGTGTCAATGATCCGATCTTCCCCGAACTCCTGGGACATACCGGCGGTCACCTTATAGGCGCCATCGTATTCTGCGATCTCCTCTCCCATCATGAAGATGCTATCATCGCTCCTCATTTCCTCGCTCATCGCTTCCCGGATGGCTTCTCTGAATTGGACTTCTCTCATGGTGCTGGGTATTGAAAATGGACCAGTGGCACAAAAATAGAAGATCGGGTGGAATAGGGTGAGAAAGGGCCGGACTATTGTTCCAGATCTTTCGGTCATAACTTAAACCCCTGATAACCAGTCAAAATTAATTGACCTTCTCCCTGAAACCTCACCAGCTATCTTGATACTTGATACTTGGTACTTAATACTTCTTGCTCCCTTTTAGACCCCCTCCACTTTCCCCGGATTTCTCTCATATTTTAGTTAGATTTGTGGCCGTTGAGCGCTTTTCGGACCAATTTCAGAAGCTAAACATGAACTACTTAGTCTGCATCAGCAAAGTCCCCGATACCACTACCAAGATCTCCTTCACGGACAACAACACGAAGTTCAATGAAGAAGGGGTCCAATACATCATAAATCCGGCCGACGAATGGTATGCGCTCGTCCGGGCGCTGGAACTCAAAGAAGCCGGAGGAGGCAGCGTAACCACCATTACTGTCGGCGGGGCCGATGACGAACCGGTGATCAGAAAAGCCCTGGCGATCGGGGCTGACGAGGCTGTCCGCGTGGATGCGGAGCCGAAGGATGCTTTCTTCGTGGCCAGCCAGATCGCCGAATATGCCAGGGACAAAGGATTCGACATGGTCCTTTGCGGGAATGAGACCATTAATTACAATGGCGGACAGGTCGGTGGGATGATCGCCGAACTGCTCGGTCACGCTTACGTTTGCAATGCCAGCGACCTTCAGGTGGAAGGCAATACGGCCACCCTGGAGCATTCCATTCAAGGTGGCAGCCAGGTCGTGGAAGCCACCACCCCTCTTGTGGTAAGCTGCACCAAAGGGATGGCGGAGCAGCGCATCCCGAACATGCGCGGGATCATGGCCGCACGGAAAAAGCCGATCGAAACGGTACAGCCCACCGAAACCGAAGCCTACACGGAAGTCGTTTCCTACGAGCTTCCCCCGCCAAAATCCGAATGTAAATACGTGGACCCGGAAAACCCGGAAGAACTCGTCCAGTTGTTGCACAACGAAGCAAAAGTCATTTGAACCATGGCAGTGATCGTTTTCGCAGATATCAATGAGGGCAAGGTCGCCAAGAACGCCTATGAGGCGATCAACTATGCCAGCAAGATCGCCGAAGGGCAAAACACTTCCACGGTCGTTGTCACCTATGGGGATGTAGACCGGGGAGCCCTGGAAGAACTGGGTACCTACGGTGCTCAAAAAGTCCTCCTCTCGGGCATCAAAGAAGCAGATTCCCGCCAGCTGGGAGACCTTTTGGCCCAGGCAGCCGAACAGGAAGGGGCCGAAGTGGTCGTTCTTCCCCACGACCGTTCCGGTCAGCTCGCAGCCCCCCGGGTATCGGTCAGGCTCAATGCAGGACACGTCCCCGGAGCAGTTGCCCTCCCGGACACTTCCAACGGCTTCGTCGTGAAAAAGAACGTTTTCTCCGGCAAAGCCTTTGCTCATTACAAGATCAATACCGATAAGAAGGTGATCTCCCTGCTCCCCAACTCTCATGCGATCGAAAAGACCGACGGAAAAGCCGAGGTCACGGATTTCAGCGCCGACGTAAGCGAAGCGGACGTGAAAGTGAAGGAAGTGAAGAAGGAAAGCGGACAGATCTCTCTTTCCGAAGCGGACATTGTCGTCTCAGGCGGCCGTGGCCTTAAAGGTCCGGAGAACTGGAACATCGTGGAAGATCTTGCCCAGACCCTGGGAGCAGCCACTGCTTGTTCCCGGCCGGTAGCCGACAGCGAATGGCGGCCCCATCATGAGCACGTCGGACAAACGGGTCGCGCCATACGCCCCAACCTCTATATCGCCATCGGGATCTCAGGAGCCATCCAGCACCTGGCCGGCGTGAACGGTAGCAAGGTCATGGTGGTCATCAACACGGATCCTGAAGCTCCGTTCTTCAAAGCAGCCGACTACGGTATCGTGGGAGATGCTTTCGAAGTAGTCCCCAAACTAACGGAAGCCGTGAAGAAGTTCCAGGCCGAGAATGCCTGACAGACCCTGCAAAGCAGGTCCATTATGAGCGAGGATATGGAAAAGATCAGGCTGAGCATTGTGGGACTGTCTTACAGTCAGACCCAGTCAGGTGCTTACGCCCTCGTGCTGGGTGAAGAAAATGGGAAAAGACGCCTTCCGATCATCATCGGCGGTTTTGAAGCACAATCCATCGCTATCGAGCTCGAGGACATGACCCCGAGTCGCCCCCTCACCCACGACTTGTTCAAAAGCTTTGCAGAAGCCTTTTCCATCGAAGTGAAGGAAGTGATCATCTACAACCTCGTAGAAGGCATCTTCTTCTCGAAGATCATGTGCGAACAGAACGGCGTGGAACATGAGATCGATGCCCGCACCTCTGATGCCGTGGCCCTGGCCGTGCGCTTCGGTTGCGATATCTACACTTACGAATTCATCCTCGGATCCGCCGGGATCCTGCTCGATGAGGACATGAAGGTCAAAGAAGAGGGAGAAGAAGGGGAAGAAGCGGAAGTGAACATCGAGGACCTGACCAAGAAAGAGGACGTTACCCAGCTTTCCGTATCGGAGCTGGAGAAAAAACTGGAAGAGGCGATCGCCAACGAAGATTACGAGTTCGCCTCCAAGATCCGGGACGAGATCGACAAGCGGCAACAAAAGAACCAATAAACGGTTCCTTGAGTACTCCTGCGCTTCAGCTTTCTTTCCTCCTCACCTTATTCTCCCTGGCCCTGACCTGCAATGGCCCTGCTAAGGCTGGGTCATCCGAACAAGCTCCCCTGGCCGGAAGATGGCAACTCACCCACATCGAATATGCCGGGAAAGTCCCCACCCGCACCCTTTCTGATAAGCATTTCGAACTGATCCTCCGCAAGGATAGTCTCTCTACTTTCCGTTGCATGGACGGGGATTCCCTTGTGGCCCAAGGGAACTGGAAGTGCAAAAAGCAGGAACTGACGCTGGCCTATTCCCTGAAAAAAGAGCGAAGTCCCGCCTCGGTGCTTTTCCGGGACGGGCCGGATACCACCGAAGACCCCGCAGGCACC
>CAZAYA010000041.1:0-18409 GCA_964489175.1 uncultured Flavobacteriales bacterium | reverse complement strand
TCTTCTTTTAGGTCGCTGAAAAAACAAGGAATGATGGCACTGCTGTACCATCATTCCGGGTGCGGATGGAGGGACTCGAACCCCCACGCCGTAATGGCACTAGATCCTAAGTCTAGCGCGTCTACCAATTCCGCCACATCCGCATTACCCTGAGCGCGTCAGGGAATGCGAAGATACTGATCATTTCCCAAATGAAAAAACGGAGTCTCCTTTGCTGGCGGGGAGTTGGACAAGGTCAGCGCCACGAAAAGGCAGGGGGAAATGTTTACCTTTGCCTCAAAACGCTGAATGTATGCTCACATTAGCCCCTGAAGACCTTTCGATCCCCGAGCGGCATCAATACATCCTCGGGGCAGTTGGCCCACGTCCCATTGCCTTTGCCAGTACGATCGATGAAGAAGGGCGCCCCAATCTGAGTCCCTTCAGTTTTTTCAATTTCTTCAGCAGCAATCCTCCCGTGGGCATTTTTTCCCCTGCCAGAAGAGGGCGCGACAACACCACCAAGGACACCTACGAGAACGTTAAAACGGTCCCTGAGGTGGTGATCAACATCGTTACTTACGACATCGTTCACCAAATGAACCTGGCCAGCTCCGAATACGAAACCGGCGTGAACGAATTCGAAAAAGGAGGATTCACCATGCTCGATTCCGAGGTGATCCGCCCTTACCGGGTCAAGGAATCCCCTGTTCAACTGGAATGCAAGGTCAATGATGTTGTAGAGCTTGGCGACCAGGGAGCAGCAGGGAACCTCGTGATCTCCGAAGTGGTCCGGATGCACATCGATGAAGCGATCCTGGACGGGAACGGGAAGATCGACCAGACCAAGATCGACCTGGTGGGCCGGATGGGGGGCGACTATTACTGCCGGGCGCACGGAGATGCCCTCTTCGAGATAGGGAAACCTTCTCCTAAAGCTCCTGGTATCGGTTTCGACCAGCTACCGGAAGATATACGGAACAGTAAGATCCTTACCGGTAATGACCTCGGACAACTGGGGATGATCCCGGAACTACCTGAAGAAACCGAAGTGAACGAATACAAACTGACGGAGTTGAGCGATCTTTTCCTTCGTCACGAGGACCAGGCTGCTCAACTGGAGACTTCTCTTCACGAGCATGCCCGCGAATTGATCGGAAAAGGGAAGGTCAGAGAAGCGTGGATGACCCTGCTCTCCTTCAACAACTAAGGAAAAGATCTATCAAGGGGAAAAAAGTATAGGGCATCAAGTATTGGAGCTCCTTGTTTTATAGCGAATTAGCAAGATAGTCAGGTAGTGAGATAGTTAGCCATTTTCTACCTATCCACCTTTGACCAGCTATTGTCAGGTCCCTCCTGTATTGATATCATCAACAGCCTTGGTATCGAGCGCATCCCGAAGGCCATTACCCACCAGCATGAACGCCATTACCAGCAGCATGATACAGATCCCCGGCAGGATAGCCAGGTAGGCCATGTCGGAGGTGATATAGGTATAATGGTTCTTGATCATGCTCCCCCAGGAGGCCGTGGGGATCTGCGCACCAATGCCCAGGTAACTGAGACCAGCTTCGATCAGGATCGCCGTGGCGAAGTTGGCAGCGGAGATCACGATCACAGGCCCCATGACATTGGGGACCACGTGGCGGAGAATGAGCCGGAAAGAGCTGTATCCCAACGCCTTGCCTGCTTCTATGAATTCTTTTTCGCGCACACTGAATACCTGGCCCCGCACCACCCTGGCCACTTCCACCCACATCGTGAGCCCCACGGCGATGAAAACCTGTGAAAACCCTTTCCCCAGGGCCAGGACGATAGCGATCACGAAAAGTAAGCTTGGAATGGACCAGACGACATTGATCAGATACATGATCAGATCATCCACCCATCCTTTGAAAAAACCGGCGATAGCTCCAAGGGTAACCCCCAGAAGCAGGGAGATCAGCACGGAGATGGTCCCTACCGACAGGGAAACCACTGTCCCTGCCATCAAACGGCTAAGCAGGTCCCTGCCGAACTTATCCGTACCAAGCCAGTATGTTTTCCGGGTCACATGCTCCCTGAGGACCTGTTGGCGCAAACTGGAAATGGTCCTAAAGACCTTGCCTTCCCCTGCCACATAAAAGGAAAGTGTATCTCCATCCCTGCGGTACTGATTGTTCACATCGATGGGGTAGACCACATCCGCCAAATGGAAAGGGATCTCCTTCCCACTCGTCTCTTCATTCCGACCAGTAAATTCCTCTACAACAATGTCCGTTCCCCGGAAATAAAGATCATGGATGGGGTAAGCCCTATAAGACAGGTCTTTCCCGCCAAAGAACAATCTTTCCCAAAAGAACGCTTCCTCTACCTCTTTGTTCTTGGTCACGTTGAGCATAGTAGCTGTGAACCCCGGTTTCTTCCGGGAAAGGGAAAGGCTCTGGTCATTGGCATGCTCCGTGGGGTCAGGGCGGACATAAGATCCCAGGACGGCGATCAGAGCCGCCAGGATGATCATTCCACCCCCGAAAAGAGCCAAACGGTTCTTCCTCAGCCTCTCCCATGCAAGGCCGGTCAGCGATCTGGGTTTATTTGTGTTCCGGGCCATCAGCGATCCGCACCTTGTTGTCTACACTCCGTCCTTTCCATGCGACTTTTCCTGTCAAACCCCACCATGCCGCAACAGGAACATACAGAATATGAAAGAGTTCCGCTGGTAAAAAGAACGAAAGGAGGTATGACACCCTGAAAGAAGATGTTTGCAAAAATAAGAAGAAAAGATCCACTCCGCATTTCAGGAGCCAAGAAAGGCCGACGACTTCTCTTACCGAAGGCAAAAAAAAGGCCAATGGAACCCCAACCAGCAGTATAATATTCTGAAGCAGAACGATCCAGGAAACCAAAGCCGCCGATCTGTCTTTATAGCGAATGGCCTTTCCCCCCCACCTCGCTCTTTGTTCCAGGAATACCGAAAGATTTCCGGGGAGAGGAGTTCGAACAAGGTTGTTCCGGTCCTCCCAATAACCGATGGATGCCGGGAAGCGTTTCTTTACCCGGTGCAAAAGGAACACATCATCCCCCGAGGCGAGGGCGGGGAGTCCTTCATAACCCCCGACCTCCAGGAACAAGCTTTTCTCGAAAGCCAGGGATGCAGCACTGGCCATGATGGGAGTACCCAGCCCGGCACTTCCTGCGGTCACCCCCTGGAGAGAAAGCTGATCGAGAGCGAAACACCCCTGCCATAAACCTCTTGGTGCAAAAGGAAGTACCGGCATGAGGATCATTCGTTTCCCTGTGGCCTGGTAATATTTCAGGATCCCTGACAACCATCCCGAAGGGAGGTGGACATCGGCATCGGCCGTAACGATCAATTCTCCTCCGGCCTGATCGATACCGGTACGCAAGGCATCTTTCTTCCCTTCCCCTTTTGCCCGGATCACCCGGATAGAAGCATGGGAGGCGGTCAGGTCCTGCAAAAGGTCATACGAACCATCTGTGGAGGCATCATTCACGAAGATCACCTCGAAAGGGGTGGACAGATCCTGGGCCAGCAGGTCCCTGACCATCTCCCGAAGATAAAGCGCTTCATTCCGAAAAGGAACGATGATGCTGAGGCTGGTACCAGGCCGAACCGTTCCTCCCACTTCTTGCCTGCCGCCCCGTACCTTACCTATCATCAGCAAAAGGATCAAAAGGGTATACCCCCCGGTAATACCATACCAAACAAAAGAAAACCCGGTCATCGGATCCATTCGGTCAGCTTTAGGCCACAGCGGTAAAGATCCGGGAACGGAAAAGGAACAGCCCGCCAGCAAGAGCAGGGATCCCCAGGTTGATCACCCACAGGGTCAGGCTCGTCAGCAGGACTTCATGTTCTCCTGCTACCGGAGCGATCAAAAAAACCGCCACAGCCTCCCGGATACCGAGTTCTCCCATCAAAAAACCCGGCAACAGGGAAGTGATCAGGTAAACCACCGGAAGCAGGGACATCGCTGCCGGGATGTTCTCCCCCCCGAAAAAGAACAACAACGCTCCGAATTGAGTACTGAACACCAGGTATCGCAAGCCACTCAACCCCAGAACAGAAGCAATGAAGCCAGCAGACCGGCCTCGTAATACCCGAAGCCCCTGAAGCAAGCTATCGACCCACCGGTTGTTCATCCTCTCCGCCTTGCTCAACCACCATTTTTGCTTTAAGACCAGGAAAAGAACTGCCACCAGGAGCACCCCTCCTCCAGCCAAAAAGCCATACCAGAGCGTCGCGGGCAAAACAACATCTTTTCTCATCAAAAGAAAGCCCAGAGCAACTCCTCCGACCAGCACGGTAATTCCCAATTGCATCAGGCTTCCAAAAAGATCCGCGATGGTCCCATAAGCCCGTTTTCCCCGTGGAAGGTGCCATACTTTCCCCACGAATCCACCGGAGCGATTAGGGGTGAGCATGGCAAGTGTGGTCCCTGAAAGCGTAGCGGCAAAAGCCTTCCAGAAAGACATCGGATGGTCCTTCACCATGAGGAAACGCCACTTCAGAGCTTCGCTGCCCCAGTTGAAAAAGCTCCCCGTTACCGCTGACCAAAAGGCGATAGCTCCAGCACCGGAAAAGAAAGAAGGGAAAGAAGCAGCGAAAAGAGAATGGTTATCTTTATTCCAGAAGAACTCGTACCCCAGATAAAAAACCGCTCCGGAGAACAAAAGGAGTTTGAAGGCATTTTCAGCCTTTCCGATGGACCTGAACCTATTCATGCTGCAACCTCTCCCAAAAGTAATCAATTTGAGAAGCCCTTCCCTCCATGGCTGAAGACCGCATCATCATGGGGATCGACCCAGGTACCACCATCATGGGATACGGGATCGTCCAGATCAAAGGCAAAGAGGTGCGTTCTCTTAGCATGGGGGTGTTGCGCCTGGACAAGATCCGGGACCATGCGGCCAAGTTGCGGAAGATCTTCGAGCGGACCCTGGGACTGATCGATGAGTACGGTCCTGATGAGCTGGCCATCGAGGCCCCCTTTTACGGAAAGAACGTTCAATCCATGCTCAAACTGGGGAGGGCGCAGGGGGTTGCTTATGCAGCTGCTTTATACCGGGACATCCCGGTAATGGAGTACTCTCCCCGAAAGATCAAACAATCGATCACCGGCAATGGCAATTCTTCAAAGGAACAGGTGGCTGGCATGCTGGGGTCGATCCTCAGGACCTCTGAACTCCCCGCTGAGCTGGATGCCACAGATGGCGCTGCTGTTGCGGTCTGTCATTATTTCCAGCAATTCGGAAAAGGAACAAAAGGAAAGCAATACAGCGGCTGGGACAAGTTCATCAAGGACAATCCCGATCGGCTGTCATGATATTTGCTCCCTGATGGCGGAAGCGATCTCCTCCATTTCTTCGGAAGAGAAAGAAAGCTTGGGGTTGGAAAAATTCAGATCACCTTCCTTTTGCAGCGGGACCAGGTGAATGTGAGCATGCGGAACCTCCAGTCCCAGGACCGCTGTTCCGATCCTCCGGCAGGACATCGCTTTCTGCAATGCCTCTGCTACTTTTTTGGAAAAAAGATGCAGGCCGGTGAATGTCTCGTCGTCCAGGTCGAAGATGTAATCGATCTCCTTTTTGGGAATAACAAGCGTATGGCCTTTGGCAAGGGGGTTGATATCGAGGAAGGCCAGGTAATGGTCATCCTCGGCCACTTTGTGTGCCGGGATCTCTCCTTCTATGATCTTGGTGAACAACGATGCCATGATCAGCGGTTGATCTCCATGATCTCGAATTCTACTTTACCAGTGGGGGTGTCCACTTTCACTTTGTCCCCTTCTTCTTTTCCAAGGAGCGCTTTTCCGATCGGGCTCTCCACGGATAATTTCCCTCCTTTCAGGTCGGCTTCATCCTCAGCGACGAGGGTATAATTCATTTCCGCACCGTTCTTCACGTTCTTGATCTTCACGGAAGAGAGGATATAGACCTTGGAATCATCGATCTGATCCTCATCGACCAATCGTGCATTAGCCAGTTTTTCTTCCAGTTTGGCGATCTCCATTTCCAGAATACCTTGTGCTTCCTTGGCGGCGTCATATTCGGCATTCTCCGAAAGATCACCTTTATCCCGTGCATCGGCGATTTGCTGGGAGATCTCGGGCCTTTCCACCTTCTTCTTATGCTCCAGTTCTTCCTTGAGTTCCTGGAGTCCCTTTTTCGTATAGTAATTCACCTTTTGAGCCATAACACTCGGTTTTGATCGGGTGGTCAAACAAGAAAGAGAGGAACATATGCAACGCTCCTCCCTTTCGATACCTTATTCTTAAAGATACAATATTCTCTCTTACAGAACGATCCTGGCTCCGATACTGTGAACCCCGGAGAAGGGGTTGGTCGCGCGGTAAGAGTAGTCGAGACCGACTTTGGTCGAGCCTTGTCCGACAGGGACATCAACGCTCAATCCACCACTGGGACCGGTAAAAACGGTACTCCGCAAGGCCGGATCGTTGATGCCCTCTTCCCAGAGATATCCTCCGCGGAGGGTCAGGTATTCTTTGAATTTGTACTGCAATCCAAAACGGAACTGGTCTTTGGTAAAAGAATTCGATTGAAAGGTAGCCGAGGGGGTAACCTTATGCTCCTCGGTCAGGTCGAACCTGTATGAGCCAGCAATGAAAAGCGTGGACGGCAGTTCAAACTGATCGGACCGATGCTCCACGGTCATATTGTTCTTATCGGCAGGTCCTGTTGAAGAGAAGGAAAGGCCATCTCCGGAAAAGCTCATCGGTGGACCGATGTTCTTCAGGGAGATCCCGAATTTCATCTGGTCCTCTTCCCCGGTAATGTACCGAAGGCCTGCATCCAGGGCCACTCCCTGTGCTTTGGCATCCGCAATGGCCTCGCTCAGGACCTTGATGCTGACTCCTCCATAAATACTGGAGGAGAACCCTTTGGAATAAGACAGTCCGATATTGGCATTGCTGGGGGAAAATGTTCCGATTCCACCCTCAGGATTATCGGTGGTGGTGATGGGGATATCCCCGAAATTCATGGTCATGACCGTAAGGGCAAGGGCCGAATGATCGCCAACGCTCTGAGCAACCCCGGCCGAGTTGATATTGATCTGGGAACCGGTCAGCCAGCTGGTACGGGTGAACATGATCTCGGTCTTGTCCACAAAAGCAAGCCCGGCCACGTTCAACTGGGTGGCACCAAGTCCTTCGATGTAGGCTCCGTTAGCTCCCATAAGGCCACTGCTGGTCGCCCAGGGATTGATCAACAGTTGGGAACCGCCTGCAGAACCAGCACGGTCCTCGTTACCCGCATAAGCTTTCCCACCAGTCAGCAGCAACACCAACAGCAGGTTCATCCATATGCTCTTCCGGATTTTCATAGCATCAAGCTTCATAGGGAATTCTTCTTAGAAATTGTCCAGGTCGGCAGGGCGCAGTACTCCGAACCATTTCAACACTTTCTCGCCGACATCAGGCACATTAACGTGCATGATGTAGACCCCGCCTGCGATCGGGATCCTGGCTTCGTTGTTGAGGTCCCATTCAAGGTAGGTCAGGTCGTTGTCCTTGCTGAGGGTTCGGACCAGGGTCCCGCTCACGTTGTAGATCTTGACCGTACACTCAGGCGGCAGGTTCACGATCTTGATGGTATTCTCCAACTTGCTTTGCTCATAGATGGAATACGCATAGTAGGGGTTGGGCACCACTTTGATCGTATCCAGCATGCCCTCGGCCGTCATCGCGACGTTGGTATCAGTTGCAATATCAGCCGTATTGAACGAATACATGGGGTGATAGTCGTTCTTGTTATCGCTGCCCGTTTGGTATTGCTCGTACGGCTTTTTCACCCGCAGCGATACTCTGGCTTCTGTGGCCAGCAATTCTTCTCCTTCGATGAGCATGGGCATTCCCACCCAGAGGCATTGCCCCCAGATCTCGGTCTGTTCAGGGCCGACGACCCCACCTTCCAACCTGTCGTAGAGGAACTGCCCTTCATCGTAGGCCGGCATTTCTGCCATACTCGCATCAGTATTACCGAAGATGTACACATAGTGCATTCCTCCAAAGAGCGGCTCTCCGAGATTGGTAAAGAACTTACTGGTCGGGTTCCACAGCATATCCGCTCCATTCTCAGCAGAAAGCCAGGAATTCTCTCCGAACGCCATGTTCAACCGTTCCCCGGTCTCAAGGTTGATGGCATAGCCAGGGAACCATCCCATCCCAGTGGTTCCTGAATTATCAGGATTCCCTTCTTTATCAACAGAAGGAGCTTCCCGCAATCCCATTTTGTTCGCCCCACCAACGGCGAGGTTATCATCATCCTGCATTTCGAGGACCGGGCAACGGGTCCATTGATCCTTGTCATCAGTGAATACGATCTCAACACTCTGAAGGTCGCTCAGGGAAACAGCAAAATCACTGCAACTTCCCACCTTGGACGGATCATCAAAAGGCATTCCCGCAGGTTGATAGGCCACGAGCGGGAAAGGAGCGAAGTAGCCGTCAGCCAATCCTTCGAATTCCTCTTCCTTATCTATGTTCTCATAGTCCTCATAAGGGGTATTCCCGATGGAACTCCCCGAACGGACCCAGTTCATGGCAGTATTCCCGTCCTGATCGGCCACGCCGCTCAACCAGGCCTTTTGTTCATCCTCGAAGCTAAGATCGGACTCGATGACCTCAGTAGTCTTGTGGCTTGACCCACCCGGGCATTGTTTCGAGAGGTAATCAAATTGTTCAATGGTAACCGAGAGTCCCCAATCGGATAATAATTGCTCGTTGAGGACCGAAATGGTCTGGTCCGAATAGACGGTATCATTGGTATTCTTATTAACAATATACCAATAATACGCACTGGTCGTGTCGTTGCGGAAACGGATCTCGAAGTCGGCATTCGGGATGCTGAGTGGATCGATCACTTTAACATCTATAGGTCCACTACCGGCTTTATAGACCGGATTTTCCATTTGTCCCATCTCCACAATGGAATCCTCTGAGCTTTCCGTGAACTCAAGGGCAAGGCCACCATTTCCCTGTCCTTCTATACGGCGAAGCTTTACGCCATCCCCGTATTCGGAGTTGGCTTCGGTCCCCCATCTTTCAGGACCCGTGATGTGCGGGATCCCGGTATTGACCTTAATAGCTCCTTTATTAGCCGAACGGCGGCTCTCCAGGTAAGGCTGCTTTTGTCCGTCCAACTTGTTGGGGTCATTGGGATCGTAATCTTTGAAATTGTTGTACGCGTAAGCAATAGCGATGTAGTGATACTCCTTGTGGTTCACCAGCCGGGGATCGGTAGTGGCGAACTGATCTTCAGTGATCCGGAAGGAATGTTTGACCCCTTGGTTCACACTATCAGCTTTCACCACAGGAACGCTCGCCCCGATATCCTCATCCAGTTCGTAATTGATCAGTTCCCCAACATCATCCTTCAGGTCGACCTGCGCCACCAGACGGGCTTGGTCAGGATCACCCAGCTCATTAGGAGATACGGTTTGATCAGCCACCTGATAGATGCGGTATCCCTGGAACCGGTACTTACGATCATAATAAGTCGTATCGACGGTCTCCACCTGATCGTATTGGCCGGTTGCAGTATCGAGCACATAATTGGTCTGTTCGTCCACGGCCATATCCGGGATAAAGGGATCCACATCCGCGTACGCTTCTTTGTAATTGTTACTAATGCTAGGGTTGTGCAGGGTCAGGATCAGTTCCTCGTCCAGTTCCTGGATCTCCACGACCGGTGCATCCGGTCCGTCCAGAACTTCGAAGCAGTTCTCGAACAGGGACTGTGCTTTGGTATCAGCCGTTTTCAGGGCTTCAACAGAGGCGAAAGCATCTCCAGAAGCTGCTTTAGCCCAGACGACCCCTACGGTAATATCGTTCACATCGCCGGGATTCAGGGTGAAGGGGCCGGCCGACTGCATGAATCGGCGGTCTCCCGGCTGGTTCCCGGCGGTCACCTCGGTCCATTCAGGTTCAGAACTTCCACCTGTTCCCCATCCTTTCGGGTCGGATTTTCCGGGGAACATGAAATCAGCGGGCGGGTTCGTTCCACTGGGATCATAGCCATTCCCACCATAGGTCATCCGCGTCCCGTCTTTCCAGAAACCGCGCATGTAGTTATAGTACTCAGTAGCTACCCGAGGGTCTCCACGGGGGCCGGAACCAAGATTATGGTAAAAGAAGTGGCGCATTCCGAACCGTTCGTTATCGACGATGGTATCGCCATAACCGATCCCGTTCAGGGCCTCGTTCGGTCCAATACCCACATCATCCGCCTGACCGGTGCTGTCCTGATAAGGTCCTTCGAAGAAATCAACCCCCACGGCCGGAGGATTAGCTCCGTAGGTCTGTCCATTACAGGTAGCATCCACATCGTTCCCGTTGTAGGTAAAACCAAGTCCACGCCCTACATCACACCCCACATAATCATCCTGGGAGCATCCCAGATCGGCATCGACCCATTGGGCAAAATAAGTATTGGTAAGGGTCTGGGAGCCCCGGTTGATCAGCTCGTAATTGTAGAAGGTCATGTCGTTGACCGCATCGTTCGTAGAGAAAGCAAAGGCCTGGGCCCGCACTTCCATCCCGATCGGCTCCCCTCCGGATTCCGTGTGCACATTCCCTTTATCGTTGAAGACCCACCAGAGTGTTTCGTCCCCGTATAGGGTAACGACCCTGTTGGTCCGGCAATCGATCTCTTCTGCGAGATCGTAATAAGGGTAATCCCCTTCTTCAGGGTTGTAAACCCCGTCGGCCAGCTGTCCGTCCTTGCCGGCCCCGTAATCATAGAAAGGAGCCAGGTAAAAGTCCTGCCCCTGGCTCACATCACCATGCGCCGGCCATTCCCGGATCTCCTCCGGGATCTGGTAATCAGAAGGTTCTCCGGTCGCAGCCCATTCGGCATGCCTTTCCACCATGGCGCGGGTGATACGGAAGTGCTTATCGTATTTCCGGCATGTCTCAGCATCGATCTCAGCCGATCCGTCAGTGGTCAACGGACCGGTCCAATAGTCGTTCCCTTGCCGGAAACGAAGAGCAGCCAGTTTCAGCTGGTCGTTCACATCTTCTCCTCCCATCCAGAGCGATCCGGCGAAAATGGCATTGGTCCCGCCCCCTTTCGGAACCTCGTACTGAGCACTGATGAAATCCCACCACATGTCTCCCCCGCTCTGGATCAATGCCCGGACGTTGTTCAGGTCGAGTTCGGTAGCTGCAGTTGCAGGAGCGCAACCTGCAGCTAATGATTTATTCTGCCCATTGCCTTTTTCGCCCTTGTTGTTCTTTTCAACATTCGCTATCCGTGCTTCCGCATAACCGATCACGGACAAAAGCAAGACGGTCACTACGATCCTGTTCAAAATGATCCTCATATTTTTCATTTTTCCTTTCAGAGCCTGTCCTACCGATCAGAAGTTAAGCCGTACACCGAGCCTGATAGTACGGGGCAGACCGTAATTGTACGGGTTGTTCACCTTCATCCGGTAAAGATCACGGAAGGATTCCTCGGAGTTCGAGGATTCGATCTCGCGCTGGAACCGGGCAGAGGTAAGGTACCCATCATCATCCGGGTTTCCGGTCTTCCGGTAGACATTGGTCACGTTCAGCGTATTGAAAAGGTTGTTGACGCGGAGATAAATGTTCAGATCAGCCGTTTTTTTCTTCTCTCCCTCCTCTTTTCCTCCGAATTCAAGGGTGATATCACGGTCGAGCTGAGCATCCACCCTGAATTGCCAGGGCTTCCGGGAACCATTGACCCCACCTTCGGTCGAAGGGGAGCCTCCTCCTGAAAGGAACCCTTCCCCCGTAGTGAATTGCTGTCCCGTATAGGGAGTTCCGGATGAGATGTTGGACTGGATGTTCAATCCCATTCTTTGGAACACCTTCCGTCCCCATTCCGGTCCATTATAGTCTTTCCCGCCAGGGAAGCGATAATCGGCCGTAATATTGAACTGATGCCGCTGATCGAAGTTGAGGGGAGCAACCGTCCGGAGGTTAGGCTGCTGGGAGTTGATCAGTGCCGCCTGAGTAGCAAAACTGGAGCCGGTTCCATTGGCAAATTGCAGGGTATATGCCGTTTTGATCCAGATGTTGTTGGTCCGGCGCAGGTCATAGGTCGCTGTTAAACCCTTTACGGTTCCGAAATCAAGGTTCCCGAAGGTTTTATAGGTCTTGGGATAGGCGTTGATGACCCGTGTAACCTGGACCATGTTCCGCATTTCACGATAGAAGGCGGAAAGTTTCAGGGATGAACTTTTGCTGAGCACTTGCTGGAAGCCGAGCTCGTAATCGATGGTCTTTTCCGGTTGCAGGTTGGGGTTGTTCACAAAGACATCCTGGTTCTCCATGTAAAGGTACTGGGTGGGATTCAAACGTACCCCTTCTGTAGGTCGCTTGGCCAGGATGTCGTAGTGAGCGAAGAAATTGGCCTTATCCGTAATATTGAACGAGAAAGCGATCCGCGGAAGGAAGTTGAGCTGTGGTTTGTAATCTTCAAAAGCGGAAGAGTTTACTTCCTCATCCGGGCTGCCGACCAGGTAAGGAGCGATTCCTGTCCCGGTCTCCAGGGCTGAGGGATCGGAGATCTGTTCTCCGTCAGCATTGTACCAGGTATCCCCGCTCCGGTAACCATTGATCTCGGAAGGATCCCTGATGTCGTTCACATACACCACGTAATCGTCGCCAACGTTGGCCGGGTGATTCCCGAATTCGTCCACTTCACCAGCTGTTCTGGCCTCATGCAGAAGGTATTTATCCTTGAGGACGCTCTGGTTCGCATCAAAACGGGAAACCCGCAGTCCGACATTGAAGACGATATCATCGAGGGAGAACTTGTCCATCACATAACCGGCCATGTAGATCGGCTCGTAGGGACCGATCGGGCGAGCGTAATTCCCGTTCTCATCCCGCTTGGTGAAGAAATCATCGAAACTGGGATTGCTATTGGTCTTGTCCCCGGTATGATCATAACCATAATAGGTTACATAGTTATTCCCGTCGTTCAACAACTCGTCAGCAGTGAACATGTTCAGGGAAAAGGTAGAGGGGTCCAGCTCATCCACATCGATGTATTCCTTGCTGTCCACTTCGTAGCCAAGTTTCTGGCGCAGTTGCTCATCAAAATAGAACTGATCGCCAGCAGCATATTTTCTTTCATAATCCACCTGAGGGAACGTTCCATTATAGGAATACTGCGGATTGTCGGTATCCAGCTCCTCGATGTGGAAGTTGGCCATCTGCCGCATTCTGGTCCATAGCCCGACCGGAGAGAGCGAAAAGGACCGGTCCACCCGTTGCTCATACTCAAAGCCGAGCTGCAACGCATGATCTCCGAGGTCAGCACTTCCGTTGGCCGTAACCCTGAACTGTTCCTGATTGGAAACACTGTAATTATTATACCGGCTACCGACGTTGGTCCACAGGTCATAAACACTGGCTGGGAGCTGACCATTAAGCAATCCGTTGTTCTGCGTGATCTGGTTGAAATTCTCGTATTGGTTGTCGGGGTCATCGAAAAGATCGAAATACTGGGTGGTGACAGCGGCCATTCTCTCGTTCTCATCGCTGGGGTCGAAGGTGACCAGCGTGTCCCGGAAACCTGTATGTTCCCACTGCCCCTGATCATTGAGGTCATAGGAACGTGTCCGGAAGGTCTCGAATTTGCCGAGATATCCGTAGTTGAAGAAATTATCGCCATGGGTGAAGTCTTCCCGTTTGGAATAATTTCTTGAATAATCCACCATCACGGAATAAAACACATTGCTTAATCCCCCTTTTCCCTTATTCCCGCTATTTTTTCCAAGTTGCTGGCTGAACTTTCCGAAGACCCGCCAGTCCATATCAGTGAACAGCGGATTATTCGCGGAATTGAAGAGGGTGTATTCATAAAAAGGTGACCTTCTGCGGTTGTAGTTCATAGAACCTCCGAAAGACAAGGAGGCATCCGATCCAAGATGAACATTCAACTTCCCTGTCAGGGAAGCATTACGGGATTCCGCATTGGGGCGGGTCTTGACCTTCTTAAAAGCATCATCCGTAAGGTACTCTGCATTGTAAAAGGCCCCTGTGGACGTAGGGGAACGGCGAAGCGGCTCATCGACGAGCTGTTGCCTCACACTATCCTTCACGACCCACCAACCATCAAGTGCCGAGGGACGAGGATCTTCCTGAGCCGTATAATTGGCTGACAGGAGAAACCCGAGCAACGGTTCGGTCCGCTTACCGGTGCTGTCCTTTTTCTTCAGAAGCGGACCGGAGATCGTTCCTTCAAAAAGGTTGTAACCATAACTATCCAGGCCATACACCTCGTCTCCGGCCCGGAAACCAGAAGAAACCGCCTCGAATCCACCGCTGAGACTTTCCCGGGCACCTTTGGTGGAAATGTTGATGATCCCTCCGGTAGCATCTCCGTATTTGGCCGGCATTCCTCCGGTCAGAACAGAAACTTCTTCAATAGCTGACTGGGGAAGATTGGCCGAACCCCTGACCTTGACCCCATCGATAAAATAATAGTTGGCATTGTCCCGGGACCCCCTGATGTTCAAACCACCAGCAGCATTCTGGCTAACACCGGCCGCCTGAGAAGCAATGCCTGAAGCTCCCCGGCTGGGCATTTTCTGAATATCCTCACTGGTCATGGTCATGCCCTGAGCAGAACCGTCCTTTTTGATCAATGGTTCCTTGTACTCTTCGACCACGAATTCTTCCATTTCAACAGATCCCTTGGCCAGCTTGATGTCCTTGAAGGTGATCTGGTCCGAGGAGACCCTCACATTGTTGATCTGCTTATTGTTGTATTCTACATGAGTGACCTGAATGGTATAAACCCCGGCATCCAAAGGCTTGACAACATACTGCCCATCGATGTTCGTAGAAGCTCCGCTAACCTGGTTCCCTCCCTGAAGAACCGTGACGTTGGTAAAAGGGATCGGTTCCCCGGTCTCCTGGTCGAGCAACTTCCCCTTCAAAGTTCCCGATCCCACCTGGGCCTGAACATCGAAGAATACAACTACAAGGGCGATCACTAAAAGGGCAGTCCTGCGTGCCATAGAAAGTGCTTTAATAAAACATGAAATCCCTGTTAAAAGCAGGATTTAACATCTTTTAACGCGAAAGGGAGCGTAAATATAGGGAATTTTTATCGCCTTAGTATACGGGAGGTGCTGTTGCAAGGTCGGAAGACCACACTCTCCAACCGGGCAAAAACTATATTGAATTCACTGAATAGCAATGTATTGAAATCAATGCTGAAGCTTGTATTTGATCTGCTTGTACCATCGGACCAGGAAGAACTCCCTTCTCCCTTTGTTCAACCGCCGGGAGCGCTTTTTGGAACGCCTCATGCGCTTGCGCGTTTCCTTGGTCTGGACCTTCATATGCTGCTTTTTCCCCTTTTCCACAGCTTCTTCCATTTCCTCATCCTGATTCTCCAGACGTTTTTTGGCTTCTTTTTCCTGTTTCTTGACCTTGTCGGGTTCATCCGGGGTCTTCCCCTGGGCCAGTACTCCTCCCCCTGTGGCCGAAAGGACCAGTAAGAGAGCAATGGACTTTATGAAGGTATTCCACAGCTTCATGCGGAAGGATCTTTTGCTACCTTGCAACCAAACGAAAGGTAATAAAGCCGGATGAACTGGCGAGCATCACTTTTTTATTTCCGGTCGTGGCGGATATTACTCCGCTCCCTCACGCTCCTCCCTTTGTTCCTGCTACCGGTATCCTGCGGGGATGACAGCGATATTCCCCTGGTCCAGGTCAACTTCCGCATCAACATCAACCAGCCCAGCTACCATGACCTGCAAACCATAGGAGGATGGGTCTATGTAAGCGGCGGGTCCAAAGGGATCATCATCTACCGCCATTCCACAGAAGATTTCAAAGCCTACGACAGGCATTGTACTTATCGCCCGGATGAACCCTGCGACCCAGCCAGGGTGGATTCTTCCAACATCAAAGTGGTGTGTGATGACTGCGAGGGATCCGTCTACAACCTCGTGGACGGATCCGTCATCCAGGGGCCGGCTTCCCAGCCCCTGAAACAATACAATACTACTTTCCGGGATGATATTCTGCATGTATACAATTGAAAGAAAGGGAAAGGCCAGATGCCAAAGGGCAGATGGAAAAACTGCCACGGCCATCGGCCGTTCCGGGCAAGCTACTCTCCCATAGCTCCTGACGCCCTGGTCACCCCTTCACGGCAGAGGACTCCCTGTCCACTTTATGAGGGCACAAAAACAAGGCTGAGGGAAAGATGCCTGGAATAGAAGTATGCAGATAAAAAAAAGCCTCCGCCCTGATGGACGGAGGCTTTTAAGGCTTGAAACCTGTCTGCCGGTTCAGTACCGGTAGTATTCAGGCTTGTAGGGTCCGCCTTTGTCGACCCCGATGTACTTGCACTGGTCCTCGGAAAGGTCCTCGAGTTCCACACCGATCTTGTCGAGGTGGAGCCGGGCGACTTTCTCGTCGAGGTGCTTGGGAAGCACGTAAACTTTCTTGTCGTACTTCTCGATGTTGGTCCACAACTCGATCTGAGCCAGCACCTGGTTCGAGAAAGAGTTGGACATCACGAAGGACGGGTGCCCGGTAGCATTACCGAGGTTCACGAGGCGTCCTTTGGAAAGAACGATCACATCGTGGTCACCGACGGTATACTTGTCCACCTGCGGCTTGATCTCTTCATGAGCATCGCAGTTACCTTCCAGCCATTCCATATCGATCTCGTTATCGAAGTGACCGATGTTACAAACAATGGCTTTGTCCTTCAATTTCTTGAAGTGCTCTTCGGTAACGATGTCCTTGTTCCCGGTCGCTGTTACCACGATATCGACCTCATCGATCACAGTATCGAGCTTCTTCACTTCGAAGCCGTCCATGGAAGCCTGCAGCGCACAGATCGGGTCGATCTCGGTAACGATCACGCGGGCACCGGCACCACGAAGGGATTCAGCGGAACCTTTCCCAACATCACCGTAACCGGCAACAACAGCTACCTTTCCGGCCATCATGACATCGAGTGCGCGACGAATAGCGTCAACAAGGGATTCACGGCAACCGTACTTGTTGTCGAACTTGGATTTGGTAACGGAATCATTCACGTTGATAGAAGGCAGGAGAAGTTTGCCGTTCCTTTCCAGCTCATACAAGCGGTGAACACCGGTCGTGGTTTCCTCGGACAACCCGTTGATGCCATCGACGAGTTCAGGATATTGTTCGAACACGAGGCCGGTCAGGTCACCTCCATCATCGAGGATCATATTGAGCGGCTTCTGCTTCTCTTCATCAAAGAAGAGGGTTTGTTCGATGCACCACCAGAATTCCTCATCGGTCATTCCTTTCCAGGCATAGACCGGAACTCCGGTTTCTGCAATAGCAGCGGCAGCTTCATCCTGTGTAGAATAGATGTTACAGGAAGACCATTTGACCTCGGCACCGAGCTCTACCAACGTTTCGATCAGAACAGCGGTTTGAACCGTCATGTGAAGGCATCCCGCAATACGGGCGCCTTTCAACGGCTTCTTTTCGCCAAATTCCTCACGAATGGACATCAGGCCGGGCATTTCAGCCTCGGCCAATTCGATCATTCTTCTTCCGAGAGGTGCAAGGTTAATGTCTTTGACCTTGTAATCGAGTGTTTTACTTTCCTCCATTACGAATAGGGGTTTTTTGATTTTTGGGTTTTCAAAACTGCTGCAAAGGTAAGGGATCTTCCTGATACGAGTCAAGTCTTTTCCGCGTCCTGTGGGATATCAGACGACCACACTCCCCGGGAATTCCTATCAACAAAGGATACCGGAATATTAAGAGGGTACATACCCGGAGAAAGGGAAGCCGGAAGGAAATTACTCCTCCCTTTTCCATACGAAGTCCCCGGATCTATCGATGTAGCCGGTCACTCCTGAGCGAAGACTACCGACGCGGACCTTGGCAAGCCCTTTTTCAAAATCCGAAGGACCAGAGAATTGTTTGGAGATCACAAGTTTACCTTCAGTGTTGACATATCCCCACTTGGGATCACCGCCGGAAAGTTTCGCGACACAAGCCAATCCTTCATGGAAATGATATCCTCCGTAATAGACCGGGTTGATCACAAAGGATCCGCTCTTATCGATATACCCGAACTTGCCATCATTGTAACTTCCTACCCGGATCAGGGCACGGCCTTCAGAAAAGAAAAAAGCGCGGTCGAAGTGTGGCTCGATCTTGAACTTTCCTTTCTTATTGATGTAGCCCCATTGACCCTTGTCAGGAACCTTCACATTGGCCAGACCTTCGGAGAAATCCCAGCAATCGGAGTATTGTGGCTCGATGACGAATTTCCCCTGCTTATCGATATACCCCCATTGACCATCTTTCCTGGCGCGGGCCAATCCTTCTGAAAAACGATGCGCTTTTTCAAAGGAAGGCTTGATCGCGACCTCCCCCTCTTCATTGATATAACCGAATTTTCCTTCTCTCTGGAT
>CAZAYA010000040.1:9332-18477 GCA_964489175.1 uncultured Flavobacteriales bacterium | reverse complement strand
TCCATTGGATGTTGTAGGGAGGCGTGCCGCCCGTTACATTGGCCGTGGCGGAGCCCAATTGCGGGGTTACATAAGTACTGAAGGTGATCTCGTCGAAACCGTTCCCGCTTGTCGCATTGGTGCATGAATCGGTTAAAGTGGTGGTGCAAGTGGTATTAGGAAGGTCTTCGATCGGCGTTCCGTCACAGGTGATGGAATAACCACAGTAATAACGACATTCTGATTTCCCGATGTTATCATAATTATGCGGATTCCCATAAGAACAGGGTGCAGTATGATACACTCCTGACCCTTGTATGACGAACGTACCATCCCCACAATCTGAGCAGTCGTATGTACAGGTCTTTTCAGCACACCCCTCGCTGCCACATTCGGCGGCGACCGTGGAAACGGAAACATCCAGTCCGCACTGCCGGCAAGTGTCCACGTTCACCTGGATGGTCGTGGTGTCATGACATTTCGGAATGGGACCGTAAGCGATCAGTTCCACATCGTAGAGACCGGTGCTGGCATAGCTGTGAGAAGGATTTGTCGCGGTAGAAGTGTTGCCATCCCCGAAATCCCAGTGGAAACCGGTGGTGTCCCCTTTACTGTTGTTGTAGAACTGGACGGTGAAGTTGTTGCAGTCGGTCTCCGCCCATAGGCCGGAGGCGTTCACGCTCTTGTTGCAATCGACCACGTGTACTTGCTGGTCGCGTCGGGTGTGGGCGATCAGTTGGCCGTTGCGGTATTCCTTGACGCAGACCCCGATCACGAACTTTCCTTTGGTGTCCGGGGTGCCGGTCAATTCTCCGGTATGGGGGTCGATGGAAAGAGGTGTTCCTCCTAACGGGTTCGTGGTAGAATAGGGAGGGGTAAAATTAAAGGGAGTTTTGGGGTCGATGTCTATCAAGGGATCACAAAGTTCATAGACCAGGGAGTCGCCATCGGGGTCGGTGGCCGAATGGTCGAAGACGAGTTCCTCGTCCTTGCAGATGTAGACCGGAGCATCTTGGTCGAACTCGGCACTGGAGTTGCAGGTGGCCTGGGAAACCCCGGGGACAGTGGTGGTGAACCATGCTTCTGAAGCAACCCCTCCATTGTTGGTGATGCCAACGCTCCGGCAACAGCCTCCAGTGGAGAGGATATAACCTCCCGGTCGGGGAGGAAGCGTAGTGGTGCCGGTGTATTCAGCAAATTCTACACATTCAGAGTTGGGAGCAGTTGTACATAGACTGGGAGGGTCGGGGTCGACAAGGGTCGACCCTGGAAAATCAAGATCCACCCTCTTGATCTTGTTCCAGTTATCGTCATAAACGAAGATGCTTGCAGGATCACCAAAGGGTAATCCTCCACCCCCGCAATCCCGGTAAAAGGTCATTTTGATCTCGTATTGATCCCCGCCCAGGCAGGTGTAGTTGATCACCGCACCTGCCATGTGAGCGGCTTCCGCTGTTGGGAAGAAGCTCAGGAACAGTAATAAGGGAAGGAGTGGGCGTAAAAAAGCGTGGATGCGGGGCTTCATGGAGTATGGATGATGTTTCCCCATAAAGGCCGCTTTCAGTTCATATTGAAAGCAGGGATCTTATCAAGGGATATAACGAAGGTCGGGTTTAGGGCTATCAACTCAAGTGGAAAAGATCAAAAGAAATTGGAAGGTTAAAGTGGGTATAATGGGCTATTATTGTTGATATACGGTGATGGAAGTATTTATAGATAGGAATCCTATTATGTTTTGCCCCTCTTTATCCGAGAATCTATGGGGCGTCTGTAAGAACCACTTTTCTGGATACGGAAGCTTTCCCTTTTTGGTGGATCCGGAGGGAATAAATACCTGTTGGAAGCCAGGAAAGGTCTAATGAGATTTCCCGGGAGGAGCCGGGAATGGTCTTTTCCATGACCTTTTCTCCCATCCTATTGATGACCTGAAGGGCAGAGGGTTCATTTCTGTTCGATGGGAAAGTCACTAAAAGAGGGCCGTTGGTAGGGTTCGGATATACTTTGAATGGGAAAGCGGACGGTTCGGTGAAGCGAGCTTTTACTGGTAGCTGGCATCGTTCGTTATCGGCGGCGGTCACGTTGTTGGCAATATAACTATTGAAATTCCCGAAAGTGGAAAAGGATTCCGTGACAACGCTCGTATCACTGTATACAAAGACCGGATCGGAAGAACGGACCATGTCCACCGGGGATTCACAACCGTTCCTGCCCACGGAATTCCTTCCGGTGACGGCCATGAATCGCCATTCCAGGTTGCCGTTGCCATAATCATACAAAAGGTTGCCGATCGCTGTGAATTGGTCGGAACCCTGGTGGCAATAAATGTCGTTCAGGGTTTCATCGGTGGAGGGTCCTGTTTCCGAATAGTCATAGATCCAATCGGTGCTCCCGGTCGTATCGGTGTTCATGACAAAGGGGTGGCGGTTGTTCGTCCCCTCTTCGGAGTACTGGCCAGCGATAAGCAAGTGACCCGAAACAGGGTCCTTATCGATGCCGTTGCCCCGAAGGGCTGTTGAGGGATTGCTCTGGTATTTCCGGAACCAGAGGGGCGTGCCGCTGGTATCGGTCCGGAACAGGAAAAGGGTGTCCTTGGGTTCTGTTCCTGAACCCCGGATATAGCCGGTCATGGTGATGGTCGTGCTGTCCCGGGAAAGGGCCATATCGCCGAAATTGTGGTTGGCTGTTGCTTCCCGCCGGTAGATCCTGGACCATTCGAGGTCGAGGGAGGCCGGGTCGACTTTGAAGAGCATCAGATCCTTATGAGGAGGGTCGGAGGCTGTTCCTGCTACGTAATAGCCTTGGTCCGTGACCAGCAATTCCCCCGGGGTATCGTAACCGGTCTTGATCCCGAACTTCCGGCCCCGGATGAAGTTCCCCAGCTTGTCGACCTGCACCAGCAGCATGTCATGGCCTCCTGATGTGGGTTCGGAGAGTCCCAGCGCTACGAGTTGATCGTTCATTTCGTCATATTCCAGGGAGTAGAACTCATGATGGCCTGCTTCCCTGGCCCATTGAAGGGTGCCCGAGGTGTCCAGCTTGGTGAGGGTCTGGACATAATTGGCGGCTCCCCCTGCATAAATACTGTTGTTGTTGGCACAGATCGAAAAGGAGAGGGCATTCTGACCGGAATTAGGGTCGTTGTTGATATAGGTGAGCTTGCCGGGGGAGCCATCCGCCTCCATTTGGAAAACGTAAAAAGGAGTGATGGACTGGTTGAACTGATCCTTCCCGTTGAACTTGCCGGTCACGGCCAGTCGGTTCCCCTGGCTATCGAGAGGAATGATCTCCTCCGCCGTAAGACCGGAGACCTCGAATACCTTATCAGGGTCGAGCTCATAGGTGGTCTTGAACTGGGCCTGGCATGGTAAGATGGCCGTGAATAGCAGGGCCATTGGTATCAGAGCATATGATCGTTTGGGAAAGGTCATGAGCGAGATGCTGTTCTGAGAACGGTCATAGCCCTTGCAGGGTTGCCGAAAGTAAAGGTAGGGATACCGGGGAAAATAGCGGAGGGAGCGATATGCGGAACCTTTCAAGGATATTTTCGTAGTTTTGCAAGGTATGAAGACCAGTCTGCTCGACAAGATCCCTTCTTCCCTCCGCAACAAATATGCGGTCACCCTTTTCGTCTTCTTTATTTGGTTGCTCTTTTTCGATAACAATGACGTCATTTCGCAGTTCGACCGCCATCAACACCTGGAAAAGCTCAAGGAGGAAAAAGCTTTTTACAAAGAGCATATCAGGAGTGCCCGGAAGGAGCTCAGGGAGCTGACCACTGATCCGCGGACCCTGGAAAAATTCGCCCGGGAAAAATACCTCATGAAGAAAGAGAACGAGGATATCTTCGTGATCGTGGAAGAAGACGGGCAGGAGCAGGAATGATCCAACCTATTTTTACGTGCTTTCTATGAGCAGGAAGCGAGAACAGCTTTTCTCAGATTTCTCTTCGATTTCCTATGAGGAGTGGAAAGCGAAGATCGAAAAAGACCTTAAAGGCAAAGCTTCTTTCCGGGACCTTTTCCGCCACACCGACGATGGCCTGGAGATAGCTCCTTTCTACCGGAAGGAAGATGTGCCGGAAGATCGGGCCATTCCCGGAGAGGCTCCCTACCGAAGGGGTATAGGGATGACGGGCAATGCCTGGGAGGTCCGCCAGGAATTTTCTTTGCAACAACCCGCGGAAGAACTTGCCCGGAAATGCCGGATGGCGGTTGAGGGTGGTGCGGAAGCCCTCGTATTCCGGGGTAGCTTCTTTGAAATGGACCGGAAGGCCTTGCTCGTCATCCTCAAAGACCTTTCTCTTGATCAGGTCGCACTTCATTTCAAAGACCTGGAACACCCGCTGAAAGGGTATCGGGAATTGCTCGAAGCCCTTCAGGAGCTGGATGTCGACCCCCGAACCCAGCAAGGTTCCCTTGAAGGGGACCCTTTGGGGAAAGCTTTGATGCGGGGAGAATGGTTGGAAGGAGAGGAGAAGGACATGGAAGCGTTAAGCGATCTGCTGGCTTCCTCCTTGAAAAACGCTCCGGCTTGCCGGATGATCGGAGTGGATGGACAATTGATCCGGGAAGCAGGAGGCTCCGTGGTGCAACAGGTTGCCTATGGGCTGTCCATGGGGAACGACTATGTTGCTTACCTCACGGAGCAGGGGCATAGCATCGATGATGTTTCCGCTTCCGTTCAGTTCAATTTTACCACGGGGCCTGACTTCTTCATGGAGATCGCAGGATTGCGTGCGTTCCGCATCCTTTGGTCCAAAGTGGTGGAACAATACAACCCGGAGCATGAATGCAGCCGGGCGGCTTACATTACCGTTGCTGATCCCGTTTGGAACAAGACCATTTACGACCCTTATGTGAACATGGTCCGGTCTGCCATCGAAGCCATGGCGGCTGTGTTCGGTAATGCCGATGCCATTACGGTCCGTCCCTTCGATCATTTCTTCCGGTCACCCGACGATTTCTCGGACCGCATCGCCAGGAATACGCACCATTTGATGAAAGAGGAAGCCCACCTGGACAAGATCGCCGATCCGGGCGGAGGCTCCTACTACATCGAGCAACTGACCGATAAGATCGCCGAAAAAGCGTGGGCTGTTTTTCAGGAAACGGAAGCTGCTGGAGGCTTCCGGAAGGTCATGGAAAAGGGTGGGGTCCAGGAAGCGATCGGTCGTATGGCCGCTATCCGGCGGAAAGCCGTTGAAGACAACTCCCTGGTATTGCTGGGCGTGAACAAATACCCCAATGAGGAAGAAAAACCGGAAAAGCCGGTCTGGCTCGATCCTTTTCGCCTTGGCCGGGTGAAGGCTAAAGGAGGCGAATTTCCCGCCGTATTACCCTGGAGAGCGGCGGAAGATCTTGAAAAAGAGAGGCTGCCTGAAGAAAAGGTGGGTGCATGACCCGGAGTGACCTGTCTATGGCGGAATCCCCGGAATTTTCCCCCGAAAGGAAATAGCCAAAGAACCATGAGGGGGTGTTGGAAGTGGGGCGGAAGCCGGCTTTCCTGACCGAATGCAGGCTTTGTGATCAATACTTGATACTTTCGTATTTTCCAAGTCTCCTCGATACAACGATCATCTCCATGAGCCAGCGACCCGATTTCAGCAATATTGCTTACAACCCGGGATACGACCGGGAGCAGGCGAACAAAGCTGCGGAAAAAACTGTGGAACGCCCGACCCCTGAAGGGATCGACGTGAAAAGCCTTTATACGCCGGAAGATGTGGCGGACCTGGAACATCTGGATCTTGCCGCCGGGCTGCCCCCTTACCTCAGGGGGCCGTATTCCACGATGTATGCTGTACGACCCTGGACCATTCGCCAGTATGCAGGTTTCAGCACGGCCGAGGAATCTAACGAATTCTACCGGAAGAACCTGGCAGCAGGGCAGAAAGGGTTATCCGTTGCTTTTGACCTGGCTACCCATCGGGGCTATGATTCGGATCATCCCCGTGTGGAAGGGGATGTGGGAAAAGCCGGTGTGGCGATCGATTCCATCGAGGACATGAAGATTCTCTTCGATCGGATCCCCCTGGATCAGATGTCCGTCTCCATGACCATGAACGGGGCCGTCCTCCCTGTGATGGCTTTCTATATTGCTACGGCAGAAGAACAGGGCGTGAGCCGGGAGCAGTTGACGGGCACCATTCAGAACGACATCCTCAAGGAGTTCATGGTGCGCAATACCTACATCTATCCGCCCCAACCTTCCATGCGGATCATCTCGGATATTTTCCGGTTCACTTCGCAATACATGCCCCGGTTCAATTCCATTAGCATTTCGGGGTATCACATGCACGAAGCAGGGGCACCGGCCGATATTGAACTGGCCTACACCCTTTCCGATGGATTGGAATACATTCGCACGGGTCTGGAGACTGGCCTGCACATCGACGATTTTGCACCCCGCCTTTCCTTTTTCTGGGGGATCGGGATGAACCATTTCATGGAGATCGCCAAGATGCGGGCGGCCCGGATGCTTTGGGCCAAGTTGGTGAAGCAGTTCGGTCCGGAGAATCCGAAATCGCTCTCCCTCCGGACCCATTGCCAGACTTCCGGGTACAGCCTGACCGAACAAGACCCTTATAACAACGTGGCCCGGACCTGCATCGAGGCCCTTTCCGCCGTGATGGGGGGGACGCAATCCCTGCACACGAATGCGCTGGATGAAGCCATCGCTTTGCCTTCCGAGTATTCGGCCCGGATCGCCCGAAAAACGCAGTTGCATTTGCAGGAGGAAATGACCATTACCGATGCTGTTGATCCCTGGGCGGGCTCCTATTTCCTGGAAAGCCTAACAGACCAATTGGCCCAACGAGCCTGGGAACACATTCAGGAGATCGAGGAACTGGGAGGTATGGCGAAGGCTATCGAAGAAGGGGTTCCTAAAATGAGGATCGAGGAAGCGGCAGCCCGGAAGCAGGCCTGGATCGATTCCGGGAAGGAAACCATCGTGGGGGTGAACAAATATCGCACGGAGGAGCAAGACGAGCTGGATACCCTGGAGGTGGACAATACCCGGGTGCGCGACCTGCAACTCCGCAAACTCGAAGATTTGAAAAAGAACCGGGATGAAAGCGAAGTGAACCGTGCCCTGGAAGCCATCACTCAGGCCGCAGAGACCCAAGAGGAGAATTTGCTGGAAGCTGCCGTGGAAGCAGCCAAACAGCGTGCCACCCTCGGCGAGATCTCTTCGGCAATGGAAAAGGTCTTCGGCCGTTATACGGCCATAGTACGATCGATATCAGGTGTTTATTCTTCTGAAGCCATGGAAGACCAGGATCTCAAAAAGGCCCGTGAAATGGCCGACCGCTTTGCGGCGTTGGAGGGTCGTCGCCCCCGTATCATGGTGGCTAAAATGGGACAGGACGGACACGATCGCGGGGCCAAGGTCATCGCTACATCGTTCGCCGATATCGGATTCGATGTTGACATCGGTCCCCTGTTCCAGACTCCCGAGGAAGCTGCTGAACAAGCCATCGAGAACGATGTTCATATACTCGGCATATCTTCCCTGGCCGGCGGACATAAAACATTGGTCCCCCGCGTTGTTGATGCCTTGAGAGCCAAAGGCCGGGATGATATTCTCGTCGTGGCTGGTGGCGTGATCCCGCACCGGGACCACGAAGCACTCTATGAAATGGGTGTTGTCGGGGTGTTCGGACCCGGTTCCAAGATCCCGAAGGCCGCCCAGGAAGTGCTCGGCCTGTTGATTAGGGCCTATGAAAAGGAATGAACAGAACGCATGAGGTTCGCTTATCCCCCCAAGATCATCGTTGCCTGGGCGGAAGCCATCGGCGGTAATAAGAAGATTCGTGACTGGCTTCTAAAATACGACTACAAAGAATTGGGCGTTTTCGTGTTTGCCTTGTGGAACAAGGATGATGCCCGGGATTGGTTGATGAAGAATGGCTTTCCCCATTTGTTGGCTTTGATCCGGGGTGCGGAAGGAGATGAAGAAGCGGTCCGGTGGTTGGAGAAGAACAACTTCGGTGTACTCGCCAAAGTTGCCCTGGTGGGTGACGGGAACGAGCAGGCTTACCGGTGGTTGATGGACCAGAGTCACCGGGACATGGCCTACATCGGCAAGAAGATCGAATTCATCAAGGACTGGATCCAGCGGGACAACGATGATGTTCACAAGATCAGTTGGGAGTGAGCTTGTGAGAAAAGGGGAAGAAGCTCATTGAGTTCCTTTCTTCGCGCCCCTTGTTCCTTCCAATTCCGCTAATTTTGTGTGTCACCGCCCTCTTAAAAAGCAGGGTTTTATTGAATGGAAAAGGAGCAGCAAGGCCATCCCTATTGGGTTATTTTTTCGTTGTGGTTGTTGGTTTTTGCGGCCAGCAGCCAGATCATGATCATCTCCCCGATCCTGCCGCGGATCAGTGAGCAGCTCGCCATTGCTGAAGACCTTCTGGGAACCCTGGTCACTGCTTATGCGGTTATGGTGGGTGTCTGTGCGCTCATTACCGGTCCGATATCAGACAAGATCGGTCGGCGGCGGATCCTGCTGATCGGTTCGGCGTTCATGGCCACGGCGCTGGCCTTGCATGGTCTTGCCAATGATTATTACAGCTTATTGATCATGCGAGCCCTGGCTGGTATGGCCGGTGGGGTTCTGAGCGGTTCTGCCGTGGCTTATGTGGGCGACCATTTTTCCTATCAAAAAAGAGGATGGGCCAGTGGTTGGGTCATGAGCGGGATCGCCATGGGGCAGATCATCGGGATACCGCTTGGCACGGTCCTGGCGGAGCATTTCGGGTTCCGTGCTCCTTTCCTGGCTTTTGCTGTGATCATGGCCGGGGCTTTCCTGTTGATCTGGTGGGTGGTGCCGCAGCCGAACGTACGCCTGGCCAAAGGAAGGCTCACCATTTCCGGAGCGCTCCGGAAATACTGGATGATGCTTCAAAAGCCGGCGATCCGGGCAGCGTGTGCAGCATTTGCCTTGATGTTCCTGAGCATGTCCCTGTATATTGTTTTCCTGCCCACCTGGCTGGAACGGACCTTTGATGTGAGTGGGAATGCCATCGCTTCCCTGTTCTTTATCGGCGGGATCGCCAATGTGCTGACCGGTCCCCAGGTCGGCCGGCTTTCCGATATGATCGGCCGGAAAGGGATCATTTTGGTCTCCTGCATCGGGTTTTCCGTGATCATGGTCGCCACCACGT
>CAZAYA010000040.1:0-9322 GCA_964489175.1 uncultured Flavobacteriales bacterium | reverse complement strand
CCACGTTCATCACTACTGCCTTCTGGGTGGCCTATCCCTTGTTCTTCATCACCATGATCCTGGTGGCGATGCGGATCAGTCCGTTCCAGGCCCTGACCACGACCCTCGTTTCCGGCAACAAGCGCGGTGCGCTTATGAGCTTGTTGATGGCCATCGGGCAGACCGGCTACGGCCTTGGTGGAGTGGTGGCCGGTCCCGCCTTTGTGAGATGGGGGTATGTCAGCAATACCTTCCTGGGGGCGGTCTTCATCCTGGGCATGGCTTTTATTGTGTGGCGCTTTATTCCTGAACCGAAGATGGACATGGAGAAAGAAGTAGGGGAGAAAGCAGCGTGATTCATAAGGTAATGACCGACTGTTAATTAAGACCACCTCTTTTGCCTCCCCTTATTGGCCAGTGGCTAGTGGCCATTGGCTTGTTCCGGTTCATTCCAAAAAACGTCCCTCCACCACCCCGGATCTGTTACCTTTGAAAGTGGAGGCGTTTTGATGGCCTCTTGATATCCTGAAACCAACCTTTCGCGACCATGAACTGGCTGACGACCGACCTCAGGAAGAACCTCGATCAGGAAGAAACCCGGCTCCGGAAAGAAGAGGTTTTGCTGCAAGAAGCCGAAGGGATCCTGCAGCAGGATGCGGAAGATGAGCTGGCCATTGTAGAAAGGCTTCACCAAGGTGGAGGGGAAACCGGGCTGTTGACCGCCGAAAGCCTGGATCCCGAGCGCATCTATTCCGGTGAGGCCATCCGCAACCTTTGTGTAAAATTCCGGCTTCGTTTCCTCGATACCCGTTACTTCAAAGGGGATTTCCCTGCCGAGGCCCTGTACGAGATCCGAAGGCTCGAAAAGGATCAGGACCGAAAGATGCGGGAATTTCGCATCGTGGCCCCCGGGGAGCGGTTCGCGCTGCAAGACAGCCGGAAGGATCCCTTGTTGTTCGCTCCCCTGGCGGACGGGCGCTTCTACCTCGTTCACCAGTGGGGGAATGATATGTCCCTTACCCGCCATTGGCTTAATTTCCCGTTCCGGAATGCCCAAAGCCTCATCATGGTCTGCGTAGCCCTTGCTCTGCTGATCACTACCTGCTTGCCCGGGCAATGGTTCGTAGCGCAGAATATGCCGGACACGTTGCTCTACCTGAACAAGGCCTTCACTTTCTTCATCCTCACCGTCTTCCTTTTCACCACCACCCTTATCGTTGGTATTCTCCGGGTGCGCGAGTTCAGTGCGGACCAATGGAACAGCCGGTTCTTTAATTGAGGGAGATGGTTGTTGGTAGTGCTCCTGGGAAGTGAACAGGGTGGGAGTGGGTCGGAAGTGGAACTATTCGCTAGTCACCAATCACTCGTCACTCAGTTCCTCGAATTCAAATGTTTCACCCCGATAAGCTGCTCGTAGTCGGCGGTGATGTCCTTGTAATAGACCAGGATGGTGTAGTCGTTCTCGGTATCAAAGTGCGAACCTTCGATGAGGTTGAGGTTGGCGCTTTGGCTTTTATCCTCTAAAAAGGCGTACAGGTAATTGTAATACCCCTGTTTCAGGAACAGGGTGGTCTCGTAGCGGTTCTTTTGGTAATTGTAGCGGAGCCGGTGAGAAGGAAGGAAACGCCAGTCCGACAACTGCCCGAACACATATAAATTTCCTCCGGGGAGTTCGTTTTCGAAAGGAAGCCGGAAGTGAACGTATACGTATTCCGAGCTCAGGGCATTATCAGGAGCATCGTTCGTTTTGATCGTATATTGTCCGTTGATATCGGGGTCGGCATAATGGGGCCTGTACCGGCGGGTTGGGTCTGGTTGCAGATAAACCTGGTAGGCTTTTGAGCTGTCGAAGCGTATCGTACGTATCTCCTCGGTTTGGTAACGCATGCTCTGGAGGTTGATCTTGCGGAATTCATTGCCTCCCTCGAAGCGATTTGCACCATTGTCGTAGTTATACACCAGTTGCTTTTCCTTAATGAAGCGGGGTTGAAGGTCCGTAATGGCATTGTCCCAACGTCCGTTCTGCCGCACCACCACCCGGAGGTCACGGAAAGGAGCTTTGATCGGGAAATTCTCATGTTCGATGTTGAAATCCACCTCCTGGTAACGCTTCATGTCGTCGAAACCTCTGGGCTGGTTGATCGTGCCTTTGATGTTTACTTGTTCTTCCCATACCATGAAGCGACGCGTCAGGATCAGGTCACCGGTGTTCTCGTCCCACACTTTCAGCAGGTAGTTACCAGACAACAGAACACTGAAGTTCCGGTTGGGGAAGGCCACCCGGTAATGGGAATAATCCACCACTGTGTTGAAGGAATAGCGTTGGTCGATGATCTCATCTTCGTAGAAATCGCCGAGGTATTCCGACCGCATGATGTCGGTGGGGGTCCAGTCCGCCTTGCAATGGACCACTGTATAAGCGAAATTCCGGTTGCCTCCCCGCAGGTCGTCGAAGCTCAGTTCCAGCTGATCGCCGGATCCCAGGCGAAGGATAGGAGGGGACAGCTCCCAGCCTTTGCGATGGAGGCGCACCGTTTTGATGCTGTCCTTATAAACATGGTCCCGGTACCTGAGGTGGTCGGGTTGATAATAAGCTTCATGGTCGAGGGTATCCGTTCCTGTGGGCTTATCGGGGAATCGCTCCTTCATAGAACGCTGTTGCGGTCCACAGGAAAAGAGCAATCCGGAAAGGAAGAAAAACAGGAGCCGAAAGCTCGTCAGGGATCCGGTGGGCTTGTTCACAACTGAGGGTGAATGGTGTGTAGAATATTGCGATTCGTCTAAAATGCGGGTATGAAGGTAGAGCCTTCTTCAACAAAGTTTATAATTTTGCCCCACCCTACCAATGAATTCGAGCTTCATGTCCAGGACCATCAAGATCAAACGGGGGCTCAACATTCCCCTTAAAGGTCAGGCAGACAAAGTCCTTGAAGAGTCCGCCCAGTCGGAAACTTTTGCTCTCAAGCCGCAGGATTTTCATGGCATTCGTACCAAGTTGGTCGCCAAGGAAGGGAGCGAGGTGAAGGCCGGGTCCCCGTTGTTCTACAACAAGGATAATGAAAAGGTCATGTTCACGGCTCCCATCAGTGGGGAAGTGGTGGAGGTGAAGCGGGGAGCTAAGCGTAAGGTCGTGGAGGTAAAGATCCTGGCGGATAAGGAGGTCCGGTACGAAGAATTCGGAAGTGCCGACCCCAATGATCTGAGCCGGGAGCAGATCGTCGAAAAGATGATCAACAGCGGAGTATGGCCGGCTCTCCGGGAACGCCCTTACTCGGTAGTTCCCAATCCGGATGCCCAGCCCAAGTCCATCTTCATTTCCGCTTTCGATACCAATCCGCTGGCCCCGGACCATGACTATACCCTTCACGGCCAGGAGGAGTTGTTCCAGACCGGCCTTGATGCCATCGCCAAACTGACCGATGGCAAGGTGTTCCTTAACCTTTCCGCTGACCAGACCTCTACGGTCTTGCAGAACGCCCAGAAGGTCACGATCAATCGTTTTTCTGGGCCTCATCCGGCAGGGAACGTGGGGGTGCAGATCCATCACCTCGACCCCATCGACCCTGGTGATTCCGTCTGGCACTTGAAGGTGCAGGATGTGGCCATCATTGGTAAGCTGTTCAAGGAAGGCAAATACGACCCTGTGAAGGTCGTGGCCCTGACCGGTCCTTCTGTGGACAAACCCAAATATTACCGCACCCGGGTCGGCTCCTCCATTAAAGAGATCGTAGCCGGGAACGTTGTGCGGCAAAAGGAAGAGGATGTTCGATACATCAGTGGGAATGTGCTGACCGGCGAAAGGATCGCCGAGGATGGTTACATCGGGTATTACGATGATCAGGTCACCGTGCTGCCCGAAGGGAATCATAAGAAGTTCTTCCTTACCGAAGGATGGCTGAGCCCCGGGCTGAACAAGTTCAGTGCTTCCAAGGCCTATCCGTCGTGGCTGATGCCCGGTCGGAAATATGATCTGGACACCAACATGAACGGAGAAGAGCGAGCTTATGTGATGACGGGACAGTACGAGAAGGTCTTCCCCTTTGAGATCTATCCGCAGCACTTGGTCAAGGCCATTCTCATCAACGACATCGAATTGATGGAGAAGCTCGGGATCTACGAAGTGGACGCCGAGGATTTCGCCCTTTGTGAATACGTTTGTACTTCGAAAATAGAGGTACAGCGGATCGTTCGGGAAGGAATGGACATGCTCAAACAAGAAATGAGCTGATATTGTTAACGTGAACCCTTGCCTCAAAACCCAGGACCGTGAAACTATTCCGGAAGCTGCTCGATAACGTCAGACCGAACTTTGAAGAAGGAGGCAAGTTGGAGAAACTGCATCCTGCCTTCGATGCCTTCGAGACATTCCTCTTCACCCCGGAGAAGACCACACCGGCGAAAAGGTCCGCCCACATTCGGGACAGCATCGACCTGAAGCGGACCATGTTCCTCGTGGTCACTGCTCTGATCCCCTGCCTGCTTTTCGGGATCTGGAACACCGGCCACCAGCACTACCTTGCCATCGGGGAGAGTGTCGGTTTTTGGGACAAGGTGGGCTACGGAGCCCTCCGCGTATTGCCTATCGTCGTGGTTTCTTATGTGGTGGGGCTGACGGTCGAATTTATCTTCGCCATCCAGAAGAACGAGCAGGTGAACGAGGGCTTCCTTGTTTCCGGAATGCTCATCCCGCTCGTCATGCCAGTTAACGTTCCCCTCTGGATGGTGGCCGTGGCGACCATCTTCGCTGTTATCATCGGCAAGGAAGTGTTCGGGGGAACGGGCATGAACGTTCTGAACGTAGCCCTTACCGCCCGGGCTTTCCTCTTTTTCGCTTACCCGACCAAGATGTCCGGGAACAAGGTATGGATCGATACCCACGGCGGGGAGACGGTCGATGGCTATACCGGCGAGACCTTCCTGGCCCAGGCCGTGAATAACGGCACCCAGATGCAGGATGTGGCTGGCAAGGCTTACGGTAGTGCTCAGGCTTCTTTCATGGACGCCTTCATCGGGACCATCCCCGGTTCCATTGGTGAGACTTCCGTGATCGCCTGTCTTATTGGTGCAGCGATCCTGCTCTTTACCGGTATCGGCAGCTGGCGGGTCATGCTGTCCACGCTGGTGGGAGGTATTACCATGGCTCTGATCTTCAACGGCTTTGCCGTCAATCCCTTCATGGAAGTCCCGGTGCACATGCAACTGGCCATGGGAGGATTCGCCTTTGGCCTTGTGTTCATGGCTACGGATCCCGTGACCGCTGCGCAAACGAACAAAGGCAAATGGATCTACGGGTTTCTGATCGGGCTGCTGGCTATCATGATCCGCGTTTTCAATCCGGCCTATCCGGAAGGGGTGATGCTGGCCATCCTGTTCATGAACGTGATGGCACCGCTGATCGATCATTACGTGATCCAGGCGAACATCAATAAACGAATGAAACGGGCTTCCCGTGTCCGATCAGGGGAGGAAACCCAAAACGAACCTGCCCGAACTGCAAATGCCTGAAGCCCATGGCTCTCGATAAGAACAGTAACAACTTCACGATCGGTTTTGCTATCCTCATGGTCATTGTGGTGGGAGCAGCGCTTTCCATTGCCGCAATGGGCCTGAAGCCTTTTCAGGTCCAGAACATAAAGCAGGAAAAGATGCAGAACGTTTTGGCCGCGATCAAGGTCGAGACTTCCCGCAAAGAAGCTTCCAAACGTTTCAGCGAGTATGTGGAGGAGCGGATCATCATTGATTCTACCGGTGAAGTCGTAAGCCGGGAGACCGGCGAGATCGATCGCATGAACGAACAGGATGCGTTCAATCTCGATCCCAAAAGGCAGTACAAACAGGTTGGACCGGGGAAGATCAACCGGTTCCCTCTTTTTAAGTGCAATAAGAGCGACAGTACCTTCTATGTCGTTCCGATGGCCGGTACGGGTTTGTGGGGGCCCATTTGGGGGTATGTTTCCATTATGGATGATCACAATACCGTCTATGGAGCTATTTTCGATCACAAGAGCGAAACGCCGGGCCTTGGAGCAGAGATCTCCGGGCCAGCGTTCCAAAAACAATTCGAAGGGGAGCAACTGTTGAATGAGCAAGGAAAGTTCGTTTCCATTGATGTAGTGAAAGGCAAGACCCAGCCGGAGAACAAACATGCGGTGGATGGCATCACCGGCGGGACGATCACCAGTCATGGGGTACGGAACATGCTGGACAGGACCCTGATGCATTATGTGAAATACTTCCGGAAACTGGAGAAGGGGAAAATGAGTTGAAAAATCCCGGCAAGGTCGTTACCTTGACATTTGACGCAAAACCACGGTTATGAGCACCGAAGAAGCCGCTGAAGCACAAGAACAGGAAGTTCAGAAGCAGGAGAAGGAGCCCCTTTTCTCTGCGAAGAACAAAAAGCTGATCACCGATCCGCTGGACGACTCGAATCCGATCACCGTTCAGGTTCTGGGGATCTGTTCCGCATTGGCGATCGCCACCAAGCTTAAGCCTTCCTTCGTGATGGCCATGTCGGTGATCTTTGTGATGTTGTCCGCCAATGTGATCATCTCGGCTATGCGGAAGACGATCCCTTCGCGGATCCGGATCATTGTTCAACTCGTTGTGATCGCTTCGCTGGTGATCCTGGTCGATCAGTTCCTGAAAGCTTTTCTCTACGATGTTAGCAAACAATTGTCCGTCTTCGTGGGGCTGATCATTACGAACTGTATCATTATGGGGCGTTTGGAAGCTTTTGCCCTGGGGAACAAGGTGTGGCCTTCGGCGCTAGATGGTGTAGGGAATGCGCTTGGTTACGGGGTGATCCTGATCGCGGTCGGCTTGGTGCGGGAGGTCTTCGGGTCCGGTTCGATATGGGGCTTCAGTCTGTTGCCGCAAGCAGTCTATGAGGCTGGCTATATGAACAATAACATGTTCGTGCTGCCTCCGATGGCCCTGATCACGGTCGGGATCATCATCTGGGTGCAGCGAGCCCGGAATCAGAAACTTATTGAAGAGAACTGAATTTAAATCCTGGAGAGCATGCTGGAACATGTGAACATCTTCGTCCGGTCGATCTTCATCGACAACATGATCTTCGCCTATTTCCTGGGGATGTGTTCCTATCTGGCCGTCTCCAAGACGGTCAAGACAGGGGTTGGCCTCGGAGCTGCGGTGATCTTCGTGCTGGGGATCACGGTGCCGATCAACTATCTCATCAACAATTACATCCTCAAGGAAGGGGCGCTCACCTGGGTTTCGGCTGAAATGGCTACGGTAGACCTGAGCTTTCTCAGTTTCATCATGTTCATTGCCGTGATCGCCTCCATGGTACAACTGGTGGAAATGGTCGTCGAGAAATTCGCACCGGCCCTTTACGGGGCTTTGGGGATCTTCCTTCCCCTGATCGCCGTGAATTGCTCCATCCTCGGGGGGTCCTTGTTCATGCAGGAAAGGCAATATGCTTCCATTTCCGAGGCGACCGCTTTCGGACTGGGGTCCGGTGTAGGCTGGTTCCTGGCCATTGTGGCGATCGCTGCGATCCGGGAGAAGATACGCTATTCCAACGTGCCAGCACCTCTTCGCGGCCTCGGGATCACTTTCATCCTGACCGGCTTGATGGGGATCGCTTTCATGAGTTTCATGGGGATCGAACTGTAATGCTAATAAAAAGACCTTCATTCCGATGTCCGTTACCGTAATAGCCAGTATTCTCGCCTTCATGGTGGTCTTGATGAGTCTCGTGGCCCTGTTGTTGTATGCCAAAGCCAAGCTCACACCGTCTGGAAAGGTGACGATCGATATCAATGACGGCAAGAAAGTGCTGGAGACCGACGCCGGGGGGACCATCCTCGGAACGCTTGCCAATGAAGAGATCTTCCTGCCCTCCGCTTGTGGTGGTGGAGGAACCTGTGCTCAGTGCAGATGCCAGGTGGTCGAAGGAGGAGGTGAGATACTCCCCACGGAAGCGCCGTATTTTTCCCGGAAAGAGATCAAGGAGAACTGGCGCCTGGGTTGCCAGGTGAAGATCAAGGATGATATGAAGATCAAGATCCCGGAAGAAGTCTTCGGGATCCAGAAATGGGAATGCGAGGTCATTTCCAACGATAATGTTGCCACCTTTATCAAGGAGTTCGTGGTCCAGCTGCCCGAAGGGGAAACCCTTGATTTCGAACCCGGCGGGTATATTCAGATCGATATTCCTCCCTGTGAGGTGGACTTCAGTACCGACCTCTATAACATCGGCGAGGAATACAAGGAGGATTATGACAAGTTCAACATCTGGGACCTGAAGATGAAGAACTCCGAACCCATCTTCCGGGCCTATTCCATGGCCAACCACCCGGCCGAGGGGAACATCGTGAAGCTGAACATCCGGATCGCTACACCGCCGTGGGATAAGTCCAAGGACAAGTTCATGGACGTCAATCCTGGTATCGCTTCCTCTTACGTGTTCTCCCGTAAGCCCGGCGACAAGGTCACGATCTCCGGACCTTACGGTGATTTCTACATCAAGCATACCGACCGCGAAATGCTCTATATCGGCGGAGGTGCCGGAATGGCTCCGCTGCGGTCCCATCTCTTCCATCTCTTCCATACCCTTGGAACCGACCGTAAGGTTTCCTACTGGTATGGGGGACGCTCCCGTAGGGAGCTGTTCTATGTGGAGGACTTCCAGGAGATCGAGGAGAAATTCGATAATTTCTCTTTTCACGTAGCTCTTTCGGATCCCTTGCCGGAGGATAACTGGGACGGTTCCACCGGCTTCATCCACACGGTGGTGGAGAACGAATACCTTTCCAAGCTCGAAGAGCCGGAGGAGATCGAATATTATCTCTGCGGCCCGCCGATGATGAACGCCGCTGTTTTCAAAATGCTCGATGATTACGGCGTGCCGGATGATATGATCGCTTTCGATGACTTTGGGTGATCACCGTTGAACAAAATGGTTGGTGACCAAAAAAGAATCCCCGCCGGTCCCGGTGGGGATTCTTTTTTGGTCAGTGACGAGTGACCAGCGTTGACCGGAATGGATTGATCTTCAATGAAATTTCGCTCAGTGTAGCCGCGTTAACTGAAGTGATGAAAACAGGACGGTCAGCATGCGATAATAAGAACAAGATCCTTACTTTTAAGCCCGCTCAATGGCTCCGTAGCTCAACTGGATAGAGCGTCTGACTTCGGATCAGAAGGTTTGGGGTTCGAATCCCTACGGGGTCACTAAAAACAGGAAAAGCTCCAACCCTAAAAGGGCTGGAGTTTTTTTATGGATTTTTCTCCCTGACCATTGAAGCGAGTCAGGATTTTCATCGGAGTGGGACTTTTCCTTCTTTCTTCCATTCCGGCCAGGAGGCCGGGGAAG
>CAZAYA010000039.1:0-19088 GCA_964489175.1 uncultured Flavobacteriales bacterium | reverse complement strand
ATGCCCTTTGGAACGGATCACATCTATCGCTTCCTTCATCAGGTGCATGGCCCCGATGGCATGGTGGAAGCGGGTATGAAGAGCCCCTGGATATACCAGGTGGGTGAGACCCAGTTGTTTGATCCGGCGGAGTCGTTGGAAAAAAGGGTGTTCGATGAGGTCCAGAACGATGTTGAACGGCAGGGAAATAAATCCGTAGATCGGGTCGTTGAATATTTTCCGTTTGTTGATCACGAGTTGTTCTTGGGCCATTAAAGGATCCGTTACTTTTGGATTCGGCAAGAAACAAAAAGGTCGGAACGAACGATCCGAATGGAAGTGAAAAATGTGTTAAATAACAGTATGGGATGCAACATGGTTGCCTTTTCCTTGGCATACATTGTACAGCTTCCAAAGCTATTGTAATTCTATGGAAAAGATGAAGATCCTCTGGGCGGATGATGAGATCGATCTCCTCAAGCCCCATATCATGTTCCTGGATGAAAAGGGATATGAGGTCGATACGGTGACGAACGGAAGCGATGCGCTCGATAAGGTGAGCGCTTCCCATTATGATGTGATCTTCCTTGATGAGAACATGCCGGGGTTGTCCGGCCTGGAAACCCTGAGTAAGCTCAAATCCCTGCAACCTTCCACGCCGGTGGTGATGATCACTAAAAGCGAAGAGGAGGACATCATGGAGGAGGCCATTGGCTCACGGATCTCCGATTACCTGATCAAACCGGTCAATCCCAATCAGATCCTGCTCTCGGTGAAGAAGAACACGGAGGACAAGCGGCTTATCCGGGAAAGGACCACCTCTGAATACCAGCAGGAATTCCGGGAGATCGGGATGACTATCGATGAGAACCTTTCCGTGGAGGAGTGGAAAGACCTTTACCGGAAACTGGTCTATTGGGACCTGGAGCTGGATCATTCTCAGGACCAGGGTATGCTTGAAGTAATGAACATGCAGCGGACCGAAGCGGATAAGTTGTTCAGCCGTTTTGTTTCCCATAACTATCTTCCCTGGCTTCACGGGGAGGGAGAGGACATTCCCCTGCTTTCCCATAACCTGTTCAGGAAAAAGATCGCTCCTCATCTGGAAGGAACAGAGCGTCCGGTCTTCGTGGTGCTGATCGATAACCTGCGATATGACCAATGGAAGGTCATCGAACCGATGATCAGCGAACATTTCCGGGTGGAGGAAGATGATCTTTATTTCAGCATGCTCCCGACCGCCACCATGTATGCCCGGAACGCCATTTTCGCCGGAATGCCTCCCCTGGAGATCAAAAAGCGCTTCCCCGATCAGTGGGTAGAAGAGAACGAGGAAGGGAGCAAGAACCGCTTTGAAGCGGAATTCCTCGAAGAGCAACTGCGCATGCTCGGCCATAGAGACCTGAAGTTCGCGTACCACAAGATCACCGATCTGGATGCCGGCAAAAAGCTGGTCGACCAGTTCGACAACCTGCTCCACAACCAGCTCAACGTTATCGTTTACAATTTCGTGGACATGCTGTCCCATGCCCGTACCGATATGAAGGTGATCAAGGAGTTGGCCGACGATGAGGCGGCCTACCGCTCCTTGACCTTATCCTGGTTCGAGCATTCCCCTTTGTTGGCCATGATCCGCAGGATCGCAGAAGAAGGAGGAAAGATGATCCTGACCACCGATCATGGAACGATACGGGTCAAGGATCCTGTCAAGGTCGTGGGCGACCGGAACACGACTACCAACCTGCGCTACAAACAAGGGAAAAGCCTTGACTATCCCGAGAAGGAGGTGTTTGCAGTGGAAAACCCTGATGAGGCCTTGCTTCCCAAAACGAATGTCAGTTCGCGCTACATTTTTGCCCGCGAAGCGGATTTCCTGGTCTACCCGAACAACTATAACCACTACGTTAAACTCTACCGTGATACCTTCCAGCACGGAGGGATCTCCCTTGAGGAAATGGTGGTGCCCATCGTTACACTGGAGCCGAAGAAATAGGTTGCCGGATAAGGTGAATAAGTTCTTTACTACTGGAAAAGAGCAGGTGGATCTTCCTATTTTTGCCCCATGGAGGTGGTCATGCATGGACCGGAGGATATTGAAAATGCGGTCGCTGGGATCTTGGCAGAGTTTCCCGATGACCGTATTTTTGTTTTCCGGGGAGAACTGGGGGCTGGCAAGACGACCCTCATCAAAGCCTTGTGCCGGGAATTGGGGGTGCAAGAAGGAACGTCCAGTCCCAGTTTTTCCATCGTGAACGAATATGCCTCCGGAAAAGGAGAAAAGGTGTATCACCTCGACCTTTACCGGCTGGAAACCGAAGAAGAAGCATTGGACATCGGCCTGGAAGAAATACTGGAGGATGCGAACGCCTGGCGGTTCATCGAGTGGCCTGATCGCATCGAGAACCTTTTACCGGCTGATCGCGTAGAAGTGGCCATAACTGCACATCCGAATCACAGAAAGATAGCCGTAGAGACATGTTAGAAGAGCACTCGCAGACCTCCCGCTCCCTCGCCCAGGAAGCCATAATGAAACCACAGGAGGAAATGGTAGAGATGGGGCGGAAAAAAGAAAGGCTGTTCATCGGGATCCCTAAGGAGACCTCTTTTCAGGAACATCGTGTTGCCCTCGCCCCGGAAGCGGTGGCTTTGCTGGTCAATCATGGTCATCAGGTGGTCGTGGAGACCGAGGCCGGGAGCATGATGAACTTCCAGGACCACGATTACAGTGAAGCCGGAGCGCAGATCGCCTACGACACCAAAGATGTCTACAAAGCGGACATCCTTTTGAAAGTCGCTCCTCCTTCCATCGAAGAGATCGAAATGATGCAGCCGCGGCAGACCCTTATCTCTGCCCTGCAGCTTTCTGTTCAGCCCAAGGATTTCCTACGGAAACTGATGAAAAAGCGGGTGACGGCGATCGCATGGGATTTCATCCATGACCGGGAAGGCATCTACCCCATCGTGCGTGCTATGGGCGAGATCGCCGGCAACACCTCCATGCTGATCGCAGCGGAGTACCTTGGCAACAACAAAGGAGGGCAGGGTATGATGCTTGGCGGGATCTCCGGGATCTCGCCCACGGAAGTGGTGATCCTGGGTGCCGGTACTGTTGGAGAGTTCGCTACCCGGGCAGCGCTTGGTCTCGGTGCGTCGGTCAAGGTCTTCGATAATTCCACCTACCGGCTGCGCCGGCTTCAGAATGACCTCGGAACGAGGCTTTTTACTTCCGTGATCCAACCGGAAGTCCTTAGCGATGCCCTGAGATCGGCGGATGTGGTGATCGGCGCTGTAAGAGGAAAGAGTGGCCGGGCTCCTTGTATCGTGAGCGAAGAGATGGTGAGTGATATGAAATTCGGCTCTGTTATCGTTGATGTGGCCATCGACCTGGGGGGATGCGTCGAAACCTCTCAGGTCACCGACCACTCTGATCCGGTGATCCAGAAATATGGCGTGTACCATTATTGCGTTCCCAACATTGCCTCCCGCGTTTCCCGAACCGCTTCGTACGCCCTCAGCAATATCTTCACCCCCATCTTGGTGGATATGGGCAATGAAGGAGGCCTGGTGGACCTGCTCAAGAAAGATGCAGGCTTCCGGCACGGGATCTATCTTTACAACGGCACGCTTACCAGCAGATCGCTCAGCGATGCCTTCGATCTCCCGTACAAGGATATCGATCTCTTTTTCGCGACCTTCTGATCCTGCTCATGGCCACTGCTACCCTGGCACACAGGATCAAGCTGTACCTGTTCGGCCTTTTGATCGGGCTGGCCTTCGTTTTCTTCCTCTTTCGCGATCGCTGGGGAAATGGAACAAAAGAGGAAAAAGTGTTCCGGGAATTGCGTGAGGATGAATTGGTCCTCGGAAAAGGTGTATCGGACAGCCTGAAGCAATGGGGAGTTTCCAGGGATGGCCTGGACAGCCTTTTGCAAAAAGGGCAACTCTTCCTGCCCAAAAGAAAAGATGGGCCGGATCAGGCTTATTATATCGAGTGGACAGCGCCTTTGGATCGCCAAAGATTCAGGGCTGAACTGAAGGTGCTCGATGCCGGGCGCACCCGTATTGAAAAAGTAAAGCGGATCAGAGATTGACCTTTTCCTGTTCTCTTCGGGCTCGTTCCCTGCTGATCAGTTCCAGCTCCCGCCTTGTTTGCCCTGCCACTGAACTGTTCTCTTCGATCCGGCGCAGCAGGTAAGGGAAGACCTCTTTAACAGGTCCGTAAGGCACGTACTTGGCTACATTGTACCCCGCAGCAGCGAGGTTGAAACTGATGTTATCGCTCATTCCCATCAACTGAGAGAACCAGATCCTATCATCATTTTTGGCAATGCCTTTTTGCTTCATTTGCTCCACCAGGAAATGGCAGCTTTTTTCATTGTGGGTTCCTGAACATAAAGCGATCCGGTCCAGGTGGTCCAAGCAATATGCCTGGGCGAGGTCGAAATCCCGGTCCGTGTCTTCCTTGGTCTTATGGATCGGGGAAGGAAGGTCTGACTGTTGGGCATGCTCCCGCTCTTTTTCCATGTAGGCGCCCCGAACGAGTTTCAATCCCAGGTAATAGCCCTTTTTCCGGGCTTTTTCATGTTCTTCTTTCATGAGGTCGAGCCTGTCCCATCGGTACATTTGAAGGGTGTTGTGGACGACCGGGGAGTCCCGGTTGTACTTTTCCATCATCTCCCGTACCATGTCGTCGATGGCTTGCTGGTACCAGCTTTCTTCGGCATCGATGAACAATCGGACCTTTCTTTCATAGGCTTCCCGGCATAATCGGTCCACCCGTGCTTTCACTCTTTCGAACTCTTCCTGCTCCTCCTTGCTGATAGGAATGCCCTGACTGACTTTCTCCAGCAATGCGAAACGGGCCACTCCCGTGACTTTGAACACACCAAAGGGGATGTAAGGGTGATCGTCAGCTTTTTTCAGCGTTGCGTGGATCTGTTCGGCTGTATGATCGAATACGGTTTCTTTTTCCTTGCCCTCAACGCTGTAATCCAGAATGGCTCCCACCTTGTGCCGGCCAAGCAGGTCGATGTCGTGATCGCAGTCATCGATGCTGACCCCGCCGCAGAATTGTTTGAAGACCGTGGCCTTGATCAGGCCCTGGATCGGAAAGCCGAGTTTCAGGGCTGGTCTTACGAATAGTTTGGCAAAGCTGACCGTCCAGGGCATCCGGATCGACCGGAACAACCAGTAAGCACGCCTTAGGCTGGCATTGGTTTTATGGGAAAAGGCTACTTTTGTGTCTTCGAAAGAAACCATGGAAACGCCCTTCATCCGTTTCAAATGTAAGGGAAAACCAAAGGGTTGCCCCGGCATCCGAAATTTCTATGACACCTGCCACGATCCATACCGGTGACCATGCCATTCTTGTTGATGAGAACAGTAATGTTCTCAGCGCAGTGCGGGAGCATGCGGAAGGGCGACATTGCTTTCTCCTGGTCGATGAGCATACCGAAGAACATTGCCTACCGCTTTTGCAAAAAGCATGGGGGAATAACCCTTTCCCTGAGGTACTCCGGATCCCTTCCGGGGAGGTACACAAAACGATCAACACATCCGAGATGGTGTGGAAAGCTTTGCTCGATGGTGGGGCGGACCGGAACAGTTTGCTGATCAACTTGGGTGGAGGAGTGGTCGGGGACCTTGGCGGTTTTGTGGCTGCTACTTTCAAACGGGGCATTCCTTTCGTTCAGATTCCCACGACCTTGTTGTCCATGGTGGATGCTTCGGTGGGGGGCAAGACGGGCGTGGATTTCGCAGGGGGCAAGAACCAGATCGGAGCCTTCCGCATGCCTGCTCTGGTAGTCGTTCATCCTCCTTTCCTGCGTACCCTTCCGGACCGGGAATTGCATTCCGGATTTGCCGAAATGATCAAACATGCTTTGCTGGAAGGGGAGGAGCAATGGACCCGTATCAAGGATCTCGCTACATTGGTGCCGGAGGAATTGACACCGCTGATCGCGGATTCCATCAAGGTCAAGGGCAAGGTGGTCCGGGAGGATCCTGAAGAAGCTGGTCTCAGAAAGATCTTGAACCTGGGCCATACGGTGGGGCATGCGGTGGAAAGCTGGTCGCTGGAACACGAAGGAGATCCATTGCTGCACGGGGAAGCTGTGGCGATCGGTTTGCTTTGTGAACTGACGCTTTCCAAAAAGATCGGGTTTTCTGAAGAAAAATTCCTGGAAGTGAAGAAGCTCCTGCAACGATTCTTTCCACTGTCCCGAATACCGGAGGACCCTGATGCTCTGATGAGCTATATGGAGCAGGATAAGAAGAACCGTTCTGGTCGTATCCTGGGGGTGTTGTTGGAGGCGGTCGGAAAGCCGGTCTATGATCAGGAATTCACACTGGATGATCTCCACAAGGTCTTTCGGGAATATCCTGCTTTGGCCTCGTGATGGAATACTGGCTCCAAAAGCAAAAGGATCGCCTGGAAGGGGAGGTGGAACTCCCGTCTTCCAAAAGCATTTCCAACCGTGCGCTGATCATCCAGGCGCTAAGCCAGGGAAGAAGTGCTCTGAAAGGGCTTTCCGAGGCTCGCGATACCCGGCTTTTGGCCCGGGCCCTGAACATTAAAGAAGGACACCTGGATGTTCAGGACGCTGGCACCGCCATGCGTTTCCTGACAGCCTACTGCTCCGTTATCGAAGGGGAATGGATCCTTTCCGGAACTTCTCGTATGCACGAAAGGCCTGTCGGTCCGCTTGTGGAGGCTTTGCGCAACCTGGGCGCTTCGATCGAGTACCTGGAAAAAGACGATTATCCGCCCTTGCGGATCAAAGGGGGGCTTCGGGGAGGAACGGTCAGCATTTCCGGGGAGGTGAGCAGTCAGTTCATTTCTGCTTTGTTGATGATCGCCCCTGTGTTACCGGAAGGAATGCGATTGATCATCGAAGGGGAACGGATCTCTCGTCCTTACATCAACATGACCTTGGGTATGATGCGGTATTTCGGGGCTGATGTGGAGGAGATAGAAGATGGATACAGGGTACTGCCTGGAGAATATGTTTCCCGGGACCTTACGATCGAACGGGATTGGAGTGCTGCTGCTTTTTGGTATGAATGGGCTTTGCTGGCTCAGGAAGTCGACCTTTTCCTGCCCGATCTGCGGGAAGAGAGTTGGCAGGGAGATGCTGTTGTGGCTGGCTATTTTTCCCGAATGGGGATCCGGACCACTATGGAGAACGGTGGCATCCGGTTAACCTGTTCGGGAGAGCGTCCTTCCCGTTTCGAAGCCGACCTGTCGGGAGAGCCGGACCTGGCCCCGGCTATCGCTTGTGCCTGTGCCGGGGCGGGGATCTCCTGCTATCTGACCGGGTTGGCTTCCCTCAAGATCAAGGAGACCGACCGCCTGGCGGCAGTGAGAACAGAGTTGGCAAGCGTGGGGGTGGAAGCGAAGATCACGGAAACTACCCTGTCCATCGATCAACCTGTGGTCCGGTCCGGCTCTGCTCCGCTTTTCCACACTTATGAAGACCATCGCATGGCGATGGCCCTGGCTCCTCTTGTTATGCTGACCGGAAAAGTGGGTGTTCAGGATCCCGGGGTAGTAGCCAAATCCTATCCGGGGTATTGGGAAGAGGTGGAAAAGACGGGATCGGTAAACCTTCGTAAAATGGGGGCTTAGAATTTGATACGAGCCTGGAGGGATACTGAACTCCTGGTGCTCCCGTCCGTCTCGTTCAGGCCGCTTCCGATCGTCTCCTTATCACTGTAATACCATTGGGCTATTTTCAGCCAGGCATGGAGGTATCGTGAAAACCGGTACCGAAGCATGAGGTAGGTCCGGCTCCCCGTTTCATAATAAGCCGGCACTGAGAAGGAGTAAAGGACATCGTGTTCATAAGCATAGATCCTGCTGGTATAGGAGTCTGTGTTGAACAAAGCATACCGGAAGCGGACGGATAGCGGAAAGCTCTTGGGATCGTAATACAGGTCCTGGTAAAGCAAAATGCCTTGTTCCTTTTGTTCTTTTTCCCGGGCGAAGGTAAAAGCCAGCCGGTTGGCGATCCCTATCCGCCTGGAAAGCTGCGCTTTGAAATACAGGCGGCCGCTGTTCTGTATGGTTGGGAGGACAGGCCGGATCTTTGCTTCCGATCCGCTGAAATTGCCGGGCGTTTTCTTTTGTCGGTAACGAATTGATAACGAAGCTTTTTCCGAAGGAGTATAGACAAGATTGCCCTGTAAGGCATGCCCTGAAGCCGGAGCATTAGCCTGGTAGGTCAGCCATTCATAATGGTATCGGTCCATACCCCCTTCCAGCCGGATGTGAGGGAAGGGGTGGACCTGAAATCCCATGTAATACCCTTTTTCTCCTGTGCCTTTCTTTCCGAAAGGGTTGCTGACCGGCGCATGGTATCCCTTTTCGAAATATCGCTTTGAAACGACCCAGGATAACCGTTCATGGAGCCTGGCTGAGCAACCCAGTGTGTGGCTTGTGTGAAGGGACCGGTCCATGGAGAATTCCCCGAAAAGGTCGAATTTCCCCAGGAGGATGTTCCCGTCGACCCCGGAGGTGGAGAACCGGCTTCCTTGTGGGGCGAAGCGGTCTTCAGGCTCCTTCCCGCGGTTTAATCGTCCTTTGTAGCGAGTGGTGATGGCCGTGGCCCCGAGGTTCATCCTGTTGGTCCGGTAGGTCAGGTGTCCGCCTTCGTGTTGGGTCAGCAGAACATTCTTCTTTTTCAGCTCAGAGGGCCGCCGGTGATAGCCGGAACCGGGCATGGAAGTGATCAGGGGCGGATCCTTTCCGGGTGCCAATGCAGCATCGACCTTTCGCCGGGAGTAAAAACCTGTCAATTCCCAATGTTCTCCTATAGCCCCTGTGGCCGCCAATCCTCTGAAGTACCTTTCTTCTCCGGCAGACGTATAGGGAGCGATGCCCCGGGCGTGTCTTTTGATGCCGAGCGGATCGCCTGATGATCCGAAGGCTAGCCCCGACCATACTGCATTCCCTTGTCCGAACCCGAGTTCATAGTCGCCTATGGCTAATGCTTTGACCGGGCCCAACTCGCGCAGGAAAAGGTGAGCCGAATAGTGGTCGAATCCGTAAGGTTGGCTTCCTTGCAGGAATTCCTCGCCAGGATCTTTGTCCGCTGTAAGTCCCACACTGCTCCCATTATCGGTCGTTCTTCGGAAGCGCACGTAATAGCGGTTCGGGTCGCCGAGATAACCCTGGCGGGAAGTATCTTTTTCCAGGGTATATCCTTTCCGGGGTTCCAGTTCCCGCTCATACCGGAGGAAAAGGTCGTTCCTGGCTTTTCTGATGAGGTCGAGGGGGGTGCCCCGGGACCGTTCTACCGGATGGAGGGTCACAAAAGGGAGGAGGGTACGGATGGTAGCCGGGTCGAAACCTTTGATCGCCTGCAACTCATAGATCGATAACAGGGGGCCGGTCTCCCGGATGTATTCCAGCAGGTTGATCACCTGGAAGGGATCCAGCAGCCCCGTATTCTCCAGCTCTTCCCGGGTGGCCCGGTTCAGGTCCAGCGGGTGCCGGGAAAGGTCTTCCAGGGTCCTTAGCAGGGAGCCGTAGGAGGCAGGACTTTCCTGACTCGCCTCCTCTGCGACCACTTCGATCCGGCGTTGCAATGGTTCGTTCTCTTCCCAGGGGTTGTTTTGGGCCATACAGCAGAATGGGAGTAGCAATAGCAGACCGATGAAGAGAAACGGTCTCATCGGCTTGATCGGTAACTGAGTGCGATGGCTGTATTGTAGCTAAGGACCGGATGAAAAGAGGCTGCTGCATCAAGGCGAAAGCCGTGGTATTGGTAGCCGATCCCGAAAGAAGGTAGAAAAGGGGCTGTGGAAAATCCGACCCGGAGAAAGCAGGACGGGACCACCTGGTATTCGGTACCGACCCTGAACGATACGGGAGTACGGAAGGCCAGTGCCGCCTCACTGTTCAGCCGCAGATCGTCAGAGAAACGGTAAGAAGTACCTACTTTCAGGAAAGTCGGGAGTTTTTCTTCCGTTCGCAACCAGGAAGAACGGTTAGGGTTGGCAACATGGGCAGCCAGGACAAGGTGGTCTCCGACCGTACTTCTGATGCCCAGTCCAAAAGTAAAGGCCCGGGCATGTCCATACCCTTCCCCGATCCTTACCGTATGATACCCAAGGTCGACACCGGCACTGAGTTGTTTTGACAAGTACTTTCCGTACGTGAGTGCCCAATGGTTTTCCCGGTATTTTGAATAGCCGAAGGACCGAAAGGTGGTTCCGAAGGTTCCGCTGGAAGTGGGAAGGGTGAGCAAACCTCCTTTCCAGTTCATGGCTGGCATAAGGAAATGGTCCAGCCCGAAGATCCCTGCTGTGGGCTCTTCCTGCCCGGCTGTTCCCGCCGGATTGTTCAGGGTGGCCCAGCGTCCTGTTTCGGCCACGGAGGCCTTTCCTCTTCCTATGGAGGCAGCATCCCAGGTCTGGACCTCCTGGCCTTTTGCCAGCAGGTGGCAAAGCAGGAACCATGACCCAAGAATGATCCGAAAGGAGTGAATGTGTGCCATTTCCGGCGCAAGAGTAATAAAACGGGGTCAAAAGGACGGAAGGTGCGATATCAGACATTTTAAAGTGTATTCTTGAAATTTTAATGGCGGTCCCTTGTCAGAAGGAAAGGAGTTTTTCCCTACATTTGGGGCTGGAAAACTGAATTCCATGGTTTCGTTCCATCCGTCCCGTTTCTATTATTTCTTTTATACCCAGCCACCGGCGCGGGACTAAGGAACCTATACCTTTTTTGATACACGAAAGTCCCGGGCCGAAGGTTCGGGACTTTTTTTTTACAGCAACCCATGACCAAAGCATCGACTATAGCGATCCAGGGCGGAAGAGGATCCTTCCACGACATTGCCGTTCGGAAATATTTCGAGGAACCAGCTATTCTGGAATGTGGTACCTTCAAGGAGTTGTGCCAGGCATTGGAGAGCGGTAAAGTGGACCGGGCCGTCATGGCTATCGAGAACACGATCGGAGGGACGATCCTCACCAACCATGCCCTGATCCGGGAGCATCATCTCCGGATCACCGGCGAGGTCTACCTCCACATCCGGATGGACCTGCTGGCCTTGCCCGGGGTGAAGAGATCGGACATCCGGACCGTCTGTTCCCATCCCATGGCCCTGAAGCAATGTGCGGAACATTTGGCTTCCATGGGGGACATATCCGTGGTAGAAGAGAATGATACCGCGATGACAGCCGAGAGGATCGCCCGGGAAGCATTGAAGGACACGGCCACGATCGCCAGTCCCTCGGCCGGTGCTTTGTATGGCTTGCAGCCTCTGGCTACCGAGATCGAGACCAACAAACTGAATTTCACCCGTTTCCTCGTGTTATCCGCCCGGGAAGAAGTTGGTCCTGAAGCGAATAAAGCCTCCCTGTGCTTTGAACTGGGGCATTACCCCGGGAGTTTGGCAGATATTCTCAACATTTTCCGGGACCATCGGATCAACATGACCAAGATCCAGTCCGTTCCTGTTCTGGGCAAGCCGTATGAGTATGCTTTCCATGTTGATGTGGAATGGGAGGACCGACAGGATTATGATTCCGCCCTGGGGAAAGTCTTGCGTTCCGCTTCGAACCTTTCTGTGCTCGGAGAATACCCGAAAGGGATCTTCGATCCCAATGCCAATGACCATGAGACCGAATCCATCCACGCGACTGAATAGCATCCGGGAATACTACTTTTCCCATAAGCTCCGGGAGATCCGCAACATGCAGGATCAGGGAACGCCTGTGCTCAATATGGCCATCGGAAGCCCGGATCAGGCACCCCCGGAGGCTGTTGTGAAAGTACTGCAGGAAACTGCTGTTCAGCAAGATGTGCATGGCTATCAGAATTACCGGGGTGTTCCTGAACTTCGTGAAGCCATGAGTTCCTGGATGGGGCGGACCTTTGGCGTTGCCCCCGACCCTGCTCATCAGCTTCTGCCCCTGATGGGGGCCAAAGAAGGGATCTTTCATTTATCCATGGCCTACCTCGACCCGGGCGATGAGGTGTTGGTCCCGGACCCGGGTTATCCGACTTATGCTTCGGCTGCCCGTTTGGCTGGAGGAACCCCCAGGTCTTATGACCTGCGGCCGGAGAACGGTTGGCAACCGGATGTGGAAGCGCTGAAAAAGGAAGATCTTGCTAAGGTGAAACTGATGTGGGTCAATTCTCCTCACATGCCGACCGGTACCCGGCTGGACCAGGGAGCTTTTCGGGCACTCATTGGCCTGGCCCGGCAGGAAGGCTTTCTGCTTTGCCACGATAACCCCTATGCATTGGTTTTGAACGACCGGCCGCTCAGTCTTTTCGATGTGGAAGAGGCCTGGGACGTGGGTGTGGAATTGCATTCCATGAGCAAGGCTTTCAACATGGCTGGATGGCGGGTAGGTTGGATGTGCAGTTCTTCCGAGGTGCTGGAACAAGTGGTCAGGGTCAAGACCAACATGGATTCCGGCATGTTCCTCGGCATTCAAAAGGCGGCTGTGGAAGCACTGCAGCAGCCTGCAAGTTGGTATGAAGATCTGAACAAGACGTACCGGGAACGCCGCGAAGTGGTCCACCGGATGCTTGATCATTTGGGATGCACCTATGATCCGGATACGGCCGGCATGTTCATCTGGGCTGCGATCCCCGATCATGTTGCGGATGGGTTTACCTTCAGCGATGAATTGTTGCACGGGACTCATGTTTTCGCTGCACCTGGCGGGGTGTTTGGAAAGAACGGGGAGCGGTTCATCCGGTTCTCCCTTTGCAGTCCGCTTGCCATCATCAAGGAGGCAGAGAAACGTATCCATGCTTTTCAACCAGAAAGATCCTCATCCTTATGAAACTGACCGTTATCGGACCGGGACTGATCGGAGGCTCAATGGCCATGGCGCTCAAAGAGCGAGGCTTTGTCACGGAAGTAACCGGGGTGGATCGCTCCTCTGAACACCTGGACCTGGCGCTGGAACGTGGCATTATCGACCAGGCGACTTCCCTTGAAGAAGGGGTGAACAGGGCGGACCTGGTGATCGTGGCGGTTCCTGTGGATGCTACTTGTGAATTGTTGCCCCGGATCCTCGACCAAAGTCATGCAGGGCAGGTGATCTTGGATGTCGGCTCCACCAAATCCCGAATTTGTGAGGTTGTGGATGGCCATTCGAAGCGGGAGCGATTCGTGGCGACCCATCCGATCGCAGGAACGGAGAATACCGGTCCGCAGGCAGCTTTTCCCGGTTTGTTCGAGAACAAGATCATGATCCTTTCGGAGATCGGAAAGACCGCACCCTATGCATTGGAGCAAGTCCGGGAGATGTGTGGTCGGCTTCAGATGAAGGTCCACGAAATGGAGGATCCCCGGGAACATGACCGCCACATTGCTTACGTGTCGCACCTTTCTCACGTCAGTTCTTACCTCTTGGGCAAAACGGTGCTGGACAAGGAAAAAGATGAACAGAACATTTTCTTGATGGCTGGTAGTGGATTCGGTTCCACGGTCCGACTGGCCAAAAGCTCGCCGGATATGTGGGCGCCGATCTTCGAGGACAATGTGGATAACGTGTCCGAAGCTTTGGGAGCTTACATCGATCGACTCCAAGAGTTCAAACGAATGCTCGATGAAGGACGGACGGAAGATACCCGGTCCGTTATGGAACAAGCCAATGCTATTCGCCGGATCCTGGAAGGCATTGAATTCAAGGAAGACCCTCAAACCCCTGAAAAAAACGCAAGATCATGGGAACTCAACTACAACCCCTCCCGATAAAGCAGTGGGCTGGTGTCGAGGATCGGCCTGTCGTGATCAGCGGTCCCTGCAGTGCTGAATCCGAAGAACAGGTCCTGGCCACGGCCAGGGAGTTGGCGCGCATTGGAAAGATAGACCTGTTGCGGGCAGGTATCTGGAAACCGCGCACTCGCCCCAACTCCTTTGAAGGGGTGGGTGAAAAAGGCCTGCAGTGGTTGGTCACTGCACGCGAAGAGACTGGCATACCGGTGACCACTGAGGTGGCGAACGCCAGCCATGCGGAAAAGGCTCTGGAAGCTGGGATCGATGTCCTTTGGATCGGAGCCCGGACTACTGTAAGCCCATTCGCTGTTCAGGAGATCGCTGATGTGTTGCGGGGAACGGAGGTGCCGGTAATGGTCAAGAACCCCATCAACCCGGACCTCAAACTTTGGATCGGGGCTTTGGAAAGGCTTTCTCAGGCCGGCATTACCAAATTGGCTGCGATCCATCGCGGATTCTCTACCTACCGGGATACGCCGTTCCGGAACGAACCCAAATGGGAGTACCCCATCGAACTGAAGCGACAGGTACCGGAGATCGGGGTCATCTGTGATCCCAGTCACATTGCCGGGAACCGGGATCTTTTGCCATTCATCAGTCAAAAGGCCCTTGACCTGGACATGCAGGGGTTGATGATCGAAAGCCATATCCACCCGGAGAAAGCACTGAGCGATGCAGACCAGCAAGTTACCCCTTCCGAATTGGGGAGGTTATTGAAAGACCTGACCATTAGAACGCCTACCACGGAGGATGAAGCTTTTCGGGACCATCTGGATGAACTTCGCGAGAAGATCGATCGCATCGATGATGCGCTGTTGGAGCACCTGGCTTCCAGGATGGAGATCGTGGAGGAGATCGGGCGCTATAAACGGGACAATGATGTGACGATCCTTCAGGTGAACCGCTGGGCCTCCATTGTGGAAAAACGCTTGTCCATGGGAAAGGCCATGGGCCTGGAAAAGGACATGCTCAAGAGCATTCTTGAACTGCTTCACCAGTACTCCATCCAGCGGCAAAACAGGATCATGAACGAGACGAGTGAAGAAGCCAAGAGCGAATAGCCAGATAGCCAGTAGGGAGGGAAGAGGCAGAGGTCTGCCTTCGGGAGACAAGTCTGCCTTCGGCAGGCAAGCGTGTGTGGAAGCTCTTTTTCTTATTCCTGTCCGTATTCATAGTCTCTGTTCATGACCTCTTGAATAAAGAGGGGGACAAGGGGGCATCGATAAGGATATGATCAAGATCTTCCCTTGGGCTTTGCTATCCCTCCCCTCTCTCGAAACAACCCTGCCTTTTTTCCGTTAAAGGCCTGAGAAGAGACAATAACAAGCCTTGATCCAGGTTTTCAACATATGTTGATCTCGGCAGGATTATTAACAATGAGTAGTGAAGTGAATGTTTATAGATGTGGATAAAGCTTAGGAGTTGTCTGTTATTTTTGAGTTTTCGACTCTTGAAAAAAGTGAGTCGATCCATGAGCTATTTGTGGAAAATCGTGCTGGTCATTGTTGCAGGGATTCTCTTCCTGACTTCTGGCTATGCGCAGCCGGATGGGAAAAGGATCTCCAGGGAGGAGTACATCCTGAAATGGAAGGATGTGGCGGTCCGGCACATGGAGGAATACGGGATCCCGGCGAGCATTACCCTGGCCCAGGGGATCCTGGAGAGTGGATATGGGAACAGCAAACTGGCCCGCTATGCCAACAACCATTTCGGGATCAAGTGTCACAGGGACTGGAATGGGAGAAGATTCCACAAGGATGATGACAAGCGGGACGAATGTTTCCGCAGTTATTATTCGGCGGAAGAGTCTTTTTCTGATCATGCTGAATTCCTGGCGAACCGGTCTCGGTATGATCTCCTTTTCGAGCAAAAGCTCACCGATTACAAGGGATGGGCGCGTGGTTTGAAAAAAGCCGGTTATGCCACGAATCCAGAATACCCCGAATTGTTGATCCGGATCATCGAGGAGAACGAGTTGCACCGGTACGATAAAGGTGGAAAGAAGTCGGAGGAAGCCCCTGTTGTTGCTGCTCCTGAAAGGAAAAAAGAGGAGGGGAAGGAACAATCCTTCGAAGCGACGGTGGAAGTGGACCACAGGATTCGGGATCATGCCAATGACATCGATTATGTGGTGGCCAAAAGGGGGGATGATAAGAAGGAGTTGATCCGGGAGTTGGAGCTCCGGGAGTGGCAGTTCTACAAGTACAATGACCTGAACCCTTCCGACAAGATCAGGCCCGGCGATGTGATCTTCCTGCAGCCCAAACGGAACCGGGCACACCAGGATCATCATATCGTGGAAGAGGGAGAAACCATGCGACAGATCTCCCAGGAATATGGGGTCAAGTTGAAAAAGCTCTACAAGAAGAATTGCATGATCGTGGGAACCGAGCCTGAGCCTGGTCAGAAACTTTCCCTCCGCAAGAACAAGCGGTGTGATAACGGTCGCCCTTCCTTTTTTCAGCGGCTTTTCCGCTAAAAGAAGGGCTGATCCCGGTCATTTTTTTCCCATCCGTCCTTGCTTTTGTTTGTGGCAGATCATCAATATTCGATAACGATGAGCCAACATTCACTGGAGCAATTGCACGATGAACACCGGAGCTGGCTGAGCGAACTCGACCTTTTCCAGGATGAGATCCGGTATTTTCAGAACCGCCTGGCGGAATTGTCCGCCCAACAAAAAAACACCACTCTTGATGAACAGATCGAGGCTTTCCGGGATCGCTTCATCAAGATGTTGGTGAAGATCGACATACACCGGTACGTGATCCATGCCCACGATCAGCAGATAGGGGAGAGGATGGAATTGGCCAACCGCATGAAAAAAGGGGTGGAGGATCTGTCCGATCATCATGAGGAAATGGAGGACCTTCACCAATTCGAAACCCATTACAAGGAACTGAAAGAGGAGTTTTACCGGTTCCTCGAAGAGGCTGGCAAGGGTTAACTTTCGTAGCCCGGTGTATTCTTCAACGGGGTTTTGCTGACGGCGAAAGTGCCGGTGCCGAAAGCCAGTTCTTTTCCTTTTTCATTGCGAACCGTAGCGGCTGCGACCAACAGGGTCCGGGAGGCGAACCGGAGTTCGCCGTTCGACCGTAATTCACCGCTCACCACTGGCCTTACGAAGTGGAGGTCGAATTGGGTGGTCAGGACAAAATAGTCGCGGATCACGGAATTGGCCGTGAAGAAAGCGGCATCGTCCAGCATTTTGAATAGAACAGAGCCATGCACGGCTTGGCCACCGTGATGAAAGGTTTCGCTCACCGAGGCCGTGATCACGGCTTGTTGATGACTGACCTCGATCCGGGGCTCATAGATCCGGTTTACCGGGGCTTCTCTGTACATGCGTTCCAGCCGGCGATAATGTTCTTCCGTTTCCATGATAATTGTCAGGTTTGGACGGTCAGGGAACTGATGAACGTCGTCATTCTTTCCATCACTTGCTCCGGTTGTTCATGATGAGGGGTATGGCTGCAACCGGGGATCAGGAAGCTTTCCACAGGGCCGCTCACCTTTTCTTCAATGGCCCTGACCTGGGCCGTTGTTCCATATTCGTCATTCTCCCCCTGGATGGTGAGCACAGGGCATTGAACATTGGCCAGGCTAGCTTCGATGTTCCATCTTTTGAAACTTTCCGAAAGCCAAACGTCCGCCCAGCCGTAGAATACTTTCCGGGTGTTGGTGTCGTGATAGGCTTCCAGCAAGTGCTCGAGCTTCCCTTTTTCGAATTCCCGGACGGTCTGTTCGATGCCTTGCAGGGAGATGTCCTCCACGAAAACATGGGCAGCTTCCGTGACCAGACCTTTGACCCGGTCCGGATAATGCGACGCGAACAAAAGGGCGATCGATCCACCGTCGCTGTGGCCGACCGGAACAATGGGGTCCCGGATGTCCAGCTGGTCGAGTACTTCGGGAAGGACCAGAAGTGCTTCGTGGTGGAGGTAGTTTTTTTCCCTCGGATGTTGAAGGGGTTCGGACCCTCCGTGGCCGTGACGCTCGTAGATCAGGGCCGGAAGGTCCGTTTCCTCACTGAGGGTCTCCGGGAAATCCTTCCACTGCCCGATGCTTCCCAATCCGTCGTGCAGGAAAACCAGCCAGGGGGTCCCCATCTCCTGATATTCTTCATTAAGCGTTTGATAACGTAATTCCCGCCCGTTTGCTATTATTTTACTCATTTTGATTTTGAAATATTGATGTATAATGAAATTATATTTGTGTAAAATCCTTATTCTGTAAAATTTAAGTTTTACATTTCAGATAATATCAGTATTTTTGGTAAAACTGAGACATCGGATAGCATTTCTATGGCTATAACAGATGAGCAGAAGATCAGCGTGCCTGAGCATATTCAGGATCTCAAGAGTTATGAGCCGGGACAACCTGTGGACAAGATCCGCGAAAGGTTCGGCCTGGACCACGTTGCTGTCCTTTGGAACAGCGAGAACTGTTTCGGCGTTTCCCCCGGCGCTTTGAACAAGATCCGGGATGTATTGCCCAATGCCCATTATTATCCTGATCCCCTTTCCCAGGATGCCCGTCAGGCCATCGCCGGAAAGATCGGAAAAAAACCGGAGAATATCGTGCTTGGCAACGGTTCCGAAGGGGTACTCTTCAACATCTTCTCTGCTTTTTGTACTGCTGGTGACGAATTATTGAGCTGTGATGCCACTTTCGTGATCGCCTATATCTGGGGGAAGATTCACAACCTTCAGGGAGTACGGGTTCCCCTGACCCCCGATCATCGTTTCGACCTTCAGGGATTGTTGGATAACATTACCGACCGGACCAAGGTGATCTACATCGCCAATTCCAATAACCCCACAGGTACCATGGTGGAACGAGAGGAGTTGGAGACTTTCCTGGATGAGGTGCCGGAGAACATCCTCGTGGTCCTGGATGAAGCTTACCATGAATTTGCTTCCGACCTGGCGGAGGATTTCCCCTCCGGGATCTTTATGGACCGGCCGAATGTGATCACCCTTCGCTCTTTTTCCAAAGCGTACGGATTGGCGGGGGTCCGCACAGGATATGCTGTAGTTCCCGATCAACTGGCGGATTACTTGTTCAGGGTGAAGTTGATCTTCGAGCCTTCTTCCATTGCTCAGGCAGCAGCAATAGGGGCTATTGAGGATACTTCCTTCCTGGACAAAGTGCTCCGGAACAACCGCAAAGGCCTGGAATTCTATTACCGGGAATTGGATCGGTTGGGCGTTGGTTACCATCCTTCCTTCACCAATTTCGTGATGGCGGAGTTCGACAGTGGAGAACAAGCGGAAAGGATCGCTCAACAGTTGATGGAGCGGGGGGCAGCAGTGGGGCCCGAGCTGACCTATCTCAAAGTCCGGGTGAAACCAGAGGGGA
>CAZAYA010000038.1:2316-19129 GCA_964489175.1 uncultured Flavobacteriales bacterium | reverse complement strand
CGGTGCCACCGCGTATCCCCCGGCGAAGCCCTTAGATTTCTTACCTTTGCAACGCTTTTGAGCAGCCGATATAGAAGTGCGCCAACATGAAGCAATATCCTGAATACGAGAACCTGGACCTGCCTGCCGTGGCGGATGAGATCCTGGAACGGTGGGAGAAGAACGGGACATTCCGCCAAAGCATCGAGGACCGCAATGAGGCTGATACCTTCGTCTTTTACGAAGGCCCCCCTTCGGCCAATGGCCTGCCGGGCATTCACCACGTCATGGCCCGGGCTATCAAGGATGTTTTCTGCCGCTATAAGACCCTCAAGGGTTACCGTGTGGAGCGCAAGGCAGGCTGGGATACGCATGGTCTTCCCGTGGAGCTGAGCGTGGAGAAAGAGTTGGGCATCACCAAGGAGGACATCGGCCAGAGCATTTCCATCGCCGACTACAACAAGAAGTGCCGGGAGAACGTGATGAAATACACGGACGTGTGGAATGAGCTGACGCGCAAGCTCGGTTTCTGGCTGGATATGGACCATCCGTACATCACCTACGAGAACAAGTACATCGAAACGGTCTGGTACCTCCTCCACCAACTTTATGAAAAGGACCTGCTCTACAAGGGCTATACGATCCAACCCTATTCCCCGGCCGCCGGAACAGGTTTGAGTACCCATGAGCTCAACCAGCCGGGATGCTACAAAGAGGTCAAGGATACTACCATTACCGCCCAGTTCAAGGTGGTGCGCGATGAAGAGTCCGAACCCCTGTTCGCCGACGTTCATGGCGAACTTTTCTTCCTCGCCTGGACTACCACCCCCTGGACGCTCCCCTCCAACACGGCCCTGGGCGTGGGTCCCGACATCGAATACGTGAAGGTAAAAACCTTCAACCGCTATACTTCCCAGCCCATTACCGTCATCCTCGCCCGGGAGCTAGTGGAAAAATGGTTCGATCCCAAGAACGCCGAGCTTGAGTTGTCCTCCTACCAGGAAGGCGACAAACAGGTCCCTTACGAAATGGATGGAAGCTTCAAAGGCTCCGACCTCGCAGGGGTGCGGTATGAACAATTGATGCCCTATGCCCAGCCCGAGACCGGTGATGCTTTCAAAGTGATCACCGGTGATTTCGTGACCACCGAGGAAGGAACCGGTGTGGTCCACCTGGCGCCGAGTTTCGGTGCTGACGACTTCCAGGTGGCCCATGAACACAGCATCGGTGCGCTAACGCTCGTGGATGATAAGGGCCGGTTCACGGAAGAAGTGACGGACTTCCCCGGCGAGTACGTCAAAGAGGAATACCTCGATGAAAAGCCTGAAGGCTATGAGCCCGTGGATGTGCGCATTGCCGTGAAGCTGAAGAAAGAAAACCGGGCCTTCCGCGTAGAGAAGTACACCCACACCTATCCGCATTGTTGGCGGACCGACAAGCCGATCCTCTACTACCCCCTCGATTCCTGGTTCGTGAAGACGACTGAGGTCAAGGATCGGCTGATCGAAAAGAACAAGACCATCAACTGGAAGCCCGAGGCTACCGGCACCAACCGCTTTGGCAAGTGGCTGGAGAACCTGCAGGACTGGAATCTTTCCCGCTCCCGCTTTTGGGGCATTCCCATACCGATCTGGACGACCGACGACCGTGAGGAACAATGCTGCATCGGTTCCCTGGAGCAACTGAAGGGCGAGTGTGAAAAGGCCGTGGATGCTGGTGTGATGGAAAGCAACCCGCTGAAGGATTTCAAGCCGGGGAACATGGCCGAAGAGAACTATGACGTGTTCGACATGCACCGCCCCTTTGTGGATGAGGTTGTGCTGGTCGCTCCTTCCGGGAAACCCATGTACCGTGAGAAGGACCTGATCGACGTTTGGTTCGATTCCGGTTCTATGCCTTATGCCCAGTGGCATTACCCCTTTGAGAACGAAGAGAAGTTCCGGCAGAACTACCCCGCTGATTTCATCGCCGAAGGGGTGGACCAGACCCGCGGTTGGTTCTTCACCCTGCACGCCATCGCCACCATGTGCTTTGATTCGGTAGCGTACAAGAACGTGGTTTCCAACGGATTGGTCCTCGATAAGAACGGCCAGAAGATGTCCAAGAGGCTTGGCAATGCCGTGGATCCCTTTGAAACGCTGGAAAAGTACAGCCCTGACGCGACGCGTTGGTACATGATCACCAATGCCCAGCCCTGGGACAATTTGAAATTCGACCTCAAGGGGGTGGAAGAGATCAACCGCAAGTTCTTCGGTACGCTCTTCAATACTTATGCTTTCTTCGCTCTGTACGCTAACATCGATGGCTTCCGGTATGAAGAGGAGGAAGTGCCGCTGGAAGACCGCTCGGAGCTGGACCGCTGGATCCTGTCCCGCCTCAACACGCTCATCCGTGACGTAGATGCCCATTACGCGGATTATGAGCCCACGAGGGCCGGCCGGGAGATCCAGGAATTCGTGATCGATCATCTGAGCAACTGGTACGTACGCCTCAGCCGGCGCCGGTTCTGGAAAGGAGCTTACAATACGGATAAAGCGGCTGTTTATCAGACCCTCTATACTTGCCTGGAAACAGTGGCCCGTTTGGCTTCGCCGTTAGCACCTTTCTACAGTGACCGGCTGTTCTCCGACCTGAACCAGATTACCGGCCTTGAGAATAAGGATTCCGTCCATCTCACCGATTTCCCGGTTGTGCGGGAAGAATGGATCGACCGGGACCTCGAGGAACGTATGGAGCTGGCCCATCGGGTATCTTCCATGGTGCTTTCCCTGCGGAAAAAGGAAAAGATCCGGGTACGACAGCCCTTACGAAAATTGATGATCCCCGTGCTCGATGAGAAGTTCGAACGGCAGTTGAAGGATGTGGAGCAATTGGTAAAAGCTGAGGTGAACGTGAAGGAGATCGAGTACCTCCACGATACCACGGGTGTGCTGGTGAAGCGGATCAAGCCGGATTTCAAAAAGCTGGGACCGAAGTTCGGGAAGCAGATGAAGGCCATCGCGGCAAAGGTGAACCAGTTCGAACAAGAGGACATCGCCCGGCTGGAAAAGGATGGCGTATATCCCATCGATCTGGAGGACGGGACACAGGTGGAACTGAGCCGGGAAGAAGTGGCGATCTCTTCAGAGGACATTCCCGGTTGGCTTGTTCATACGGAGGGATCGATCACTGTGGCCCTGGACGTCCAGCTAACGGAAGAACTGCGGAAAGAAGGGATTGCTCGCGAGCTTGTGAACCGTATCCAGCACATGCGCAAGGACATGGGATTGGAAGTGACCGACAAGATCGGCATCCGAATGACAACGAACGAAGAACTGGATCAGGTGTTGGCGGATTTCGATCCCTACATCCGCAATGAGACCCTGGCCGTGTCTATCGAGCGTACCGACGCCGGGGAAGGGATGGAGACCGTAGAGTTGGTAGAAGGGTTGAGTACAGGGATAGCCCTGGAGAAACAAATGGCCGAAAAAGAAGGCTGAAAAGAAAGGAAAGCAGGGAACAACTGAAACCTGAAGCGCTTTCCTAACGTTACGTTACAGATATGAACCGAGATCCCGAGGGGATCTAAAAAAGGGAAGACAATGGCTGAAGAGAATAACCGCTATTCCGATGAAGAACTCAAGGAATTCAAAGAGATCATCGAGAAGAAACTGAAAGAAGCCCGAAAGGACCTTGAGCTCCTGAAAGGCTCCCTGGATCACAGCGATGACCATGGGACCAGCGACACTTCTCCCACCTTTAAAATGATGGAAGACGGGTCGGACACCCTTTCCCGGGAAGAGACCGCTCAGCTCGCCTCTCGCCAGGAAAAGTTCATCAAGCACCTGGAAGATGCGCTGATAAGGATCGAGAACAAGACGTATGGCATCTGCCGGGTGACCGGGAAAAAGATCCAGAAAGAACGCCTGAAGCTCGTTCCTCATGCTACGCTTAGCATCGAGGCCAAAGAGAAGATGAACAAGTAAGACCGGCCGGTACTTTTGAAAAAGGCTTTTTGGACGATCCTTTTGATCCTGGTCTTCGACCAGGCTTCCAAGATCTGGGTCAAGACCAACATGTTCTACAACGAGACCATTCCGGTCTTCGGGAAATGGTTTCTGATCCATTTCATCGAAAACCCCGGGATGGCTTTCGGTATGGAATTCGGCGGGGAGGTTGGAAAGCTGCTGCTCAGCATTTTCCGCATCGCAGCCGTGATCGCTTTGTTCTGGGGATTGAACCGTTCAGTGAAGCGCCACGCTCCCAACGGCTTCATCATTTCCCTGTCGCTCATCATCGCCGGAGCCATCGGGAACATCATCGACAGCATGTTCTACGGGTTGATCTTTAGTGAAAGTACCCATGTGGGTACTGCTGACTTTTTCCCTGCTAGTGGGGGATATGCTGGCTTCATGCATGGCAATGTGGTGGATATGCTACATTTCCCGTTGATCGAGGGGCGTTTTCCGGAATGGATGCCCATCTGGGGCGGTGAACCTTTCATGTTCTTCCGGCCCGTCTTCAACGTCGCCGATTCCGCCATTACCATCGGCATCCTGATGATCATCCTGCGGCAAAAACATTACCTCGGCCACGAGGATCAGCAAAGATCTCCCCGGGAAGAACCCAGGGAAAACGCATTGTCCGGAGAGGGTTCTGAAACTTCCAAAGCTTCCCGAAATGATCCTGTATAATGTGACCATCAACATCGACGATGAGGTTCAGGAGGAATGGCTGCAGTGGATGAAAACGTTTCATATACCGGATGTCATGGCCACGGGTTTGTTCCTGGAGTACAAGTTCAACAAGGTGTTGACCGGCGAGGAAGAAGGGGGCAAGACCTATGCGGTCCAATACCTTTGCCGGAGTATGGAGGCTTATCGAAAGTATGAAAGAGAGCATGCCCCGAAATTGCAGCAGGAACATACCCAGAAATTCAGCGGGAAGTTCGCTGCCTTCCGAACCCTCATGGAAGTGGTGGATACGGATCACGATCCCCGCTGACCACCCCCTTCCATGAGCGCTTTTCGTCACAAGAAACACCTCGGCCAGCACTTTCTGAAAGATGCCAACATCGCCCGTAAAGTGGCGGAAGCCCTTACCGGTCACGGGGACTACAAGACCCTGCTGGAGATCGGGCCCGGCCTGGGTGCCCTGACCCGGCACCTCTTTGAGGTGCCGGACCGCGACCTCTGGTGCATCGAACCGGACCCGGAGGCGGTGGCGACGCTCCAGGAAGCCTTCCCGCAACTGAAGGACCACATCCTGAACGGGGATTTCCTCACTCAGGATCTTGGCCGGTTCGGGACCTTTGGAGTGATCGGGAACTTCCCTTACAATATTTCCAGCCAGATCCTTTTCCGGGTCTACGAGCACCGGCAACAGGTTCCGGAACTGGTGGGCATGTTCCAGAAAGAGGTGGCCGAGCGGGTGGCCTCCCCGCCGGGCAGTAAGATCTACGGGAAGACGAGTGTGTTGCTGCAGGCCTTTTACGATGTTGAATACCTGTTCACCGTCCCACCTCATGTTTTCGCTCCTCCCCCTAAAGTGAGATCTGCCGTTATACGCCTTCGCCGCAACGAAATTGACCGGTTACCCTGTGATGAGAAGTTGTTCTTCCAGGTGGTGAAGCATGGTTTCGAACGCCGTCGCAAGACCCTGCGCAATGCTCTGCGACCGGTCCTTCCTGCTGGTGTAACGACGGATGATGAACTGTTCGGGAAACGAGCAGAGCAATTGGGGGTGGCTGAATTCATCAGGGTTGTGGACCTGATGAGCCACCCTTAGCATTGGCCGGCAGGGGTCGTGGAAGTATTGGGCGGATTGTTTGCTGCTTTTTGTTCAGCAGCTTCCTGTTGTTCTTGCTCCTTCTTTTCCCTGATGCGTTTCCCCGTTCGTTGCAACCATTTGGGCAAGATGATCGCTCCGATGAAGAGGTAAGGATAATAGCTGATAAGGCGCCAAATGAGGGCCAGGGCACCGGTCAGTCCTACCGGTATGAACTCCTTCAGGAAACCCGAAAAAGCCACTTCGGCGATACCACTGCCTCCAGGGGTAGGGCTGATGAGCATGATCACCCAGACCACCAGTTGGCGGGCGTAGATGAGGAGATGGTCGGAAAAGGGAACGGCGACCGCGGCAAAGGCCATGATCACGAAATTGACCACCCAGTACCGGCCCGTCCAGGAAAAAACAGTGGCCCCGAAGGCCTTGGCCCAGAACCAGGCCGACTTTCCACGCAATTCCCGGGATGAGATAATGAGATCATTCCCGGTCTCCAGGGCTTTGGAGCGCCATTTCTTCAAGAAGGGCAGCCGGCAGGCCATCACCAGGATGTATTTGATGGTGCGGGGAATGAAGAAGACCCCCAGGAGGATAATGAGGGTGAGGAAAGTGAGAAAGAAATACCCCACCAGGAAGATCCCCATGGCGTTCAGTTCCATACCCAGGACTTCCTGTTCCAGGGAAGAGGGGAAAAGATTGGATGTTCCGAGGATCAGGAGCAGGACCGGTACGGTCAGAATGTAGAAGAGTTCGTCCAGCATAGCCGTGACCATGACCACGGCCGTGCTCCGCCCCATTTTAATGCCTTCCCGGTTCACGATGAACAAGGCTATCCCGGAACCTCCGACGATGGAAGGAGTAATGGAGGAGGCGAATTCCCAGAGCATGATGGTGTCGAAAGATTGCCGCCAGCTAAGCTGTTGATCGGTAATCACCCTCATCCGGTAAATGTAGGCCGCATCCCGGACCACCATCATCAGAAGTGCCATGAGCATCCAAAAGGTGGAGGTCCAGGCCCAGTCGATCTTGCTCAAAGTGTCCTTGTAGGAGATCCGCCTGTAATTCCCCTTTTCGGAAGCTATGAATTCATCAGGAAGTTCTTTGTCCACCCGGTCGTTCCCGTTGTGGTCCACCCAGGCGTATTCCCCCTGCCCCGGGGGGACTTTCTCAAAGCGGGGTGCGGTGAGGTTGCTGATCAGCATGTAAGAAGCGACCCCCAGCCCGATCAGGATAGGAATGAGGATGCGCCTTGCGCTCAGTTTCCTGCTGATATCCTTTTCGGTAAGAGCCATGGGAATCCCGGGGAAGCCAAAGATAACAGCTTTTAATGGGATCCAGGCTTGCCCCTTTTCAGTACGATCAAGTCGCTGACCGAATATATCGATGGAGATTATTACATTAGCGCCATTTCAAAGACGCAATATGATCGGTATGAAGAAGGTCTACCATATGTCTACCTGCTCCACCTGTAAGAGGATCATCAATGATCTGGAGTTGAAGGAACGAGGATTTGAGTTCTATGATATCAAAAAAGGCGGGATCGGACCTGATGAGTTGGATACGCTTCGAAAAATGGCCGGATCTTATGAGGATCTTTTCAGTCGCCGGGCTCGTAAGTTCAAAGAATGGGGACTCCAGGACCGGGAATTGTCAGAGGAAGAACTCCGGCAGTTGATCCTGAAAGAAGAGACCTTCCTCAAAAGGCCTATCATCGTTATCGATGAATACATTTTCATCGGCAATGGGCAGACTCAAGTGGAGGCTGCCAGGGCTTTGCTCGAAAAAGAGGACGAGGTTTTTTAACGCCTTGCCGGGAGTACTTCAAAGCCGAACCACCAGGGCACACCTTGCTCTTTTCTCCGTCAACCTCATCTACGGCATGAACTATACCCTTGCGAAAGGGGTCATGCCAGACCATATTGCTCCGTTCCCTTTTGTTCTGTTGCGGGTTTTGGGGGCTCTGGCACTTTTTTGGATAGCCGGTTTTTTTCAGCCCCGGGAAAGCGTGGCTGGCCAGGATCTTCTTCGGATCGCTTTTTGTGCTTTGTTCGGGGTAGCCATGAACCAGTTGTTCTTTTTCGCGGGACTGAACATCACTACCCCCATCAACGCTTCGATCATCATGACCAGCAATCCCATCCTGGTCCTGATCATTGCCAGTCTTCTTATCGGAGAGAGGATCACCTGGCGTAAGGTGACCGGCATCGGCCTGGGCCTTGCTGGTGCCCTGACCCTGATCCTGGCCGAACAGCAAGCGGGGTTCGGGGAGAGTACCATGCTGGGCGACCTGTTCGTGCTGATCAATGCCAGTGCTTTCGCCGTCTTTCTGGTAGCGGTGAAGCCGGTCATGGGAAAATACCGACCGCTGACCGTGATCAAATGGGCTTTCCTCTTCGGGGCGATCTTCGTTCTTCCCTTTGGGTTGCCGCAACTGCCGGATGTGGACTGGAGCGCTTTCACTCCCGGAGTTTGGGGATCCCTGCTCTTCGTGATCGTGTGTACCACTTTCCTGGCTTACCTGCTCAATTCCTTTGCGCTCGATATCCTCAATTCCTCCACGGTCAGTTCTTACATCTATCTTCAGCCTGTACTCGGATCGGTTTTTGCTATTTTGATGGGTGAGGATGAACTGGATGCCCTCAAGGTGGGAACGGCATGCACCATCTTCCTCGGCGTATACCTTGTGAGCCATGCCCCCCGCAACAAGTGAAATTTTCCGATCTTCGCCCGACATACCCCGCGACCATGATAAGATCCATGACAGGCTATGGGAAGGCCTCCGCTGAGATCAGCGGTACGACCTACCATGTAGAACTCCATTCGTTGAACAGCAAGAGATTGGACCTCCGGGTCGACCTCCCTTCCCGACTGAGGGAAAAGGAAATGGAAATACGAAGCTGGGCTGCTGAGTGCGTTCCCCGGGGAAAGCTGAACCTGAACCTATTCCTGGAACGTGAGGATCGCGAGCAAAAACAAGTGATCGATCAGGACCAGGTCCGGTCCTACTACGAGCAACTGCAAAGGGCTGCTCAGAAGTTGAAGGACGAAAAAGACCGGGATTATTTCGATATGGCCCTTCGCATGCCGGAGGTTATCAAGTGGGAGACCACCGACCTGAAAGCGGAGGAATGGAAAGGTATACGAAGTTTGCTGGAAGAGGCATGGAAAGAATTCCGCCGCTTTACTGAAAAAGAAGGGGCGGAGATGGAGAAAGATCTCCGCGAGCGTTTGCAGCTCATCCGGGAAGCGCTGGAACAAGTGGAGAAGCAGGATAAAGACCGCGAAGACACCATCCGCAACCGGATCCGGCAAAAGCTGGAGGCTTCTCTTTCCCCGGATCAGGTGGACGAGAACCGCTTTGAACAGGAATTGGTCTATTACCTGGAAAAACTGGACATCACTGAGGAAAAAGTCCGGTTAAAAGCCCATTGTGATCATTTTGAGGAACTGGTAGCATCCGGGGAACCACAGGTGGGAAAAAAGCTGGGGTTTATCGCTCAGGAGATCGGGCGGGAGATCAATACCATCGGCTCCAAAGCCAATGATGCCGCGATCCAGAAGCTGGTGGTACGGATGAAGGATGAACTGGAGAAGATCAAAGAACAGGGGATGAACGTCCTTTGATGTTGCTGAAGGCTCTTATTCCTGTTTGTTGGCAGGCAAGTATCAGGTCTAAGTATCAAGTACTAAGTATTAAGACGAGGGAAGAAGAAAGGGTGACCTATCCTTCCACGACCTCTTCTCCCAGGATAGAAGCGAACAAAGCGGCGCCGTCGGTATTGCCCAACACCTCATCAGCAGCCCTTTCCGGGTGGGGCATCATGCCAAAGACATTTCTTTCCTCATTGCAAATGCCGGCAATATTGTCGAGAGAACCGTTGGGGTTCACATCGTCATCCACGTTTCCTTGCGCATCACAATACCGGAACAGCACCTGATCGTTGTCGTTCAGTTGGTCGATGGTCTTATTCTCGGCGAAAAAGCGCCCTTCGGCGTGGGCAATGGGTATCTGTAGGGGGATAGAAGGGTTCAGCTTCCGGGTCAACAGGGAATTCTTAGTCTCGGTCTTCAGGAAGACGTTCCGGCAGATGAATTTCTGTTCCAGGTTGTGCAATAAGGTGCCGGGGAGCAGACCGGCTTCACAGAGGATCTGGAAGCCGTTGCAGATTCCCAGGACAGGGCCTCCGGCTTTGGCGTGTTCGATCACTGGTCCCATGATGGGGGAGAACCTGGCGATGGCGCCGGAGCGAAGGTAGTCGCCATAGGAAAACCCACCGGGAAGCACGAGGAAGTCGCATCCTTTCAGGTCGGTATCCTTGTGCCAGATCTTTTCAACTTCTTGTTCGAAAAGGGTTCCCAGGACATGGACCATGTCCGCGTCACAATTGGAACCTGGAAAGGTGATCACACCGAATTTCATGGGGGCAAAGGTAAGAAAGTCCTGTTTGTTTCAGCCTCCCCAATGTAACCAGGCCAGGGTACCCCATGCGATAAGCCATAGGTAGAAGGCTGCTCCTCCCAGCCATTTCCAGGAGCTCACGGACCAGTGGAAGGGGAGAATAGCGCCCAGTGGAACAGCCCAGAAAGCAAATCGCCAGGGAGCCTCCTGGTAGCAGGAAAGACCGTATTCCACCAGGAGCAGGAGGAAGAGTACGATCAGGATGGTCTTTTGCTTTTTGTTGTGCATGATGCTCTTTCCGTAACTGCTCAGGTAATGGTACAGACCGACAGCCATGGTCAGGCCGAAGAAGATCAACAGAGCATTGTTGAGGAATGGGATGCCAGACCAGGTATGAAAGGGTTGAAAGACCATGGTGGGAAGTAATTCGGTAAATGCCCCAAGCTGCTCCTTCCATAATAGGAAGACGAACAGGTAAGTATAAGGGGTGGCAATTCCGAGCAGCGGCAGGAAGTATTCCCGCCAGTCGAAGGAGCGGAAGGTCATAAGACTGAACCAGATGTAAGGCAGTAGGAATGCCATCGGAAAATAGAACAGGGAAGCAACTCCCAGATGAAGACCAGCATCAAAGGCATGGGACCGGACCGTAAGTTGCCTGAAGATCGAAAAGAGGCGGCGCAGGGAGAATAGCAGGAAGATGTTCCCGAAAAGGAGAGGATGAAAGCTCCGTTGTTCGGGGAAGATGCTCATGAAAAGTACATAAGTGAGAGCAGGAAGGTAATTCGAGCGTTCCTGGAACTCGGACCTGATGAGCACATCGTTGAGGAGCATTCCTCCGCCTGCGGTCAGGAGTGCCCCCAGGATCACCTGCAGCCAGGGAATATTTTGGGTAATGCTTTGCAAGAAGCTGAAAAGGGGCGATCCCAGGGGAGATACTTCAGAAAGGGGAGCGAAAAAAGCCGGGAACCAGAGCACAAGGCTCAGGACGGGGAGCAATAGGAGGGTGGCGGGATGGTTGGATCGGAAGGTTCGGAGGATCATGGCCCCTCGGGTTCACGGCCGGTGGTACTGCTCAAGTGTACGAAATATTTATAATTTTGCCTGTAAGCAATCCTGAAAGGATATGAACGAGATCGTATTTGCGCTGGAAGACCTTTTCGAATGGACTTTCCAGATCCTGCCCGCCCTTCGGAACGCACCGAACATTCTGGCGCTGGTGCTCATCCTTATCGCTATCTTCTACTGGCTGAACCTTCAGCGGAAGTACAACAAGAAAGCGGAAGAGGAAGGAACGCTCAAGTAAGCGGTCTACATCGTTTTTTCCTTGTTCTTCAGCAGGGAGGCTCCGATGTCCCTGCGGAAGGTCTTGCCTTCAAAAGCGATCTTGTTTGCATTCTCATTCGACTTCCGGACCGCTTCTTCCAGGTCTTTCCCCAGGGATGTGACCGTCAGCACCCGGCCACCATTGGTGACCAGTTTTCCCTCCTTGTTCTTCGTTCCTGCATGGAACACCAGGCTGTCGCTGACCGCATCGAGGCCGGTGATGACCTTGCCTTTTTCGTATTTTCCCGGGTATCCTTCGGAGACCAGGACCACGGTGGCTGCTGACCGCGGATCGATCTCCACATGTCTTTCCGAAAGCGTATCCGAAGCGATTCCTTCGAAAAGGTCGAGCAGGTCAGAGCTGAGCCTTGGAAAGACCACCTGGGCCTCGGGATCGCCCATGCGGACATTGTATTCCACCACATAAGGATCTTCCTTCACCTTCATCAGACCAAAGAAGAGGAAGCCCTGGTAGGGAATGTTTTCTTTGTGGAGGCCCTTGATCGTCGGGTTGACCACCAGTTCCTCGATCTTCTTCATGAAATGCTTATCGACCGAAGGGACCGGCGAAACGGCACCCATGCCGCCGGTGTTCGGACCGGTATCCCCTTCCCCGATCCGTTTGTGATCTTTCGCCATGGGAAGGATCTTGTAGGAATGGCCGTCGGTGATGGCGAATATCGAGAGCTCTTCCCCGTCCAGGTACTCTTCGATCACCACCTTGGCACTGGCCTGCCCGAATTTTTCCTCCACCAGCATGGAACGCAGTTCCTGCTGAGCCTCTTCCAGGGTATCGGGGATAACGACCCCCTTGCCGCCTGCCAGCCCATCGGATTTAAGCACATAAGGGGGTCGCAACGTTTCCAGGAAAGCAAGCCCTTCATCGAGGGTGTTGGCGGTAAAGGTTTGATAAGCCGCAGTGGGGATGTTGTTCCGTTGCATGAAGGCCTTGGCGAAATCCTTGCTGGCCTCAAGAATAGCTCCTTCCTTGGAGGGTCCGATGATGGTGACGTTCGCAAACCGCTCATCGGCGTTGAAATGGTCATGTATCCCTTCCACCAGTGGTTGTTCTGGTCCGACCACCACGATCCCAATGCCGTTCTCCAATACGAACTCACCCAGTTTTTCGAATTCCCCGGGTTGGATGTCAATATTGGCCCCGACCTGGGTGCAACCGGGATTGCCGGGAGCGAAATAAAGGCCTTCCAGCATGGAACTTTGGGACAACTTCCATCCGAGGGCATGTTCACGTCCTCCGGAGCCGACGATAAGTACTTTCATAGATAATGGTATTGAGTATTGAGTACTGAGTACTGAGATGGGTCTGCTGATCGGCAGTAGTTTCCATAGGTATTTCGAACCTGAAGTTCTCAGTACTCACTTCTCATGCTAGCAAAGGAACGAAGAAAGCCGCTTGCCTGGAGAAGGATTTTTCAACAGCGGGTTTTTCCATTGACGGCTCCGTTTTGCCGGAAAAAAGCACAGGCATTCCGGATGCTTTCGGAGAGTGGCGTGAATTCCAGGTCTAATGTGGCTTCGAGTTTCTCAGTGGAATAGCTCACCCGGCCGTGGGCTGCGCGGGTGGTTTCCCGCGTGATGGTGGGGGGAAGGCCAAGGAGGAAGCTTCGTATCTTTTCCGCCCGCCAGCCGATGGCGGTCATCCAGGAAGGAGCTTTGAGAGAGGGGGGGCGTTTCTCCATTTCCTTGGCGATCATGGAGAACAGGTCCCGGAAGGGGAGGTTTTCCCCGGCTACCAGGAATCGTTCGCCACGCACCCCGTCGTCCATGAGCCGGGTCATGGTGTGCGCCACATCACGGGCATCCACGAAGCCATTGCTGCCCCCGGTGTAGAAAGGAAGGCCGGAAGCCACGTTCTTGAACAGGGTGAGGCTGCTTTTCTCCCAATTACCAGGACCCAGGACCACCGAAGGGTTGACAATGACCGCCGGAAGCCCTTCCATGTGCCCCCGCCAGACTTCCCGCTCGGCATTGTGCTTGCTAATGGCGTAATGGGTCGTTCCTTTTTCCTTTTTCCAGGAAAGGGCTTCCCGAACAGGACCGCCGTCCCGGGCTTTGCCCACCGCTGCCGTGGAGCTTACGTAACAAAGGGCTTCCACGTTTTCTTCCAGGGCGGTATTCACAACGTTGGCTGTCCCTTCTGCATTGAATTTCAAAAGAGCCCGGCGATCCCGGGGATTGAAGGAAACCTTGGCGGCACAATGGTAGACCTTTTGGATCCCTTGCATGGCATCTTCGAGAGAGGGGATGTCGAGGATGTCCCCTTCCTGCCATTCGATGGTGGAAAAAAGAGCGGCCCCGTCTTCCGGCCGGTAATGTTGGAAGATCTCCTTGACGGTCTGCCGGTCGCTGGTAGCCCGATGCAAAGCACGGACCTGCTCGCCGCGCAATGCGAGCTCTACCAGCAGATGACTGCCGACCAGACCCGTTCCGCCTGTCACGAGGATCATGGATCCAAAGGTACGAGCTATCTTGGACCGGGATCGGGAAACTTCTAATTTTGCGGAAGCCTGCGATGCAGGATAAATAGTATCAAGTATTAAGTACCAAGTCTCAAGAGGGCTTTCTGCCTGGTGATCTAGTTGTCTTCGTACTTAATACTTTGTACTTTAAATCCACTCCATGACCTTTATCAACGAACTCCAATGGCGGGGCATGGTCCATGACCATACCCCTGATGTCGAAAAGTTGCTGGACCGGGAGGTCGTGACCGGCTACATCGGTATCGACCCGACCGCGGACTCCCTGCATATAGGGCACCTGGCTTCTATCATGATGCTGACCCACCTGCAGCGGCATGGCCACAAGCCCATTGCCCTGGTGGGAGGAGCCACCGGAATGATCGGCGATCCTTCCGGCAAGTCCGAAGAGCGGAACCTCCTGACCGAAGAAGAACTGGAAAAGAACAAGGCCGCCCTGAAAGAGCAATTGCGCAATTTCCTGGATTTCGACCGAGAAGGGAATCCGGCCGAACTGGTCGATAATTACGACTGGTTCCGCGACATGTCCTTCCTCGCGTTCATCCGGGACATCGGCAAGCACATCACCGTGAACTACATGATGGCCAAGGATTCTGTGAAGAACCGCCTCGAGACCGGCATGTCCTTCACCGAGTTCAGCTACCAGCTTGCCCAGGGATACGACTTCTACCACCTTTACCGCGAAAAGAACTGCCGCCTCCAGATGGGCGGGTCCGACCAGTGGGGCAACATCACCACCGGTACTGAGCTGATCCGGCGTAAGGCTGAGGGGGAAGCCCATGCCCTCACCTGTCCGCTGATCACCAAAGCGGATGGGGGCAAGTTCGGGAAGACCGAAGAGGGAACGGTCTGGCTCGATCGCAACCGGACCTCTCCCTATAAGTTCTACCAGTTCTGGCTAAATGCTTCCGATGAGGATGCGCCCCGTTTCCTCCGGATCTTCACGCTCTATAGCCAGGAAGAGATCGAGCAATTGGAAAACGAACATGCCGAAGCTCCCCACCAACGCATCATGCAGCATGCTTTAGCCAAGGACGTTACCATTCGGGTCCACTCCCAAGCCGACTACGATACGGCTGTGAAGGCTTCGCAGGTCCTGTTCGGAAAGTCCACGCTGGAGGACCTGCAGGCGCTTTCCGGTGATCAGATCCTCGACATCTTCGAAGGGGTGCCGCATTACACGCTTTCCGCTGCCGACCTGGATCAGGGCATCGGGGTCATCGATCTGCTGGCCGAGAAGACCGGGTTTTTGAAGTCCAAAGGAGAAGCCCGTCGGGCGCTCAAGGAGAACTCCATCAGCCTCAACAAACAAAAGGTCGGCGAAGACAAGGTGGCCACGCCCGACGACCTGATCGGTGGAAAGTACATCGTGGGCCAGCGGGGGAAGAAGAACTATTTTCTGGCGATCGTGGAGGGGTAATGCTCCGAATTCGATCTTGACACACGATCCCCGAAGCGGGTTTTGAAATTTCAGGAGGTGTTTCGGGAACGCTGTCAGGGATATTTACTCAGCAACACCAACCCGTGATTCCTCCCCTTGTAGTGGTTGTAGATCAGCACGTTCTTCAGGGGGCGTTCCGGGGCATGCTGCACACAGGACCGGGGTAGGTCAGCGCCGTTCAGAAGATGAGCCCCCAGCCAGGTGGCAAAAGCACCGGAGGAGGGATGGTCGCCGACCAGGTTCTTGAAGGAATAAGCGCCTTGTTGAGGGAATAAGGATCCCCGGAGGTTGGTGTACCAATGGTCGTTGCGACTGTCGCCGTTCCAGCCCAGCACCAGCGCATCGATGTCCTCTTTCTCTAAGCCGTTCCGGCTGAGAAATGTCAGCACGCGTTCCTGAAAAGCCTTTTCTTCGGGGAAGAGCATCTGGTCCACATCCTTCACGCGGGCATAGGCCTTTTCGGGGTCATTGCTCATCAGGAACATGGCGGACCCTTCCCCGAAAACCGTTCCCGGTGTTCCGGAGGTCAACAGTTGGTCCGAAGGGACAGGGGTGGTCTTGAAAAAGGCGTTCCTTCCCTCGATGTTGTAGATGTAAGGGGAGTATTGTTCCATCGTACCGACGAGCAGCGAAGAAGCGGTCCCTTCCTCGGTCAGTAGCAGCGCATCCAGCAGGGCGGATTCGAAAGCGGTCCCTTTGTCGGTATAGGTGGCGTTGTAACCGGTGTTCCGGTCTATCAGCGCCAGGGAGCCGGCCAGAGCATTGGGGGTGCTTTGCACGAAGTGGGTCGGGGTCAACGTGCCTTCTTCGTACTCCATGATCTGTTCCATGAAGCGGATGAAATCCTCTGCAGCGCCTTCTCCTGTTCCGATCAGGATGCCATCCGGGTTGGGATGGGCTTCCAGCAGTTTTTTGCCGGTCCAGAGGCCCATCCGGACGGACCGTCCGATGCGGCGCAATTGATTGCGGGGGATGACCTCGGCATAATCGGGTTCGATGGCTTCGTAGATGTTGCCTTCGAAGGTGTTCAACTCTCCCCGCAAAAAACTCCCGTCATGTGTGGGTTGGGGTGATATGCAGGCCAGGTCCCGGATGTACATGGTCATGCCTTTTGGAAGATGAGCGAAGTGCAATTGCCTGCAAAACCGAAGGAATTCGACATCACATAGTCGAGTCCTGCTTGCTGCCGGGCTTCACGCACGGGAGGCTGTTCCAGCACGGAAGTTTCGCATCGCAGGCTGGGGAACAATTCCTGATGATGAAGGCTCAGGATGCTGTAGATCGCTTCCACGGCTCCGGCTGCGGCCAGGGTATGACCAGTGTAGGATTTCGTGGCGACATAGGGAGGAAGTTGCTCCCCGAACACTTTTTGCAGGGCCAGGGCCTCTACCTGATCGTTATTCTCGGTGG
>CAZAYA010000038.1:0-2306 GCA_964489175.1 uncultured Flavobacteriales bacterium | reverse complement strand
GGCCTTGGGCTCTGATATGTCGCCCAGCGGGGTAGAGGTGCCATGAGTGTTGATGTGGCCGATGGCGGAAGCATTGATAGCAGCAGTACGCAGGGCTTTTTGCATGGCGCTTACCGGCCCGGTCCCTTCTTCGCTGAGGGAGGAGGGATGGTAAGCGTCATTGGTATTGCCATAGCCAACCACTTCGGCATAGCAGGGCTTGTCCAGGCAGACCTCTTCCGCTTCCAGCACCAGATAGGCAGCGCCTTCTCCCAGGTTGAGCCCATCCCGGTCCTGATCGAACGGCCGGCAGGGTTCAGCGGAAAAGATCTGGAGGGCATTGAAGCCGTTCACCGTGAATTGGGCCAGGCTGTCCGTGCCCCCCACGATGGCCCGGTCCGCCCGTCCGGAACGGATCAGGCGGGTGCCCAGCATGATGGCATTGGCGGAGGCGGAGCAAGCGGTATTGATGGTCCCGGTAAAACCCTGGATGCCGTATTGTCGGGCCAGGGTCTGGGTGTGGCAGCCGTTGCTGTAGGAGTCGCTATATGGGGAGGGCTCTCCGAGGCGGTTGGCATCGTTGTAGAGGTCTTCCATGTTGCACATGCCGCCCACGGTGGTGGCGGAAATGAGGGCGGTGCGGAAGGAAGTGGTGGCTTCTTCGGTCAGCCGGCTATGCTCCAGGGCTTCCTGAAAAGCCTGATGGGCCAGGAGGTCAGTACGTGTAAGGGGAGTGGTATCGAAGGAGAATTGCTGGCGAAGGGCTTCGGTGGTGTGATCGACCTCCCCGAAGGGATAGAGGTCAGCATAGCGGGAGGGCAGGTGCCGGGCTGGGCTGATGCCGGAAGTCCCCTGTCGCAGGTGAGCCAGGTTCTCTTCGGCCGTGTCCCCGATGGCGGAGACCATGCCGAAACCGGTGACGAACACGCGGGTCATTCCACGCCTTTGGTCGCGTTCTCTTTCAGGAAATCAGCGATGGTGTTCACATCGGTGAGGATGTCCTTCCCTTCTTTGGCGCTGTTGATCTTGATGCCGTATTCCCGTTCGATCATGACGATCAGTTCAATGGCATCGATCGAGTCGAGGCCCAGGCCCTCCACGAAAAGCGGCTCATCATCAGCGATCTCGGCCGGAGTAAGGTCGGTGAGGTTGAGGTAGGAGATCATGTGCTGTTTCAGCTCCTGTTTCAGTTGTTCGGGATCCATGATCAGCTCAGTCTTGTTTTCTTCAATTGTTGGAAACCTTCCTTTTCCACGGCCGCGATCTCCAGCAGCATGTCGGCCACTTTATCGTAGTCCTTTTGTTCGGTCAGTCTGCCTTTATAGATGCCGGCCATTTCCACTGCACTGTTCCGCCAAAGATCGCCCGATCTTGTGAAATTTTCGGATATAGTTTGCGATTTTTCCTGTCCGGTGATCTTGGCCGCCTCTTCCAGGAAGGCGGCGAATACGTATCGGAAGCCGCCTCCTCCGGTGCCGATCTCTTCCTGCATGCGCACGATCTGGCCCAGGTAAAGCCCGGCTTTTTTCGGCCCCAGTTTCTCTCGCCATTTCCGGATCTGGCGGGAGGTGTATTTGATCCCGCTTACGCCTACGACGCCGCCGGGCAACGCCAGCATATCGCGCGCACTTCTTTTGATCCCCTTTACCACGCCCCGGCGGATCACTTCCTCACTCACCGGCTGGATGTTCTCCGGGTAATAGACCTGTCCTTTCGGGGCCAGGGGGCCTTTGGCGAACCGGACCTTCATCAGTTCTTCCTCGGTAAGCGTGGTGACGGTCTCCATCACCGGGTCGCTGATGAGGTATTGGCCGTTCTCCTTGCCGTAAACGATGATGTTGTGGGCATTGAAGTGGAAACGGTAGCGAGGGGGGAAGTAAGGCAGGTGGAAGACCCCGACCTGGCAGCCCGTGGGTTGGCCTTCGGCCAGTTTCCGGTCCAGGAAATCCTGAGCCGCGGCTTCGCTTTTGAACTTTTGGCGGGTCACCTGGACCCCGAGGGAGCGGCAGGTGCGGTTGAAGACCCAGCCCGGCATGGAGCGGTAGGAGATGGCGGGGCCGTTGCTGATCTTCAGGAAGGGGACATGGATGTAGAAGATCCCGGAGCCCATGCCGAAAGCCAGCGGCTCGTTCATGAAATCCAGGCCGTGGTGTTGGAGCAGGCTGCTGGTCACGCCGTTCTCACAATGGGCGCTTTGGATATGTCGGAAGTCGGTCTCCACAGGGGTCACTTGAGATCTTTCAGCTCTTCTACGGTAATGCCGAAAGCATCCGCATAGCTTTGCAGTTTTTTGTCTTTGAGTTTCCGGAAATGCTTCGGTTGGAGAT
>CAZAYA010000037.1:0-19231 GCA_964489175.1 uncultured Flavobacteriales bacterium | reverse complement strand
AAAGAGTATCCACGGCCACATGAACAATAATCTTATCGGTAACATCAGCCTGTTGCAACACCTCCTGAAGTTCCGCCACTTCCTCATCCACCGGCATCATGCGGGTAATGTCCTCTTCCAAATCAAGTTGGTAAGCAAAGAAACCGGCCACCCCCAAAAGGAGCAACAGGAAGAAAGCATACGACCGTCTCCGTTGACTGAAGAACCGGTATAGGAAGAGAAAGGGCTGGGACATTACAGGGTCTGCAAAGATTCTCCGTTACCGGCGACGGGTGAGTTTTGGTCGCCTGTAAAGTTGCAACAGCACGTAGGTAATGCTTCCCAAACATAAGGATAATCCAACAGCCAGGGTCATGCTCCCCACCAAGTACTGAGAAAGGTGACTTCCGATACTTTCCAGGCTAAGGGAAGAACTATAGGTGACCCCTGCCCGGTCGGCAAAGAACAACCCACCCGCCTGGTAACTTCCCCAGATAATGAACGGGATAAAAGGCGGAATGCTGATCTGCGCGGCCAGGATCACGATCATCTTGTTGAGCCGTAACAGGTAGGCCAGCAATATCGCCGTTGCCAGTTGATAGCCCCAGATCGGTACGACACCCATGAAAACCCCGAAAGCAACGGACAAAGCCTTCTTGCGGTCAGATTCCCGGGAATGAAGGACCTGCTCCCTCCAGATCTGTCGCGGATCCTTTTGGCGCAATTTCCGCCAGAACATGAGGGGTCTTCCCATCAAGAAGGCTAACAACACCAGAACGGTATTGAGTACACTGATCCGGAAAAAATCCCAGTAGGGACGAAAATGGGAAACGCGCTCCCCTTCGGGCGCATAATGGACATGAACAGGCACGCTCTTCACGGGAACCCCCTTCCAGGCCATCCGTACCAACACTTCGATCTCGAATTCATACCGCGAGGTGAAAAACCGCATTTTCCGCAAAGGCCTCAGCGGATAGATGCGGTAACCGGACTGTGTATCGGGCAATTCGATGCCAGTCTCCACCTTGTACCAGAAATTAGAGAACTTGTTGCCGAAGCTGCTCCCACCCGGGATCCCTTCTTGTTCCATGTTCCGGGCACCCACTACCAGAGCCCCCGGCTCTTCTTCCACTTTATCGATGAACCGGGGCAGATCAGAAGCCGCATGTTGCCCATCCGAATCGATGGTAATGGCATACTGGTAACCTTTGTCGTAAGCATAACGGGAACCTTCCCTCAAAGCAACCCCTTTGCCCCGGTTCTGCTGGAAAGCCAACACATCGACTCGTGAGAACGCCTCCAGGATAGTGGAAGTCGTATCATCAGAACCATCGTTCACCACGATGACCTGATCCGTATATTCCAGCACTTCTGAAAGGACTTCTTTCAGGGTTCCGGCATTATTATAGGTCGGGATGAGTACACAACACCGGCTTGCTCTGAACCTATCGAAATGGTCTTCAGTTCCCTGCATGACAAGGATCTACTATGAATTGCAAAAGTAATCGATCCCGGGACGGCAACTGCCTCACCCGCCGATGGTATAGCCTCGTCCGTTCCTTCTTTCGGTAAAGACCGTTTTATCCTCCAGATCCACCTTCTTTCCGTGGAAAATGGTCCTGTAGAATTCTTTGACGAAAGGGTACTTCTCCACCACTGGTGGTTTCACGAAATAATTATGCTCCATAAAAGCAACCTTTCTGAAATTCACATACTCAGCATTGTCAGCCATCGACCCGCGCAATTTAGCCCCGAGTTTCCGGCGAAGGGTGATGAGCATGGCCCCTTTCAGTACATGATCTTTCTTATTGTAGGTAATGTAGATACCGGGGCTTTCTCCGAGTTGCTCCACCCATTGATGATGGTCCCGAAGGTTCACGCAGGCACTATTGAGTAAAATATTGGAAAAGAGCGACCGGACCAGTTCTTCACAACCTTTCTGTCGGATGGCCACTTCCAGCACGTGGTTCCCCAGGCTATGCAGAAAAAGCGTCTTGGCCATTCCCTCGATCACAGGTTCTTCCTGCAATTGTCGAAGTAACGCGATGAACTTATCCACGGCTGCTTCAGCGTTCCGTCGGGAATTGTAATAATTCCTCAAACCACCCAGGTCAGGCACGAACGATGGGTAATCAAAGGCCAATACCTGTACATCATATTTATCATGGATCTTCCAGGCCCTGTCGAGTACTTTCCGGAAGTCCTTACCATCTCCATGTACATAAAGAACCAGAGGCTTCCCCGGGTCCAGGGCCTTCAGACCTTCCTTCAAGCTCCCCCGTACAGCCAGGTCCCAAACTTCTTCGGTTTTCCGGCGGGCGGAAATGAAGTGAAGAACATTCGCAGTATCCGGTTCACAACCCGGACGGCCGATCAGAGGTCCTTCCGTTTTCATTCGCCGGTCGCTGGCCACCAAAACCGGAGAGGCTATTGCTTTCCCTACAAGCAAAAAGAAAAAGAGAAAAGGAAAGAATTGCTTCACCACCAAACTATTCGAAAAAGGGGAGGAAGCCGGGAGAGTGAACCGCATAGCGATCAGGAGGCTTTGAACCTCCCTTTGAACTTGAAGAAAGTGGTTGCTCCGGCAGTAACAGTCGCATCCATACCGTACATATCTTCATCTTCCTCCCGGTGGCGAAGCACCACATCCAGTTCAGGGGTTTTCCGGGGGTCCACCATGGCGGTGAACTTCATATTCTTCGCTTCCTGAAGGATCAATTCACGTTCCAGAAGATGCGCCAGCAATTCTTGCCCCATTTCCATCATACAAACACCCGGCAAGACCGGTTCTCCGGGAAAGTGTCCTTCGAAGATCTCGTGCTCCGGGTCGAGTTCAACGGTGAAACGATGTTCTCCTTTCTCCTCCCCCTGATGGGAAACTTTGATCCTGAACAGCCGGTCCATCAACAGCATAAGCCTTATTCTTCTTTTTGATCATTCGTGTTCCGGACCTGCTCCAGGCGGAGTTTAAGGTCCACCTCCTTGTGGTCGATCACGATCTCCCGGGGAACACCTTCCTGATGATCCCCGAGCGAGGCTACCGCTCTGACTTTGAAAAGCCCGGTATTCTCCATGTGGACCGGTCTTTTTGACGCTTCATCCAGAAAATAGTAATTCCACCCATCCTCTCCGGCCAATTTAAGGATCTTATTCTTCTCTCCCTCCTTTCGATATACCTCTGCTCGTTCCCGTCCATCATATTCGACCATGAACAACATCCGGAGATCACGCCGCAACCTCTTGATAACAGCTTTACGGTCCAGTTTTTCGAAACAATAGACCACTTCAAAAGCTTGCTTGTCGAATAGCAGATCGAACAGCTTGACCCCCATCTCAGAAGTGAAAACGACGCGGTATTGCCGTTCTTCCGTTTGCCGGATCATGAAAAATCCGGAAAAATGGTGATCATAAAGGTCCACGCCAGCTTTATACACCAACCCTTCCGAAACATCAAAAGGTCGGGTCACCTGCAACTGGTTCAGGGGAACTTCCCGGACCTTCTGTAGGTTCCGGGTGGGAGAACACCCTGTTGCCCAAAGCAACGTAAGGCTAAGGAGCCACGCGGAAAGCTTCATCGGGAACGGAGGCGTTGGTCTTTTTGTTGAGGAAGATGATCTCCGTGGCATCATCGGAGGATTCGAGCATTTTGACCTTCACCACGGAATGATCTTCCATGGAAAAATACAGGTGGATCTCCCGAAGGAGGTCCTTCATGGTCTTGTCCTTCGGCTCCACGACCACCAGGTAGCGGTCCGGCCCCTGAAAATAGGAGATCTCCAGGTCTTCACGGTCGAAGACATTTCCCTGAACACTGCTAACGATCATATCATTGATCTGGCGGAACATCTTACTGGACCCCATGTCGTGCTCATCGGTACGGTCCTGGTCCCTGAGGGTGATCTTCTCATCCCGGATCACGATCAGGTATTGAAAAGGATCGGTATACTCCCACCGCACCTTGTTCGGTTTCTTGAACCGGAACTTCCCCTGGCTAACGACCGGCGCTTCCATGAAACTCAGGTGTTTTTCCTGACGAAAGTCACTCACAATGGTCCGCGTATCTTCTGCTTTTTGCCGGGCCTTTTTCCGGAAAGCGGCCGGATCGGTCATCGGTTCGAAAGAAGAAGGCTGAGCCTGTCCATGTCCCGCGAACAGAAGTAGCATCAGGAGCAGCAAGGATGTATTACACTTGTTCATAAGCCGATCGGTCGATGAGGCGGTCCAAAGGAATAACTGTATACCCTTCTTCCCGGAGTTGTTCCAGGATCCTCTGCAAGATCCCTACCACTTTTTCATCAGTATCATGCAAAAGTACGATAGACCCGGGACGGATCCTTTTCATAACCCTTTTCAACACGCTCCTCTCATGGCGGGCCGTATCCATAGAACGCACATTCCATCCGACCACGATACAGCCCAGATACCGAACGGCCTTTCGCAGCATAGGGTTGGTCACTCCGTAAGGAGGACGAAAGAACCGGGGCCTCCGGCCAATAACAGAAAAGATGGCTTCATTCGTCCGCTCCAGTTCTTCGGTCATTTTCCGGGCGGAAAGCAGGTCGAACCAAAAGGAATGCTTCCAGCTATGGTTGCCGACAACATGCCCCTCTTCATGGATCCGGCGAACGAGATGAGGAGACCGTTCGGCCTTTTCCCCGATGCAGAAGAAAGCCGCTGGGGTATCGAACTGGGACAGGACTTCCAGGACCCGGGGCGTGACCGTTTCATCCGGGCCATCATCAAAAGTGAGGGCCACCTCTTTCCGCTTTGTTCTCCCCCGACAAAGAGCCGGCAAGTGATAATTCCAGGATAGCGTTGCAGAGCCGGCCACTGTCAGGGAAATATAGACCAACAAGAGCAGAACATAGCCCCAGTAGGGGGCTTGCATAAAGACAAGGATCGCCAGGACCACCAAAGAACCAAAACTTACTGCCCTGTGTCCGGTCATCGCTCCAAAAGGAATAAAGAACGGGATGCCCCGTAATACTGATCGAAGAGCAGGACACGCTGTAGGGGGCGTTCCTCAGTAGCCCCGTCATCCAACCTCATCACCCCTGGTATTCTCCCTTGGTGCAATAGGTGTGTAGCCAACCACATTCCCAGGGAAGAGGCGGTATGGGATTCCCCGAACAGATGCTTATAACCAAGGGAGAGGGCATTCCTGAACAGTTCTTCTCTGAATAGGTCGAAGAAAATATCGGTGTCTTTATCGCCACTGTACCCATAGATCACCACATCGAGGTCATCCGGAGCAAGCCCGTGGGAGGACAGGAATCTCTCCACTCGTTCCCGGGTTGCTCGTGTTCCTTCAAGCGAAGGGAGAGCTTGTACTCCTTTCAGCGCGGCCAGGGTACGAGCGTCTCGCTCTCCGCTGAGCACGAAAAAAGCAGCCCCTTCCCCAGCCAAAGCACCCGGTGTTGCCGAGCCGAACAACTCCCGGTTTGGAAGCGGCTTTTTTTTCCAGCGACCGATCCTGCTGTACAGGGTGAAGAGGTTATCGGTCATTTCATCAAAACCTCCCACCAAGACCTTTTCTGCATTTCCTTCCCCCAGGGTCAATGTTCCGTCGAGCAGGGCGCTCTCGAAGGAAGTACCCCGATGGGCATACGTGAAATTGGGAGCGTGGCACCCCAGCATCAGAGCGATCTGGCCACCAATGGTGTTGTGGATGGACTGGATGAAAGAGGTCGGAGTAAGGGTCTGGCTTTCATCCTCCAAAAGGGAAAGGAGGAACTTCTCCGTATCCCGCATACATCCAATACCGGTACCGGTGAGGATCGCATCGGGTTGCTCCACCTCAGCCCTCTGAAGGCTGAGCAGGGCAGCGGCCACGCTCATTTTTACCACTTTACTCATCCGCCGGGCTTTGCGGGGATCGATAATGGTCTTGTATACCGGTTCCACACAAGGCAGCCGGATCGCTTCATAGTCCTGCACCTCCTCCAGCAAAGGTCCTTCCTCAAAGGTCGGCTGGGGAGAAATGGCACAGGTGCCTTGTATGAACACTTCTTTCATGACCAGCCGAAAAGTAATGATGAATTGTTCCCTCCGAAGCCGAACGAGTTGGAAAGCACGTAACTGATATTCAAACCTTTCCGGTAAGAACGAACAGGTGTTATGTTCAGGTCCCCGATCGGGGTAGCGAAATGAAGATTCGGGTAGATCTCCTGATCCCGTATGGAGAGTACGGAAAAAACAGCTTCCAGTCCTCCCGCCGCTCCAAGTGTATGACCAGTAAATGCTTTGGTAGAGCTGAACAAAGGGACCTGGTCTCCGAAAAGTTTTCGCATGGCCATGCCTTCCGAAAGGTCGTTGTTCGGAGTTCCCGTTCCATGCACGTTCACATAGCTTACAGCTTCCGGGGCTACACCTGCTCCCGCCAAAGCCTGTTCCATGGCCAGGAACGCACCATATCCTTCTGGAGAAGAGGCGGTCTGATGATAAGCATCGTTGGTATTGCTGTACCCCAGCACCTCAGCCAGAGGAGTATTCCCTTTCTCGTTCACGGCCTTTTCCGATTCAAGCACCACATACCCTCCTCCTTCTCCGAGGTTCAATCCCTGGCGATCATTATCGAACGGCTTACAGGGCTCCCGGTCGAGGATGTAAAGGGAATTGAAACCGTTGAGCGTGAACCTGGTAAGAGCATCGGTCCCTCCCGCCACGACCCGGTCGATCGCTCCCATCCGGATCATCCGGGCACCCAGGATGATCGCATTGGCCGAGGATGAGCACGCTGTGTTGATGGTGGTCTGATACCCCCGGATACCAAGCTCCCGGGCGATCTTTTCGGTACTGTCCCCACAATCATGAAGATGGATATAGGCACTGTGTTCGCCGGTTTCCAGGTAGTCATGGTAATATTGCTCCATTTTGCCCATTCCACCCGTGGTCGTTCCGGAGATCAATCCCATGCTGGTCCTCTCTTCCTCATCCACCCCGGCATGTTCCAAAGCTTCCCGGGCAGCCAGCAGTCCGAGCAGGGTAGTTCGGGAATATTCAGAAGGAACTCCCCCTCCGGCTTTTTGTAACAATTCCTCATCTGTGGCCCTGACCTCGGCAGCGGGGATCATGCCCTGGTGTTCGGTGGACAAATAGTCGATACGACCGACCCCGGAACGACCCTCCTGCAAAGAACGATGGGCGGAAGGCACATCCTCTCCGATGGCTGAAACAGCACCAATGCCCGTTACATAGACCTTTCCGGCCATCAGGGGGTCACTTGTTTTCCTCGATGAAATCGACCATGGACTGAACGGAATAAAAGATCTTCTTCCCTTTTTCCGGGTCGTCGATCTTGATCCCGTATTCCTTTTCGAGGAGGACGATCAGCTCGAGGGCATCGATGGAATCGAGTCCGAGCCCGTCCCCGAACAAAGCTTCCTCCGTGCCGATCTCCTCCGGCGAAACATCTTCCAGGTTCAGGTGCTCGATGATCTGTCCTTTCAATTGGTCTGCAAGTTCGCTCATGGGTCAGCGTATAGGTTTGTGGTAAAGTGCTTGGAGGGCTTCGGGTTCATGGGGACTTACATCCGGAGCAACCTCTTCTTTTTCAACGGTGTACAGGAAAGCTTCGTACCGATCCTCATCCCGGTCTACCCACCCGGCCAAACAGGCTTCCATTTTTCCGGACCGGACCAGATCCTCCACATAACGGGAGAGAGAACCAGGATCGTAGTCTTCAAAAATAAAAAAAGCATTCTCTCCCGTCACCCCATGCCGGATACAAATTTCTCCGATCACGATGTTGGGCAGGGTATAAACAAAAACAGCCGGACTGGCAGGAATCCCCTCGGGGTTGTCCACCGACAACTGGTGTTTCCGGTCGGTATCCAAACTGGCAGCAGCATTAGACAATACTACCCCAATGTCAGCAGGCTCATACCGGCCGGTCGTTCCGGACCGCTGCATCAAAGCTTCTGCAGCCAGGAAGCCCAGCTGGCTCAATTCATCCATCTTATAGAATTTCCGATAGCGGAGGTTCAGGTACTCATAAAAAGTTCGCACCATTTCAGGAAAAGAAAGCTCCGGATCAGTGATGAAAGCCGGATCATCATCTATCTGGAGGGCATGGTCCCGAACGTGAACGGTATGAGTGATCTTCAAATTCATGTTCTTTCCAAAAAGATCGCCGCGTTACAACCACCGAATCCAGAAGCAGTCTTCAGACAATTCCAGACCGGTCTTGGCTCATGTTCCCGGATGACGTTCAGAGGGTGCGGCACTCCCAACTCCCCGAAACCGGGAGAAGGTAGCAATTCCCCGTTACGGAGACAAGTAACACTGAGTACCGTTTCGATTAACCCGGCCGCTCCTAATGTATGCCCGAGCGCTCCCTTATAACTGTTCATGGGAACATCTGATAATCCAGACCGGGCGAATGCTTTGGACTCCATTTCATCATTGTAAAGCGTAGCCGTTCCATGGGCGTTCAGGTGTTCCACTTCTCCGGCCTTTTTCCCACTGTAACGCAAAGTTCTTTCCACCGACTGAAAAAGCCCCTCCCCGGTCCGGGAAGGACCAGAAATGTGGTTGGCATCGTTGGAGGAGGCCCCTCCCCTCACATAGACTGCATTCTCCCGCTCGAATTCCTCTCGCTTCAATACCACAGCAGCGGCACCTTCCCCAAGGTTAAGTCCATCCCTGTTCTTGTCATAAGGTTTGCAGGGACCACTTCCCAAAGCCATGAACGACTGGAACCCGGATACTGTGAAAGCTGAAACAATATCTCCCCCTACCACCACAGCCCTTGAATAACGGCCACTCCGAAGGAGATCCGCCCCGGCATTGATCGCCAACACACCAGAAATACAAGCATTGGAAACCACGAGTGTATGATCCATCCCGAAAGCAGAAGCGACCGATGCTGCACTGGCAGCAAGGTATTCGCTCGCATCATTCCCGAAGTTTTTTTTGGCATCTTTTTCCAACAGATCGATGTTCCCTTTGGTCGTGGACAAGATGAAAAGAGTATCCCCCGGTTTTGCAGGGCTTCCCTTTTCCAGGGCCCTTGCAACAGCCAACCGGCATAGTTTTTCGAATCGGGGGAGTACTTTCCGGGAAAGCCCTTCTTCCAGTACAGAATCCGACACGATGGAAGCATAGAACGGATCCCGGGAAAAGTGCTCATCCTCCACCCTGGAGATCCCTATTCCTCCCTGCCGCAATTTCTCCATGTGGGCCTCCGGAGTCGTTCCCAACGAGGTGATCACACTTTCCGACACAATACGAACAACAGGCATCATTTAAAAATCAGGAGTTTATCAACCCCTGTTCTTTTTTCCATTCCAGGAAGAAGTCCGGGACATTGAGCTGCAGTTCGCCGTCTATGGTAACAAAAACCTGTACCGACCGCCCTGTTGCTGCAAGTTTCCGGTCCGATCTCCGGTAAACAGCATACTCATGAATGATCTTGGCGGCCGGGGTTTCCTTGTAAACGATCTCTACCACCACTTCTTCACCGTAACGGATCGGGTGTTTGTATTCACAGTTAATGTCCACTAAAGGAGTAACGAAGCCATTCCGGTAACAATCGAGGTAGGTGAGGCCGAAAGCTTTGCCGAACGCTTCCCGGCCATCCTCGAAGAACTTGATATAATGTCCGTGCCATACTACTCCCATACTGTCCACATCACTGAACCGAACGGGAACAGTTACTTCGGTTTTCAGGGAAGTGTTCTGTTCCGGTTGTTTCATACCCTTTTCAACTTGTCGTAAAGATAGCCGATCCCGGTAGTCCCCAAGAAGAACGCCAGTAAGAACGATAGTTCCGGGAGCAGTTCTCCGGGGGAAGACTCCCGCACGAAAACCCCGTAAAAGGAATGGATTCCCCAGCGCAAGGGGGACCATTCACCGATCATTTTCAGGAACTCCGGCATAAGGTATAGCGGGACCCATATCCCGCCCACGGCAGCTAGCACCACGACCGCTACCGATCCGAAGGTAGAAGCTTGCTGGTGGGTGGAGAACACCATACCGATCATGGTCCCGAACCCTGTGGCTGCAAGGCCTGTACAGGAAGCCACAACAAATATACCGAGCAGGTCGTTACCGATACGAAAGGCAGGAAGGCCGACCAGAGGAAGGACCAGCAACCCCACCAGCAACATGATCAGGCATTGCAGCAAGCAAACAGCCAGGTAAGCCGTGATCTTCCCTGCCAGTACTCCGAGGTAAGAACCCGACATACTGCGAAGGCGGAACTCGCTGCCATCTTGTCGCTCCCGGATCATGTTCCCCGCCATGGTGATCACGATGAAGAACATGCCGAATACCGTCCAGGCCGGCACGTTATGCTGGACGGAATTGATGCTCATGCTGGTCAGGTCGCCGGAAGGGTGCACTTCCCGAAAACCGAAAAGAGGTTCCTTCACCCCCTTGACATCCGGGGTTTCCATATCCGGGAAGGCTCGCTTCAGCTCCCGGGTCATGGCCTCCAGCATCATCGCCGATCCTACATCGGTCACGAATTTATCGAGGGAATGCCGGACCGAGGACTTGAAGGAAGATTTGGTAACGGGATCGAAGAAAAGCGTAAAGGTCACCGGCAGGGTATCGCTGTCCTCTTCCTTTTCCATACCGAAGACCTGGGCCACCCGGTCTGATGCTTTTTTGCGCACCCGCTCGGTGGCTCTTTCCGGGATCACCACTCCGATCTTGTACTTTCCCTTCCGGGTCAGCTCCCTTACCTTTTTTTTAGTAAGGGGTTCACCATCGATCGCTTCCTGGACAATAAATACCGGCGACCCTTTCAGTCCTTTCCGGATGCTTGCTCCGAGCGTATCCCGGTCCTGGTCTGCCAAAAGCACGGGAACCTGCTTTTCCTGGAAATCACGGAAAGGAGCATTTTGGATCTGGGCCATGACGATAAGCAAGAGGGCAGGCATGATGAAAATGATCGCCAATCCTCCCCTGTCACGGGAGAGGACGATCCACTCTTTCCAGGATGTAGCCCACCACCTTAGCATATCAGGAAGCGTTGGGTGGATATTGGGAATCGGGACCGACCAATTCCAAAAGGATGCTTCTCAGATCGCCTGTTGTTCCCCGGGTTTTGGCCACCAGTTCCGAGGGGGTTCCCTTCGCCACTTCCCTTCCCTTTTCAAGGATCATCACATGGTCGCAAAGCTTTTGCGCCTCTTCAAGATCATGAGAAGTATACAGCAAAGTGGTCCCTTTTCGTTTCATTTCCAGAAGGTGATCGGTGATGACCTGCCGGGAATGGACATCGATGCCGACGGTGGGTTCATCGAGGATCAGAAGTTTGGGGTGATGAATGATGCCGGCCATCAGGTTCACCCTCCGTTTCATCCCTCCGGACAACCGTTCTACCCGGGTATGCTCTTCACTGGTCATACCGAAAGTATGGCAAAGATCCAGGACCCTTTGTTGCAAGGGTTTTCCTTTTATTCCCTGCATGTTACCGATATATGAAAGATTCTCCCGGACGGTCAGAGAAGGGAAAAGGGCGATCTCCTGGGGTACGACCCCCAGCTTCCGGCGAACCTGGTGTCCTTCCTTCCAAAGGTCCATTCCATCCACCTCTACCTTCCCCTCATCAGGACGAAGGACGCCACAAAGAATGGATATGGTGGTCGTTTTACCGGCCCCATTAGGTCCCAGTAAACCGAACACCGTTCCCTCGGGGACCGAAAAGCTCACATCACTCACGGCCAGGGTATTCCCGGCTTTGTAACGTTTTCTGAGGCCTTCCGCCCGAAGCGTGGGTTGCCGCATTGGTCAGGATCTGGATGGTTCAGGAACTTTCTTCCTCCCTGAGGAAGATCTTCATCTCGCATTCTGCGAGGAGCTTTTCTCCACACATGACCTCCCCGCGAATAATGGTCACGTTCATCACTTCGTGTTGAACGGTGACCGTAGTCCGCAATCCATCCCCTGCCACAGGAAGGTCGTGGACCTTCAGCCCTTTGACCGCAGCGATGAAGCCCAGAGGAGGATCCTGTTCTCCTTCTGTCTTTTCAGCATAATAATGGCCCACCCTGGCCGCAGCCGTTTGGGCGATGTTCTCCACCAGGGCAGGTTCCCTTAACATTCCGTTCTCAAAGAACGGGTTGTCTTCCCGCACGGTCAAACCGGTCACGGTCTTTTCCTGTTCGTTCACCCACAATTCATCGATCATCACGACCGGAGGCCGCTGGGGAATGTAGCGGAACAAAGCATCTTCTCTGGCGATAGGTGCAGACACAGGCAAAGGATCACTGGGGGGATACTACGGTAAGCAAAGCATAAACGTAGGAGAACCGGGCGCTTTCGGGCACCATCAGGAGGATCTTCTGTCCCGGTTCCAGACGTCCGCTGTTGAACAATTCTTCCATCATGAAATAAACCGAAGCAGACCCCACATTACCGACCCGCGTGAGATTCGTGAACCACTTCTCCTGAGGAATGTGAATACCGAGGGTCTTGGTCTCCTCCTCGATCCTTTCCCGGAAGAATTCTGAGGAGAGGTGGGGCAGGAAAAAGTCCAGATCGTCCGGGCCGATGCCGTACTTGTCGAACAGTTCCTTCATCATCTTGCCCCCGAAGGGAACAATGTTAGGCCGCAAGAGCTTCACATCCTGCTTGATGGAGAAGATCGAGCGGTCCAGCCATTCCTGGTTCTCAAGGTCACCCCAACCCCGGAGCGCTCCGGATCCGAGTTTCTCACCGCCCAGGTACATGCATGTTTCCAGTTCATTGGCATAGGAACGGCTTTCGACCCACTCCACTTTCAAAGAGAGGTCTTTACCGGGAGAGGTCTGTAACAAAGCAGCCGCAGCACCATCCGAAAGCATCCAGCGGAGAAATTCCTTCTCAAAAGCAATATAAGGGTCGCTGTTCAGCTCGATCAGGCGTTCTGCCTCCTCCTGGAACCGGTCGGCGATCAGCAGGGCGGACAAGCGTTCCGATCCGGCACAAACAGCATTCTTCTTATCACCAGCCAGCAAGGAAAGGTAAGCGTACTTGAAAGCATGCGACCCGGAACAGCACGATCCGCTGGGCGCGATGATCTCCACGGGGTCTCCTCCCAGTTCTCCGTGGACCATGGATGCATGAGAAGGCAATAACTGGTCCGGAGAGGTGGTCCCGACAGCGAGCAATTCCATGTCTTTTTGTTCGAATCCATCCCCAAAAAGTTCCCGGATGGCCTCGGCGGTCATCTCCGCATTGGTATGGGTGATGTTCCTCTCTTTGTCCAAAGCATAATACCGGGTCTTGATCCCGTTGTTACGCAGGACGATCCCGCGTGCTTTGGAAGGCTTCCCACCAACCATGCCCAAATAGTCTTCCATAGACTCATTAGGAATAGGATCATTGGGAAGAAAGCGGGAAAGCCGGGTAATGTATACGTCGTTGCCCATCTTACTGATCGAAGGCCAAAGATATGATTTCAACCGGAAAAGGAATGCTCCTATGAAGGCGGGATCCCCATCCCCAGCGCTATATTCTCAATTCCACTCCGGAATATTGTTCCACTTCTTTACGAAGTTTTTTACGCTGCAACAAGAGCGTGAGCCTGGTGGTAAGAGCCGTTATGGGGGCCAGGACCAATATACCCGGGAAAAGGCAAGCCGCGAACAAACGAAGCCGGAAACGGCGGGCCGCCCCCCCAGGCTGTCCCTTTTTCCGGATAAAACCTGAAAATGCCTGGAAAGCCCGGGAACCCCGTTTCTCCAACAGCAATAGCGCAGGATCGATCTCCATGGCCCCCAATTGTTTCAGGTCATTTTGATCCAGAGCATTGATATCGATGTGGAGCTGTTCCCGGATCCTTTCTCCGAAACGGGCAGCTCCACGAATATCTTCCTCTGAAACACCAGATCTGGGGAAACGGCCTAAAAAACCTGAGCGCTGGCCTTTCAGCATCCAGGCCAGAATGGTCACAAGGCTTACAAGGTTCTTGTTCCGGTCCATCAGTGCGATCTGTCCTCTGAGCTTCCCCCCTGCTTCACCGATCAGCTTTTTCATCTTTTCCTGCGCCATCACCCACATGTTACGGGCTCCGAGAACGGTCACCACAGGCTTGTCCTTCAATACCCGCTTTCCCTGTTCGGATTTCAGGAAACTGGTCATGGGAATGGAAGGAGACAGGTACCAGGGTTGGTAACCAAGAATGACCAGATCGAATTTCTCTGAAGGATCGAAGCTGAAAGGCTCCAGCTCACAAGGGACCTCCTGTACAGATTCCGGGAAGGCATCGAAGAACTCGATCGCTTTCCAGGGGAAAGGGAAATCCTCGCGGGGGCGGATCCTCTCATAGATCACCTGTACTTCTTCATCTCCGGCAAGAGGGGCGGTCAGGGAATCCACGATATCCTTTAACTGTCCCGTTTGGGTGTAATAGACGACCAGGACCTTCTTCATGAATGTTTTGTTTTTTCCTCCTCCCAATAAGGAAAGAAGTTGAACCATTGTTCCGGATACCGGTCCATGAACTTTTCAAGGGTTCGGGTATAATCCTCTACCACAGGTCGTACAGCATCTTCGGCCTTTTGTCCCCGGACTGCCTTATAATTCTCGGGAGGGGTAGAGTAGAAGTGATAATGGCGGGGGGAATCCTTACAGGCATAGACAAAGGAAACGGGTGCATCAAAACGCGTTGCCACTATAAAAGGGCCAACAGGCAAAGTGACATCTCCCCCTTTCAAAGTAGCCCGGACCGTTCTGGCCCCTTCCAGGTACCGGTCGCCATGGATGCAAATGAATTCTCCGGCAGACAAGGCTTTGTTGATGGCAATAAGGTGTTCCATTCCTTCCCCGATGGTAATGATGTTGAAACTTCTTTTGCCCAGGACCGGTTCCAGCGTTGCTTTCATACGCTGCCGTTCACCATCGTACATGACCACATTCACCCTCCCCTCCAGCCGTTCCAGCAAATGGCCGGCCACATCCCAATTTCCGAGATGAGCACTGATCAGGACTCCTCCTTTACCCTCCCTCATCATCTGGTCAAGGTATGCTCCCCCTTCATGTTCATAAGTGTATCGATCCGTTGCCACACCAGACAAAAGGGCGAATTTATCCACGAGGGTTTCCCCGAATCGCAGGTAATTCCGGTAAATGCTTCGGTAAGCCTGAAAAGGAGAGCGGTGGTGGATCCTGCGGAAATAGAACCCGGCAGAGCGATTGGATCCTCCGGAAAAGAGAAAGAAATAAAAGGTAACGAAGCGCAGCAGCAGGTAAGCAGGGGTTGGTCCGAACCACCGGATCACGGCCATGAAGATCCGGTATCCCAGGACCCCTCCCCGGGTCTGCCCTTTCCATCGGGCCATTCAGGGATCAGCTTTGTTCCTGCTCTTCTCCTTTCTCCAACCGGGCAAAGACGTAGTCGTAAAAATCCTGGAAGGTCTTGATATTCATAAAATCTTCTCCCTCGACCTTGAAACCGAAATTGCTTTCGATCACGACTACCAGGTCAACATAGTCCAGACTGTCCAGGTCCAGCGTTTCCTGGAGGTTGGCATCGGGCTGGATCGCTTCCTCCTCGACTTCGAACTCATCAATGAGGAAGGCATTGATCCTTTTGATGATCTCTTCCTTTTCCATAAGGGTTGAGTGTTAATTGATCAGGCATCGAGCTTCTTAACGACGAGAGAAGAATTGGTGCCGCCGAACCCGAAGGAATTCGATACAAAGGTATCGATCTTTTGTTCAATAGTCTTATCAGCGATCTTAAGCTTTGCACTTGCGTCATCAGGCTGTTCGAAATTGATATTAGGGGCGATGAAGGAATCCCTCATCATGAGCATGCAATAAGCGACCTCGCTGGCTCCGGCCATCCAACACTCGTGCCCTGTCATGGATTTGGTGGAACTCACATAGGGCTTATTGGAGAAGACCTGATCGATGGCTTGTGCCTCACATTGGTCACCCCCCGGCGTAGAAGTTGCATGAGCATTGATGTAATCAACCTCTTTCGCTTCGATGCCGGCATCTTTCAGCGCCATTTCCAGAGAACGGACCGGTCCTTCAACATTAGGAAGGGAGATATGGTCCCCATTGGAGGAGAACCCATAGCCGGTCACTTCTCCAAGAATGGGAGCCCCTCTTTCTTTTGCCGCTGTGTAACTTTCCAGGATCACCGTGGCAGCTCCTCCCCCCGGCACCAATCCATCCCGGTTCCTGTCAAAGGGACGGGAAGCCCTGGTCGGTTCATCTTCCCGGATGGAAAAAGCACCGATGCCATCGAAACTTCCCATGGCGTAAGGATTGATCTCCTGAGCACCCCCGCAGATCACCCCTTTCTGCAAACCACTCCTGATCAGCAAATAAGCCATTCCGATGGAATGGGACCCACTAGAGCAAGCTCCGCTGACGGTGAAATTGATCCCTTTTAGTTTGAAGATCGTAGCGAGGTTCATGGTCACTGTGGAGTTCATGGCCTGGAAGATCGACCCTGACCCCAGCAGGGTCGTATCCTTCTTCTCGCGGATCTTGTCCACCGACTCGATCACAGCCTTGGCAGAACTGTCGTTCCCATACAGGATCCCGAACTCATTCCGATCCAGCAACGCCTGGTCCAGAGAAGCTTGCTCCAAAGCTTCTACGGTAGCCAGGTAGGCATATTCCCCTTCTTCTGCCAGGCCAACCCGTTGCCTTCTTTTGAGTAGCTTTTTCAGGTCTGGTTTCTCGACATGACCTGTCAATGCAGAGCGAAATCCCATGTCTTTACGCTCCTGGTCGAAGATGATCCCTGACCTTCCCTGGTAAAGGGAGTCCTTTACCTCTTCAATGTTCTTCCCCAAACAGGAGTAAGCCCCGATCCCTGTGATGACAACACGCTCCATAATAGAATCCAGTAGCCTGCAAATTTACTCAAAGATCAACAGAACATAAGCGGGAAGGGTCATGTATACAACCCACCGTTCACCGATATCACTTCCCCCGTGATATAAGAAGCTGCCGGGGAGGCAAGGAAACCGACCGTTTCGGCCACTTCCTCAGGTGTTCCGAACCGGCCGGCCGGGATCAGAGAACGATAATCCTTCTCGTTGATATCCTCGGTCATGTCCGTTTTGATGAACCCCGGAGCAACGGCGTTCACAGTAACCTTTCTACGCCCCACCTCCTGGGCTAGTGCCTTGGTAGCGCCGATCACTCCGGCTTTAGCAGCGGAATAATTGGTCTGGCCTGCCATCCCACGAATACCAGAAAGGGAGACCACATTGATGATCCGGCCAGACTTGTTGGTCATCATGCTCTTGATCACCGATGAGGTAACGTTATAGAAACCATCCAATCCCGTCTGAACAACTTTGTTCCACTTTTCGCGGGACATCCACATGAACAGGTCATCATCCCGGATCCCCGCATTATTGACCAATACTTCAATAACAGCATCGGGGTGGGCTTCCCTCCATTTTTCAAGAGCACCTTTAACGCTTTCCTCATCCGCCACGTCAAAAGCCAGTATCTCTCCGTCCGTTCCTTTTTCCCGCACAAGCTTCAGGGTTTCCTCCGCCGCATCGGCATTGGAATTATAATTGACCAGAATGTTGTAGCCCATCCGGGCGAGGGTAAGACATACAGCCCGGCCAATCCCTCTGGATCCTCCGGTTACGAGAGCATATTTGGTCTTTTCCGCCATGACAGGTATCTCGGTAAAAAAGAAGGCCGGACAATAGCCCGGCGATCCATAAGGGGTTGCTGAACCCCGTTCTTTCAAAGCCCAAAAATAATCATTGGATAGCTAATTCCCAAAATACGGGCATTCCCGTATTAATCCACCAAAGGATCCTCTTCGCGAAGATACTGCCTCACCCCGTCCATTTTGCCGTACAAGGCATCATCCTCAACGAATACCGGAAAGCGTTCCTTCAAAGCCTCGAAAGTTTTCCGGGAACGGGTTCCCAGACGGTCTTCCACCTCAGCAATATCGATGGCCCGGGTAACGGCGAGGGAAGCCACGGCAAGTACTTCATATGCGTTCTCCACCACCTTATTGGTGATCCTGGCGGCATTCGTTCCCATGCTCACGATATCCTGGTTATCGTTATTGTTGGAAATGCTATGGAGGTACATCGGGTAAGAAAGGGTCTGATTCTCCGCCGTTGTGGAAGTAGCCACATATTGCATTCCCTGCATACCGAAATTGAACCCCAGGCGCCCTTTGTTCAGGAAAGGCGGGAATTTATTGTTCAACCGGTCATTGAGAAGATAGTTCAATTGCCTTTCCGCCAACATGGACATTTTCGCGACCCCCACTTTCAGCTTATCCATTTCAAAGGATACCTGATCCCCGTGAAAATTACCCCCATGAAAAACATTGTTATTGCCATGATCGATCACAGGATTGTCGTTCACGGAATTGATCTCGTTGACGAGGACTTCCTCCGTGGAGGAAATGGTATCCAACACGGGACCGAGTATCTGTGGAACACAACGAAGGGAATAATATTCCTGCACCTTGTCCTCCAGGATATCCTCCTCCACCTCCACGTTGTAAAGGTGTTCGGACCGTCTTTTGATCATCTTGCTATCCTTCAGGATATTGCGCATCATGTCAGCCACCTTTCGCTGACCGGGGTGCAATTTCACTTCGTTGAGCTCTTTGGAGAAATGATCGTCGTAAGAAGCAACCACTTCATTGATCATGGCCGACAACAGCACCGACCATTTCAAAGCCCGGTGGGCCAGGGAAACGTTCACCATGCCGATACCGGTCATGGCTGAAGTGCCGTTGATGATCGCCAACCCTTCCCGGATCTTGACGGGAATGGGTTCGATGCCGGTCTCTTGGAATACTTCTGCGGTCGGACGGCGCTTCTCCTGGTACAACACTTCTCCTTCACCGATCAGCACCAAACCCAAATGGGCCAGCTGGACCAGGTCACCGCTTGCCCCAACCCCTCCGTGTTGAGGGATCATCGGAGCCACATCGGCCCTGATCATCTGCAACAGGGTCCGGACCACCTCCTCATTGATCCCACTGTATCCTTGCATCAGGGTATTAAGTCGCGCCACCATCAACGCCTTGGCCTGCAATGGAGGAATAGGTTCACCAGCTCCGAACGCATGGCTGCGGATCAGGTTGTATTGCAGCTGGACCTGGTCACCATCTCCGATCTTGTACTGGGCCATCGGCCCAAACCCCGTATTGATCCCATAGATGATCTTGTTCCGGGAAAATTCCTCCAGAAAAGCGAAGTTCTTCCGCACGTTTTTCAATGCCTCCGGGTCCAGTTCCACTTCTTCGTGGTGGAACAAGATCCTTTCGACTTGTTCAAAAGTCAACCGGTCGCCTCCGATCCTG
>CAZAYA010000036.1:14581-19245 GCA_964489175.1 uncultured Flavobacteriales bacterium | reverse complement strand
ATGAGGGCCATAGACTTCGGCAAGAAGGTCATTCTTGTTGAAAAAGACAAGGTTGGCGGAACAGGTGTTTACAACGGAGCTTTGTCCTCCAAAACACTGTGGGAGCTTTCCGAGAAGGTCTTCAATGTGAACGAGACCATCGCATCCTCTGGCCGTTCCCGTTACGAGCTGGACTGGAGCGACATCAAAAAGACGATGAACGAAGCCATCCTGGAGCGAAAATTCCAGTACTCCTGCCACATCAAGCTCCTGCAAACAGAAACCGAAAACACCCAGTTCACTTACGCCCGGGGGCATGGGAAAATGCTCAATGCGAACGAAGTCCTGGTCAAGAAGGAAAAAGAAGAAAAAGGAGAGGTGATCTGGGCCGAACACATCGTGATCGCCACTGGAAGCCGTCCCCGTGTCCTTCCCAACATCGAGATCGATGAGCAAGTGATCATGACCAGCAATGGCATCCATCATGTCGAGGATTATCCGAAAAGCCTGGTGATCGTGGGTGCCGGTGTTACCGGCTGTGAGTTCGCCACGATCTTCTCCAACTTCGGCAAGACCAAGGTCCACATGATCGACCGGCAGGACCGCATCCTACCTTTCGAGGACGAGGACATTTCCAACCTGGTAGCCGAGAACCTGGAACGCAAAGGTGTGATCATCCACCATGAATCCCAGCTCGAACGTTTGGAAAAAGTGGGCAACGAGGTTGAATATGAAGTATCGCACCCGGACGGCAGTCGTGAGGTCTTCCGGGTGGAAAAAGCGTTGTTATCCGTGGGGCGGGTGCCCAACATCGAGAACATCGGTATGGAAGAAGCCGGGGTCGAGATGAGCCAGCGACGTATCCATATCGGCGATGACGATACCCAGACCAATGTGCCGAACATCTACGCTACCGGCGATGCTTCCGGGAGGATCGCCCTCGTGAACATGGGAGAACTGGAAGGACGCCATGCCGTGGAAAAGGCCTTTGGCCGGACAAACGTTCGCCTCTCTTACGACAATGTCTGCAAGATCATGTTCCTGCACCCGGAAGTGGCGGCTGTTGGTATGAACGAGCAGGAATGCATGGCAAAGAACATTCCGATCAAGGTCGTGAAAGTCGATTACTCCGTCATTGCCCGGGCCATTTGCATGAGGCAAACAGAGGGCTTTTTCAAGATCATCGTTACCAAGGATGATAACATGAAGGTCCTTGGCATGCGGGCGATCGGGGAGCATGCTTCCTCCGCGATCCAGGCCGTGGCCCTCCTGATCAAAATGGACGAAAGCATCGAAACCCTGGCCGAACTCGCCCATCCCCACCCTTCCATCATCGAAGGGGTCCAGGAATGTGTTCGGATGCTCCTGAACAAATCCATCTTCAAGTCCGCCGTCTTCAAGGACAAGCTGAAATGTTACAGCTGGGAGGACGGCGTCACCACCCCTCTTCAACGATTGTAGATCAGGGCAACGGAGGCTTTTGGTATTCCGGGTTGTTGATGAAAGAGCTGTCGGACAAAGACAGTAAAAAGGCCTTGAGGTCTTCCTTTTCGGACGGTGATAAGTGTACACCCCCCTGGTCGACGGCCTTCATCAGGGGATCGATGGTCGGAGAGTGGGTCAGGCCTTCACTGTAATGGTCGATGACCTCATCGAGGGTCTGAAAACGACCATCGTGCATGTACGGTGCGGTAAAAGCCAGGTTACGGAGGCTTGGGGTCTTGAACAACCCTTCATGGTTAGCATTCCCCGTCACTTCCATCAAGCCAGGATCCGAAAATGAAGCATCCAGCCCGTTGTTATGGAAGGCATTATCCGTCCACAAAGGATTCTGAGGGTCTCCATGGCAATGGAAACAATCTCCCTTGTCCTCGGCCATGAAGATATTGAAGCCATTCAGCTCGGATCCTGTCAAAGCGGTTTGCCCCATCAGGTACCGATCGAACTTCGAGTTCCCGGAGATCAGGGTCCGCTCGAACTGAGCGAGCGCCTTCGTTACATGCGTGGAATCGAGCTCCTCCACCCCAAAAGCCTCATAGAACAAGCGCGGGTATTCCGGATGATCCCTGAGTTCGTCAACAGCATGGGGCCAGGTCTCATGCATTTCCACTGGGTTCCTGACCGGCTCGAAAGCTTGCTCTTCCAGAGAGGAAGCACTTCCACTCCAATTGAAATTGTCCTGCCAGGCCAGGTTGAAAAGCGGCATGGCATTACGAGTTCCGGTTTTCCCATCTATCCCTGTGCTCAACGCATTTCCCTGATCGGAGAAAGCCCCCGGTGGAGCATGACATCCCGCACAGGACTGCGTATTGTCTCCTGATAAGATCGGATCAAAGAACAACATCCTTCCCAAACGCACCCCCTCTTCGGTCAGGGGATTGTCAGCAGGAACAGGCATATCGGGAAGGCGCTGTTCCAACATCTGCGGAAGGTCCACCTCGTAAGCGGCCGGATCATACTCCCAACCAGGCGGCACCCCCTGTTCCCCATCCACCTGCGGGATCGACGGATCCTTCTCGCAAGCCTGGAAGGCAAGGAATAGCGCTGCGAGAAAGAGGGATATGATGGTCTTGGTTTTCATAGTCCAATGGGGAGGCGTACAAAGTACTAAGTATCAAGTATGAAGACTTTTGGGACGATCATGAATTTTTCTGCTCTCCTGTATTGAAACCCATATGATCGCTCGTCTTTGTACTTAATACTTAGTACTTTCTACTCCAACACTTTACTCGACCGTTCCTATCGAGAACACATCCTTTCCGTTATCATGCATCGTCCGCTGGGCTTCGAAATTCGGCATGACAGCCTTCGGCCAATCCCGCATGTCCCAGTCCTGTCCGTTCCCTTCATCCAATGATGCAGGCGGTTTTTCATACCATTGGTTGACGTTCATCACGAGTTCGATGGTCGTGTTCCCCTGCACCGTAAAGCTTTTCTCCAAGTCGACCTCAAAGTGATTATCCACATAGCTCGTGGAGCCTCCACTCGTGTCCCGGGCGGTTCCCATATGCATGTTGTAGGGGCGCTCCTCCGTGCTGGTGGAATCGTAATTCCCTTCGAGCTGCAAAAAGTGATAGCCTCCACCCAGCATGTCCGGCCAGGCCCAACTGGCCTGATTGAGTTCATTATAGGCCCCGTCCACATTATCCTCCGGTGTAAAACCAAAAACAAAGGAGATCTTATCAAAAGTCGTGGCTTCGTCAACGCTCAAACCGGGATCGAAAGTGAAGGTTGGATTATCGGAACTGTTGGGATAGTCCACCGTCGTATTCGGGGCGATCCGCACGAAATGGTAACCCTCGATCGTTTCCTGACTACCATCGGCTTGATGCAGCACGATATCGGAGATCAGGTAACGAAGACGGGTCACACTGTAGGGGTTCCCTTTTTTAGTGGTGTATTGCTTCTTGTTGAATTCCAAAGTTTCGCCGTCGACTTCATGGGAAAAACGGAAGTCGATCGAGAATTCGTATGCACAACTGCCGTCATCCACTTCAGCATCAGCATTGTAATTCGTTGCTGTGGGATCCGTGCATCCCTCTTCCTTTTTACAGGAAGTGAGGGACAAGCCGGCCAAAGCCAGCGTCAAAAAGATCGTATAAGAAAATTGCGGTTTCATGCTCTTACAAGTTAAGTCGTTCTAATAACATTCGGCAGGCGCTCAGGTTGTCAGAAATAATACCGCAGACCGCACATCCATCGATGCTGGTTGGCCAGGACCGGGTCGTTAAGGCCATCCAGCAAGGGCAATTGAAATCCTCCCTGCAGGGAGAATCGTTTCCAGAACAATTCGGTCCCAAGGGTACCGAAAAGCACCTTTCCACCGGTTTCTGATAAGGCATCCCCTTTTTGAACATCCGGCATGGCCCGCTCGAAATAACTCCCCAACGAAGGCATGATCCTGAACTCTTCAGAAAGTTCGAACAGCCAGAACCACTGAAGGTCCAGGTTGATCGCATCACCGAACCGGTATTCTCCGGGGCCGTTCGTATTGGCCTTATAGGTCAGAACGGAGTTGAGCCCGGTACGTTGCCAGCGCACCCAATATTCCAGAGAGAGGACAGGGTCCCAACTGCCGGATCCGGCCTGAATATCCCGGTGCAGTTCTTCTCCCAAAGCATTTTGCCGGTCCACCCTTGCCAGAGGGAACTCCATTCCTGCTCCAAGGGAAAGCCGATGTCCCCGACCTTTTTCATTCTCCTCCGAAGAAAATAGCTGGTAATTCATCAGGATCAAGGGATCCCCTATACCCGTAAAACTTCCGTCGCTTCCTTCCGATGAATACCAACCATTGCGTTTGACAGGTAAAGAAACGAAGAGGTTCCAGCGAGGGTCCTTGAAAAAGAACCTTCCCCGCAAGGCCATTACTTCATACCGTTCCTGCAAAGCAACTTTCCGCTCCACAGCATTCCCGGGACCGTTCACCACATGCCCGTCCGCCCCGTGTTTGAGGCGGGACTTCGAACTTCCCAGGATCGTACCATTGGCAGAAAAGGTCGCCGTTCCCTCCAAAAGCCGGTAACGGTAAAAAAGGCCGGCATAAGAACGATGATCGTTAGGACGGATGCCCAGGTAGATGTTGCAAATGTCGCATGCGATCAGATCAGCAGAACAAAAGCACACCAGCAAGGCACTCCAAAGCCATAGCTTGCGCATACCTAATGCGTTTGAGATGAAAAAAAGGA
>CAZAYA010000036.1:0-14571 GCA_964489175.1 uncultured Flavobacteriales bacterium | reverse complement strand
AGAAAGGACGGGGCCGGGCCGACCGATGACCCAAGCCTGTCCAAAAAGACTGGCGCGCTATTGCCCGGGAGGTTTGAGGAGAGGAGAAGGGTGCCCGGAGCGGACCGCAGGGACGAACATCTCCTGTTCGTCTTTCATCTCTTTTTCAGAAGGCCGGACCGATCCGGGAGAAACACTGTTATGGGCCAGCAAAAGATATCCCGAAAAAGAACGGTTCTCTTCGGCATTCGGGGTCTGCTCTTTTTTCTGATGCTCGGTCTGCTTCATCTGCTCCCGCATATGGCATCGACCTTCACAAGTGGGGATGATCTTGTTCTCACAAAGTTCTTCGGCATAATGCTCTCTTTCCAATTGATACTGGAAATAGAATACCGAAGGCCCGAATGCATTCACGAGCAATGCCAAAGAAAGGAAGATAGCAAGGGAACGGCTCACGGGATAAAAGTAATCATACAGGGTCAACGGCTATCCCGCTGTTCCACTTTTTTATTGAATTCTACTGTTTCAACGTGAGGATGGCTTTTCACTTTAAGGAACATGCTCCCGGGAGCTATGGCCGCCGTATCGAAATTAAAAAGATAGGCCCGCATGTTCCGGGAAACCGAACGAACCTTCTTGAACCCATAAGTTGCAAAAGTTTGTTCCAGAACCTCTGGTTTTCCTTCTTTCACCAACCCGACCAATAGTTCGTCCACAATGGCGTTTTCCGGAATAGCGATCTTTTCCGCCTCACTACCTCCCGTTTCTTTTTGAGCATGGCATGCGGTGAGCAGCAGGAGAACCCCCAGCAATAACCTCAAGTCCATCAATGACCTCATGCCCCAAAGGTACTGATGAGTCTTGAGTATAACCCACTGAGCATGGAGATGTCGTAATTTGTTAGCTATCTACCTATCTTCCTGCCTGTCTATCTCACTATTTTTACCCCATGTCCGCTTTCGAAGATACAGGCCGTTTCATCGTTTATCGCTCCTCTGCAGGGTCGGGGAAGACCCACAACCTGGTGCGGACGTTCCTGTCCCTGGCCCTACAGACCGATGACCCTTCCCGGTACCGCAGCATCCTTGCCATCACCTTCACCAACAAGGCCTCCCATGAGATGAAGGAAAGGGTGATCACCACCCTCAAGGCCATGAGCCGGGATGAAGAACCGCCGGCCATGTTCCATCAGGTCATGAAAGATCTGGGGCTTTCAGAAACGGAATTGCGTAAACGGGCCCGAAACACCCTGCGGCATCTGCTCCACCATTACACGGACCTGTCCATTTCCACGATCGACAAGTTCGTTCACCGCATCATCAGCAATTTCGCCCGGGACCTCAAGCTCCCGATGGATTTCGAGCTGGAGGTGGAAGAGGATGAAGTCCTCGAAAAAGCCATCAGTCTCCTGGTTTCCCGTGCCGGAGAGGACAAGGACCTTACCCGTGCCCTGGTGGAATTCACCGAAGCCAAAGCAGCGGATGAGAAGAGCTGGCATGTGGAACAGGACCTGAAAGCCTTTGCCCGCCGAACCCTGGACGAAGAAGGGCTCCATCATCTCGAAGAGCTCCGGGAACTTTCGGTCCATGAGATCCTGGAAGTCCGGCAAACCCTGACCCGTCGGATCAAGACTTTTGAAGAAAAGGTCCGGTCGATCGGGGAACAAGGGGTCCGCCTGCTCGAAGAGAACGACATCCCCCTGAAAGCCATGGCCCATGGCAAAAGCGGTATCGGCCAGTATTTCCATTACCTGAAGGAGGTCCGCAGCGACAAGTTACAGCCCAACAAGACCGTGGCCGAAAAGGTGATCGGCCAGGGCAAATGGGTGGCCAGTAAAGCCGAAGAAGCAGAAGCGGCAGCCATTGAAAGGGTCCGCCCCCAACTGGAACAACGCTATCACCAGGCCCAGGACCTGATCGATCAGGAGTTCTCGCGCTACCAACTCGACCGGCTCGTGTCCAAGAACCTGTATGCGCTTGCCCTGGTCAATGAGATCGAAAAAGTGCTGTTGGAGATCAAAGAGGAGAACGACCTTTTGATGATCTCCGACATGAACAAGATCATCTCCGGCATCGTGCTCCATGAACCGGCCCCTTTTATTTATGAAAGGATCGGCAACCGTTACCGGGACCTGCTGGTGGACGAATTCCAGGATACGTCCGTGATGCAATGGCAGAACCTGCTCCCTTTGGTGGAGAACTCCTTATCAACCGGACATACCGCCATGCTCGTAGGAGATGGCAAGCAAGCCATTTACCGGTGGCGGAACGGGGATGTGGAACAATTCCACCGCCTTCCTGCCCTGGAAGCTCCGGAGTCCGCACCAGACCTCAAAGAGAAGGAACACCTCCTGAAAGCAAGTTTTCAGGAAGAACTTCTGGAGACGAACCGGCGGTCCAGGAAGAACATCGTCACCTTCAACAATGCGTTCTTCGCTCAGCTCGCCGACCTGCTCACCACCGATCTCCGGACCATCTACGAAGACGTGACCCAACAACCGCTGGACCACTCGAAGAAAGAGGGGGGTTATGTGCGGGTAGAAGCTTTCGGTGAAGAAGGCGACCAGGAAAGCTATGAGGAACAAACCCTGAAGCGGGTACATCAACTCGTCCAGGAAGTGCTGGAACAAGGCTATGAAAAGCGGGAGGTCGCCATCCTCACCCGAAGCAACAAGGACGGCAGCAAAACGGCCGAACACCTCATCCGGAAGGGCATCGATGTGATCTCTTCGGAAAGCCTGTTGCTGGAGAACAGCCCCGAGGTCACTTTCCTCTCCTCCTTTCTACAATACCTGCTGGATGGAAGTAACGATGAGAACAAAGCTTTTCTGGTGGAATACCTCCTGCGCCAAAAAGACCGTTTGAAAGAACTGCCCGAGGTGATGGAGCGATATGCTATCCGGCCCAGGAAAGAAAGCCGAACGGCTCATATCGACCTGGAAGCCTTTTTGCAGGAATACCAGTTGCCCCACGATCTGTCCTGGTTATTGCAGGAGCCGGTCTACGAAGCCTTCGAACGGCTTATCTCGCTTTTCCAACTCGACAAGCAAGCCGACCCCTACATCCAATGCTTTCTCGACCATGCCCACCGGTTCACCCAAAAACACGGGAACGATCCTGACCGCTTTCTGGAGGACTGGGAAGAACGCAAAAGCAAACTGTCCATCACCATCCCGAAAGGGAGCAATGCGGTGGAGGTGATGACCCTTCACAAAGCCAAAGGCCTTCAATTCCCAGTTGTGATCATGCCTTTCACCTCCTGGCGGATCAGGAACTCCAAAGACCAATTGTGGGCTTCCACGCCCGAACTCCCCTCCCCTTTGTCCTCCATGCTGGTCCCTGTAAAAAAAGAACTACAGGACACCTCTCTTGCCCTCCTCTATGAACAGGAACAGGACCGCTCTCTGCTGGATGAGATCAACCTGCTCTACGTAGGGATGACACGGCCCCAGGACCAGCTCTATATCCTGACGCGCCCCAAAAAAGGGACCATTGGCGGACACCTGACCGATGCCCTGGGATCAGCCCAATTCCCCCTCAACGAGCAAGGGGTCATGGAGACGGGAGAGGTCCCTTTTCATCTGCAACCCTCCCGGGCAGAAGACAAGGTGATCGAACTGTCCAGGGTCTTCAGCACCAACTGGAGGGAAAAACTCAGGATCAGTCGCCAGGCCCCGGAAGCCTGGAACATCGAGGATCCGGAACGGGCTTCTGAATACGGGAACCTGGTCCACACCCTGCTCTCCCGGCTTCGTTCTTATGAAGATGTGGACCGGGTACTGGACCGAATGTGCGATGAAGGGGCTTTATCACGTTCCGAAGCCGGGAAGCTGAAAAGAAAGACCGAAGAGGTCTTCAAAGACCCTGATATCCGTTCCTGGTTCGCCCCCGGGCTGAACGTCAAAACAGAAACCGACCTGCTCACCCCGAAAGGCCATACCCTGCGTCCTGACCGGGTCGTTCTTCAGGGGGAACAAGCCACCGTGATCGACCACAAAACCGGGATCCCCCGCGAAAAACATGAGGAGCAACTCCGAACCTACGGCAAGCATTTGAAAGGAATGGGCTACAGCGAAGTGAAGCAGTACTTGCTGTATTTTGATGAAGAGCAATTGGTGGAGGTGGTGTAGAGTATTGAGTATTGAGAAATGTCCACCATCTGATCATAATATATGGTAGCGGTCTATTTTTCGGCCTACCAAAACTCAAGAGGATCAGATGCACGATATCAGCAATTTAAAATTATGGACCCGGTCGATCGAGCTTGCCGTTCAGGTCATGGACATACCTCTACTTTCCCGATCACAGAACGATATGGCCTGTCGATCCAAATGAACAGGGCTGCTGATTCGATCCCGTCCAATATTTCAGAAGGAGCTGGCAGGAATTCCAGGAAAGAATTCCTGCATTTTTTGAGCATTGCTAATGGGTCTTCTTATGAATTGCAAAGCCAGATCGTTATCTGTAACAAACTTGGATACCTAAAACAAGAAAGGACGACGGCTTTCCTCAAAGAACTTGAGGAATTGCAAAAAATGAACTATTCTCTTCAAAAAAAGCTTCGATCCAACCTTTAACCTCAGTACTCTATACTCAGTACTGAGCATCCCCCGCTGAGCGTAGCGTCCCGCTACGCTCGAGCTTACCCGGCCTCCCGGCCGGAGAACCTGATGCCCACCTTTCCCGTTCATAAGCGGAAACTTTCATAAGCAATCACTTACAAAAGTTTTATCACTCTTCAGACGCTACGCTTAGCTGAAGCCACATCAATGGATCACCTCAACTGCTCCAGGGCCTTTTCAACCTCTTTCACTGGTCTTTTACAGACCCTGTCCTGGCAAACATAAATGGTGGTCTCTTTTCCTGTGTATTTGTCCTCCAAAAGGGGAAGGTCACTTGGTTGCCCGGATCCCATGAAAAGCACATAGGGCAAATAATGCTTTTGGATGGCAGCCCTTTTCTCATCGTAACGGGACCCCATGATGGCAACCTCATAAGGATCCTTGATGAGTTCCGTGTTCAGAATGGCCCAGTTGGAAGATCCGGTGAGGCGCTGCTGGACCCTGTTCTTCATAGCCGCACCCATTTTTTCAGCTCGCTCTCTGAATGCCTGATCATAAAAAAGGATCCCTAAATAATGGAGCGCTCTTGCTGCGTGAGAGTTCGATGAGGGAATCACCCCATCCCTAACTTCAACGTTCGGTACCAGGGATCGATCGTTCTTTCCTGTATAATAGAACAACCCAGAAGAAGGGCCTCCGAAATGCTCCACTACCCGCTCCATCAAACTGTTGGCGTGTTTCAGCCATTTTTCATCGAAAGTGACCTGATAAAGGGATACCAAAGCATAGGCCAGGATGGCATGATCATCGAGCATTCCTTGTTGTGAGGACTTTCCATCCTTGAAGATCCTTTTCACATTATAGGGAGCTTCCTTTATTTGTTCTTCTACCAGGAATCGTGCGTTCTGCAGGGCCTTGTCCAGGTATTCCTTTTTCCCCAATGCCTGGTAAGCATCTACATACCCCTTGATCATCAAAGCGTTCCAGGAAGTGATCACCTTATCGTCCCGTGAGGGGCGGACCCTGGACTTCCTGGCCTCGAAGAGTTGCCGCCTCCCTTCCCTCAGAAGTGCTTTCAGTTCCCCCTCTTTCATCCCTTTCCTTTCAGCAAAGTAGCGTGTCTTTAACGTATCCCGATCAAAAGGACGAACCGGATTCGGACCAGCATTGACGGTGTTATTTGCAGAAGGGGGATCCCCTTTGAACAAAGACCCCCGACACACTATGCCGGAGGATCTTTATTCAAAAAGAGAAAGGGACTCCTCTATCAGGAAGGGCGGTCGGCAGGACCAGGCATGTCGATCAGGAAATGCCCCACATAAGCATGCCTTTCAAAAGAAAGGATGTAAAAATGAAGCTTCCCCGGCTCTTCCTTATCCCAGTGCATAAGGGGGCCATCGATCCCTACCTTGTGACTGTCCAGCCATTTTCCTTCCCCGTTGAACAATAGCCCATAATAAGGGTTCCGACTCACAGGATTGTTCCTGGCTTCTTCATAGCTCTCATAAAAACTATGATTGGAAATGCCCATGGGCATCTTGAACCCTTCATCATGGTTGTTGACCATGTAGGAGGGGATCGCTGAGAGGTCCAGTCCACCGATAATGAGGTGGGTCGTGTCCTTCCCGTTCCGATCAAGAAAGGTGATATCGATCTCGGTCCTGTTGCCTTCAACAGGTACAGGAGAGGTTTTTCGCACCTTCACGGACAAGGGTTTCGCCAGCTTTCCGAGCTGTGTCTTGCGAGGGTTACCCGTGTTGTAATAGCCTGGTTGGTCGAAAGTAGCGAACCTGGCGGAATCGGTCAGCATCTCGTTGATCTTTTGCGGCTCTTCCGGATAGATGATGTTCTTGTATTTCTTCTTCCGGGCACCGACCAACGGATAGAACCGATCGTTCAGGTTCTTGAAGGGAACCTCCCATTCCTTTTCGACCTCTCTGAGTATTCCCAGGTCGATGGGCTTATTTTCAGGCTCCACCCATTTCTCAAGAGGTTTGCGATACTTTTCGTACGGGATACCGTTCACCTTTTCGAACAAATGGGAATACAAAGGGACGGGGAAATCGAACCACCCATGATAGACGGGTTTTTCCATCCCCTTTTCCTTCTTGTACATGATCACCTCCCACAGACCAGCGTTCAGGCAATTCCGGGCAATATCGATGCGAGAGATATGTTCACCGAGCCCTTCATGTCCCTTGATCTCGAAATGCTCTTTCGGAAAATGCACCTGTTGACGGTTCCATTCCTGATTGACCAATCCGACATAGGTCAAATAAGGGTCCTTCCGGATCCATTCCGGGGCTTGAGGCATATAAACGGAAAGGTCTACCTTGGGGAACTTGATCGGTACGGCCATTTCGTTGCCCGCGACCAGTTCGAGCTCATAGGTCTGATCGCTGTTCTCCCGGAACCGGATCGCTTCGTAATCAAGGTCCCCGTACTCCATGGCCGTATAACCCCAGTTGGGGTTGTCCGGATAGGAATCCCGGGGCATTTCTTTCAGTTCGGCCCTGAGATCGTCAGGAAGAGTATCCTTTTCTCCTGTCGGATTTTTCCCTTTTTCAGTGCTCTCCGCTGTTCTATTATCCGCTCCACCGGAGCAGCCCCAAAGGAGCATTCCGGTCATGAGCATCATGCAGATCTTCTTGATATCCATCATTCATCGATTGAGTTCAACAAAATGTCCTTTGTCTGATCCACCGGACATTCCATGAACCCGTTCGCTGATGGTCTTCTATCAAAGGCTAAAGAGACAGAAGGGCGGAGGCCCCCGTATGGGGTCCGATGAAACATCCGGTGGATCAGTAGTATGATAGGGCACCGGATCGGGATAGGGAACCTGCCCCTTTTGTTGTATCTGCGAATCCCCTTGCTGATAGAGCGCTTTAAAAGTCTTTACTTCACCCTTGAAATTTCGGCTGTCCAGTACGAGAAAATGGACCGTTTCCTTGGCAAAGGTGAAGCAATCCTTGTCATGAGGTTGTTTCACAGAAGCCCCCCGGTCCTTCATGTGCGGTCCACAGCTCCCATGATGTTCTCCTTTCTCGAAGAAATGGCAGATATGGGCCTGAGAGATCGGGCTTAGGAACAGCGCGAAATACAGGAGGAATGGGAAAATAAGGTATTTCTTCGACCGCTCCATCACTCTCAAAGGTAACGGATCATAAGAGACCGTTATCAACAATAGGGGGAATCCTGTTGCAGGAGAAGCTGCCCATTATAGCTCCTACTCAGGAGCTGCTGCCGAGAATATGCCCTGCTGAGCATAGCGGACCTCATCCTTAAGGAAGGATAGATCACTACTATTACGAGCAGATGATGACTTTCTCAATTCTCAGCACCCAATACCCCCAACACCTCATCCAACAACCCCGGCCCCTCATAAACGAACCCCGTATACAGCTGGATCAATGAGGCCCCGGCTTCCAGTTTTTCCAGAGCATCCTGGGGGGAAAAGATGCCTCCGACCCCGACGATGGGAAGCTCTCCCCGGGTTCGCTCCGTCAAATAATGGATCACTTCGGTCGCACGTTCTTCCAGCGGCTGTCCGCTCAAACCACCCCCTCCGATCCGTTCGAGTTGGGCAGCGGATGTTTTCAAATGATCCCGAATGATGGTGGTGTTCGTGGCGATCAGGCCATCCAAACGGGTTTCCGCTGCGATGTCCAGGATGTCGTCCAGTTGTTCCTGGGTAAGGTCGGGGGCTATTTTGAGCAACAACGGGCGGCGGGGGTCACTTGCTGCGTTTTCTTGCTGCACCCCTTCCAGCAGTCGCTTCAAGGGCTCTTTTTCCTGTAAGGAACGTAATCCAGGGGTGTTGGGTGAGCTAACGTTCACCACGAAATAATCCACATACGGCTGCAGCTTGCGGAAGCAATGGAGGTAATCCTCCAGAGCATTCTCATTTGATGTATCCTTGTTCTTGCCGATGTTCCCGCCGATGACCGGTCCTCCTGGTCTTCGGGCCTGAAGGCGATGCTTCATGGCCGCTATACCCTCATTGTTAAAGCCCATTCGGTTGACGAGCGCCTGGTCCTTCGGAAGCCGGAACATCCTGGGTTTGGGATTCCCGGGTTGCGGGCGGGGCGTGACCGTCCCCACTTCCACGAAGCCGAAACCAATGGTCCCCATGGCTTCGAAGAACCGGGCATTTTTATCGAATCCGGCGGCCAGACCAACCGGATTGGGAAAGTGAAGGCCAAAAACTTCTTTTCCCAGGCTTTCATCCGTTGCATGAGGCGACCGAAAAGTCCCGGCCATTCCGGGAAGCTTCAAGAGCCGGGTGGTCAGCTCATGGGCTGCCTCGGGAGGCAAACTGAAAAGCAATGGGCGCAGGATCCGGGAGTAGAAAGACATGGCTGGGAACAAAAGTACACCCTTCCAACCTTTCGGCAAGAAAGGAGAAAAACAGCAAATCCCTTATATTTGCCGGGGAACCTTTGAAACCGCACCCATGGGCCTGAAAAAAGATACCGTAGGATCCGATGAAGCCGGCAACTTCGCTTTCGTTTACATCATCGCCTTGCTGATCTTCATCGTCTACATGTTCCTGAGGGGCTGACCCCTTATTCCCTCCCCCCTCTTATTCCAACCGGATCGTTACTGGTCCGGGCGACCCTTTAACGGAGCAAATAATACCGGAGGGACAGGTTCCCCCCGTATCGGTAAGGTTTCTCATCAATACCGACATCCTTGCGGTAGACCGACTGCACGAACTGGGAATACCGGAAGCCTATCCCTGCATTCAAACGATCCGTAAAACGGTATTGGACCGTCAGACCTCCACGGACCGACAAAGCAAAAGGCCGGAAGGGAGGTGGATCATTGTTCCTGGCCTTTTCTACAAGTTCGTAGGTATCGGGATCCACCCAATAAGACCTGGCCTTGACAAGAAAATTGAATCCCACCCCTACAACAGGAGTGATGATCAGGCGTTCCCCGACCTCAAGATCATAAGAAACCTCAACAGGAATGGTGAAATAGGAATACCGAACCTTCTCTTGATGCTTGAAAGAAGAATCCTGGCTGGTCGTGTTGGTATCGCTTTCCGTTTGATAGGTCGTATCGGTCGTGTAGGTCGTGTCGATGTTCATCCCAACAGTATCGATACTCATCCCCGTGGTATCGACCGTCATGCTGGTCGTGTCCTGTTCGAAGGTCGTATCCCGCAAGGTGATGGAATTTTCATAACGGAAGTCGTGCCCGAACTGCCTGTATCCAACTCCAATGGAGGCGGCCAGTTCCTTCCACAGGTAGGCTCCCCCACGAATGCCTCCCTGCAGGTTCATCAAGCTCGATTCACTCTCATTCCGCAAGTTGACGAGAGATGCTTTTCCGGCTTTCAAAGTCCTGAAATTGCTCCCATACCCCCCTTCTAATCCTATGAAAATCCTCATCCCGGAAGTTTCCTGATCCTTGTCAGCAGCCGTATCAGCAAGTAAAGTATCTTCCTGAAGCGTTTGGGCAGTGTCTTTCCCGGTGCTTTTCAATGCAACGGTATCCTTTTTTCCTACTTCTTCCGAAAGACTATCTTCCTCGCTTTTCCGGGGATCCTTTTCATTCTCCGGGAGTTCTTGGGGCTCTTCAGTACCGGACCCCGGATCCCGGGTCTGCCCCATACCGGGATCTCCTTTACTTTTCGGACCTTCACTCTCCTTATTCTGTTCTTGCTCTTCCCCTCTATTTTGAAGGTCCGCATCTTCTTCCCCGGAATTCTTTTCAGAACCTTTTTCCTTTTTCTTCTGCTCTTCTTTTTTTCTCACAGCTTCGGTTTTCTTCTCCTTCCCCGCTGCTTCTGTTATCTCTTCCTTTCGATCAGGACTTTCCTTTTGCGTTTCATTCGACGAATCCGCCCCCTGTGACAGGGAAGGGGATACATCAACCTTATCCTCTCCGGTTTCATCTTCCCGGGAATTCTGTTTGCCGGCAGACCGGTCACCCCCTTCCGAAAACTGCTTCAGAGTATCAGGAGAGCTACCTTCACCCTGCTCTCCTGCTTGCTGTTCCTTATTCCTGAACTGAAACCCGGTCTTCTCTTTTCCAGGGGCATTTTCGGATAACGAATCCCGTTCACTAACATCCCTTTCTTCCCCTAAAAAATCCGAAGACACCCTTTTCTTTTCTGCTTCCGTTCTTTCTATCGGAGCAGAAACCTCTTTCCCGGATCCCTCACTATTCTCTTCGGCAAGGTTTCTGTCTGTAACAGTTGGATCGTGATGATCTGCTGAACTCTGATCTTCACTGGCCAAGGCCTTTTCCGTATCAGTATCGCCTGCCACACCGGAACCCTTATCCTTTCCGTTCTCCTGTCGCCCTTTTTCCCCGGACTCTCCATTCTTTTTATCATCTGTTCCCACGAAGGTGCCTTTTTTCTTTTCTTTCACCACCCCGACCTTTTCCTTCTCTCCAGAAGGAGTAATGTCCTTTTTCCCGGTTTCCAAAAGGATCCAGGAAGCAACTGCTACCACTGCCCCTGCTATGACGAGGAAGGTCTTGGAATGGAGGAGCTTCTTCCACCAACTCATTTCTCTTCCGCTCTTTGGGGGGTCGGGCAACCTTCTGGCCACCTTATCCCATACATCATCCCCGACAGGCCGCTGAAGCTTGCCTAATTTCTTCCTGTAAAGATCTTCTATTTTCTTCCCTGAAGAACTCATTTACTCATCCTTAGATCTTGGGTCAAACGCTCCCGCAACATTTTCTTAGCCTTGAACAATTGAGACTGGGAAGTCCCTTCTGATATTCCAGTCATCTCTGCGATCTCTTTATGAGCATACCCTTCGATCACATTCAGGTTAAAGACCATCCGGTAACCATCCGGTAATTCGTTCAAGGCTTCCAGAAGTTCCTTTTCAGCGATGTTATCGGGGATATTCTCATCCTCGACCTCATGCTCTTCCACCCCTTCAGGAGCCGTTCGTTCAGTTTCCTTTTGCCGCTTTTTCAAAAAATTGATCGCTGTGGTCACCAATATCCTTTTCATCCATCCCTCAAAAGATCCCTTGCCTTCATAATCGCGTATACGGGTATATATCCGTATAAAACTTTCTTGCAGAATATCCTGCGCATCTGCCTCATTACGTGCATACCGCCAGGCCATGCCCATCAGGGTGTCCGAATAACGGTCGAACACTTTCCTGAAAGCAGCATGGTCCCCTTTCTGGACAGCTTTTATCAGTTTAGCCTCTTTCACTTTTACCAGCAGGGGGCCCCTTCCTATTATTCAATAGACAAACTTACGCCTCGTTCCATTGCCTGAACTTATTCCGAATGTTCCTGGAGTTTTGAAATATACTGATCCTCAAGTTCATGATCTTTATTGGAAAAGCAGTTGTACAGCATGAGTAAATGAAACCTTCTCAGTTTTGCAGATAGGAAAAGCCCCATCATTGCTATCACAGCATTACAACTTGCCGATCAGACAAGTACCAAGAGGAAGGGAAATTATCTTTGGAAGGTTCCTCAGTGATCAAACGCTCACCTCCTGGGAAGTCAATGAAACGCTGCCTGGATAGACCCTCGCACCCGTTAGAGAAGGACAGCCCTATTATCACTCCAATAACACTGACAGGAAATTCTCGACCAGTCCTCAAAAGCCATTTTCACCTCCTTTTCCTAACAGCGTCACATGCCCGGTAAATTCATGGTATTCTCTCGTCTTCTCGGCTCTTACCCTGAGCTTCCAGACATATACATCGACGGTAGCCTTGTCGGGAACTCCTTTGATCTCACCATTCCATGCTTCTCCCGGGGTCGATGATTCAAAGACCATCTCTCCCCAACGGTCCCAGATGCGAAAAAGATAGGTCTCCCCGGTTATGCCCTCGACAACGGGACGGAAACCTTCATTGATGTTGTCCTCATTAGGAGTGAAAGCATTAGGAACATACACCGAGAAAACATCGTCGATCTCCACAGGTTTGCAGGTGGAATCCACACAATTACTATCATTCCAGACCTTCATACAGACCCGGTAGGTTCTTCCAGCAGTGTCGGGATATACATGGTAGGGGGAGAGCATTCCTGAAGTATCCCCATCACCAAAATCCCACCGGTAAGCATTTCCTCCCCGGCTGTTGTTCGCAAAGAGGACCTCAGGATCCTGTATATCGACATCATCCGGTTCATAATTGAAGTCAGCCACAACCTCAGGCGGACTGAGTACTTCTGCCGTGTCTTCTATGATACAGCCCTGAGTATCAATAGCTGTTATATAGTACCTGTCACCACAGAGTCCCTCGAAAACACTATCTGCGGAAGAGCTATCCCCATCCCTCCAGGAAAGCTCATAGGAAACCGCCCCGGGAGCATCCACATTGATGCGGCCTGAACAATCCCCGTAACACGTCTCATCCTTAACGGATATTTCTTCGACCTCCATGTCCGTCGGTGGGGTCACAATGATCTTGGCAGTAGCTGTATCCTTACTTCCTTTAGCTCCCGTAGTGATCACTTGATAAGTAGTGGTAGATCCGGGGGCATCGGAATGGGGGCCTGGACCGGTGACACTCCCAAGCTCCCCTCCACTCCATTCATAAGTATAGGGGGACACTCCATCCGAGGCGAAAGCTTCTACCTTCCCACTCTTTCCTTTGCAAATAGTATCCCCGATCAGGGAAACCTCAACACAACGCTGCACGTTCACCGTAACATTATCACTCGCCTTGCAACCGTTCGTATCCGTTCCTACGACACTGTACAGGGTCGTATCACCGGGACAGGCCAAAGGTTCCTGCAGGTTCGGATCGTCCAGCGTTGAGTCAGGGCTCCATTCATAAGCTGGAGCTCCCGTTGCCCTTAGGTCCACACATTCCCCCTGACAAATGTTAAGGTCGCTTCCTGCACCAACATCAGGGAGGGGATCCACAACAACAGTAACGGTATCTTTATCTGTTTTGCCCAAACTATCCGTGACCGTTACAATGTAATCAGTCGTTCGGTCGGGGCACAGAACATGTGGACCTGCCCCATCCGGAACCGTATCATTCCATGTGTAAGTATAAGGAGGTGTTCCGTGAAAAGCTTCAGCTTCTACCTGGACACAGGAACCTTTGCAAATACGGTCCGGGGAAGCATCTGTTTTCACGACCGGAGATGGGTCAACACACGAATCCGTGGTGAACTCGATGTTGTCCCACACTGAATAGGCCCCGTCCATATTCGTAGTATCACTACAACCATGACAAACAGGTTTTATACTGATCTTATTACATAGGCTTTGAGCTGTAAAAGTAGAATCGTAAGTCTTCCATTGGGCCGTATTGCGGATCGGACCGGTGGAAAGAAGTAATTGCCCTCCATGACCACAGCCGCTCCCACCACAATATATTTCGATCCCTCCCCCGACCTGCGAAGTATAGGGGTCATCGATCTCCGCAACCGCCACATCTATGGATATCGTGTATTCCTGACCAGTGTCTAAAGGATTACACATCGTCTGGCTGATGCCTTCTCCCATTTTCCAGACTGGCCAATTGCCTCTTAATGAAGATCCTCCAGCATACCAATCTCCTTCGGAAGGTGGTATATCATCCGACCACCATCCCGGGGAACAATCCGTGATCGGATGAGTGTCCGCAGTCCCATAACAGCTATACCAAGAAGTAGCAGACAGGTTGTTCGTGGCACAATACGACCCTTTTTCAAAGGAAGGGTTCCTAAGGCAAGGTTGGCATCCAACCTCAGGGGCAGGCTCGTCGATCCAAATCCAAACGAACTTTCTGCAGCCATCACCATCCTCCACAATGGCGCGGTACCTTCCTGCACACAAACCGGTAGCGGTATTCCCTGTTTGGGAATCAGCACTGGAAGGCCATTGAATATTATAAGGAGGGGTCCCTCCTGAAGGGGTGATCGTGGCCTCCCCATCACATTCTCCATAAGCGGAAGTTCCGGTGGTGTCAATAGAGAAGGTCAATTCCGCCGGAGGCCCGGAGCTGTAACAATCGCAATTCCCTGGGCAGTCTAGCGTCTTTTTTAAATTGAGGATGGTAGTGGTCGTCTTTTGGTGCCATTGATCATTAGGGCCT
>CAZAYA010000035.1:3296-19312 GCA_964489175.1 uncultured Flavobacteriales bacterium | reverse complement strand
TCACAAGAAGATTCGATACCGAGGATCAACACATCCCTTTGCCTTACATTCATTAGTTTCGGAGGTTCCTAGCCTGTCAAAATTATAAAAAGATCGCGCAAAATATTACGGTATGTGCTGTTGGCACTCCTCCTGTTGTTTCTTGGGGGATATGCAGTGATGCGGAGTAGTACCGTTCAGACCTGGCTGGCTCAGCGTCTTGCCGGTTACCTTTCTTCCAGTCTTGGAACGGAGGTTCGCATCGACCGGGTGGATATCGAGTTCATCAAGACCCTTGAGTTGGAAGGGTTGTACATCGAAGACCTGGAAGGGGATACCTTGCTCAGTGCGCCCCGGATCCTTACGGATATCCGCGTGCTCGGTATCGACCGTAATGTGATCGGTCTCCGTTCCGTTACCCTGGCCGAACCACGGATCAAGTTGAAAAAGTATCCCGGTAAGGACCATCTCAACCTGCAATTCCTGGTCGACCATTTCGCTCCTGAAGGCGAGGTTCCCGCCGGGAAGCCTCCGCACTTCCTGGCTGATCATATCAGCATTTCGGGGGGACATTTTTCTTACCAGGACCTGAACACACCTTCGGAAGATACGGCTTTCGGCATCGACTTCCGGGACCTGGATGTCAGGAACATCAAGGCGAACATAACAGGGTTCGCTGCCCGCGGAGATTCTGTGCAGGGCCGGGTAGAGCATTTGTCCTTATCGGAAAAGTCCGGGTTCCATCTGGATACGCTTCGGACGGAAGCCCTGATAAGCCCTGATAAAATGGCTTTCGACCAGTCGAGGATCCGGACGCCAGGGTCCGGTATCGACCTTGATCTGGCTTTCCGGTACCAGGGCATGAAGGCCTTCAATAATTTCATCGACTCCGTGAATATGGAAGCCACCATCGATACCTCCAGGCTGCAATTCGGAGACATTTCCTACTTCGCCCCCGATCTGGAAGGATTGCAACAAGTTGTGCAGGTGGCGGGAGAAGTGAACGGGACGGTAAAGGACCTCAAAGGAAAGGGTATGCGGATCGCATTCGCGTCAGGTTCCCATTTTCAAGGGGATGTAGACCTCTCCGGACTGCCTGATATACAGCGTACGTTCATCGCTATGGATGTGGAGGAAGCCATTTCCAACAGAGAAGACCTGGAAACGATCCCTTTGCCCCCTTTCAAGGAGGGACACCACTTGAAAGTTCCTGCGAATCTGGCAGAACTGGGGCAGATGAGGTTCAGCGGTAATTTCACCGGGTTTTTCAATGATCTGGTGGCGTATGGAACGCTGAACACCAGCATAGGAAAGCTCAAAACGGACATATCTCTCCGTAGCGATCCGGGTGGTACTTATCATTATCAGGGAAAGCTGGCTACTTACGACCTTCATCTCGGTCGTCTTTATGGCCTGAAGGAGGTGGGGCGTTTGAATTCCTTTTTTCACATCAAAGGGAAGGGGCTGAAAGAAGAGAACATCAATGCTGAGATCGACGGGAAGATCCGTGGGATCGATCTCAAGGGGTACACCTACCAGGATATCAGCATTAAAGGAGAGCTGGCCCGGAACAAGTTCGCCGGGGAAGTGAACGTCCGGGATGACCACCTGGCCCTTCAGTTCAACGGGGAAGTGGATGTTCAGGCCTCTCCTCACGTTTATCACTTTACCTCGGAAATATCCCATGCCCATCTGAATCAGCTCAACCTGATCGGCAGGGATTCCATGGCTTCCTTCAATACCCGCCTTGAGTTCAATGCCACCGGGAATTCACTGGATGACCTGGAAGGTACCCTGAAAGCGACCGATACGAGGTATGAGGAGACAAAAGGAAGTGTTGAAGCCGGGGAAATACTATTGAACGTTGGAGAAGAGCAGGGAGAAAAAGTACTTTCCCTGGAGACTCCTTTTGTGGACCTTACTGCCTCCGGACATTTCAGGTCGGAAGAGCTTGTTCCGAGTTTGCTTCAGCAACTATACGAAGCTTTACCCTCCCTTGAGCAAGGAAAGGGGGCGGAGATCTCCCGGGATCAGGACTTCGAGTTGCAAATGGCCTTGAAAAATATGTCTCCGCTCACGGAGCTCTTTGCTCCAGGTATCGAAATACCTGATCCTTCCATAATAACCGCCAAATACGATGCTGGGGAGGGGATCTTCGACCTGGATGCTATGCTCCCTTCTTTCAGGTTGAAAGGCAAGGAATTCAAAGGGGTGCGGTTGAATGTCGAGAAATCCGGAGATGTGTTCCGAACGACGGCAGAAGTCGAGGGCCTTGAGTTGAACGATACCACGACGATAGCAGGGCTCAACCTGGCCGCTAAAGCTTACAGGGATAATGTTTCTTTTTCCCTGGGGTGGGATTCAGGTAAACCTCGTACCACCGGAAGTATAGAAGGGGTCGCATATGTGCATGGTCCGGAACGATTCGAATTCGACCTGTTGCAGTCTGAATTTCTTGTGAACAAAGCCAACTGGTCGATCTCTGAAGAATCCCGGATCAGCGTGGATTCCAATGCCGTTCGGGTCGATAGCCTTCTTATCAGTTCCAGAGACCAATCCTTGTTCGTGAACGGCGTGGTCTCCAACAGCGCCTACGACAAGATGCGGTTCGAATTGAACGACTTCTGGTTGGGGTATCTAGACCCTTTCATCAACCTGGGAGGAGCGGGGCTTGATGGAACGATCGATGGCAAAGCCGTGTTGTCGGATGTTTATCATGACCTGAAATTCCTTTCCAATCTTCGCATCGATTCATTGGCCCTTGGTGATCATGCCCTGGGGGATGTGGAGATGAACAGCCAGTGGGATCATGAACGAAAGAAGATAGACCTCCGGGGGAAAGCGGTCAATGATGGGCGAAAAGGGCTTTCTTTTGAAGGAGAATACACTCCCGGAAAAGAAAAGTCCCCTCTCGATGTAGCCCTGCAACTCGATCACTTTGATCTGGGGATCCTTAATACTTTTATTCAGGAAGGGATATCCGGTATCAAGGGAAATGCTTCCGGAACGCTCGAATTGCTGGGCAGTATACAGCAACCGAAACTCAGCGGTACGGTTGATGTCGATTCTACCCAGATCAAAGTGGATGAGTTGAATACCCGGTATTTCATCCACGATCAGCCGATCACTTTTTATGATGAAATGATCACCTTCGATTATATCCCTTTCCATGATCAGGAAGGAAACCAGGCTTATGCTACGGGAACCCTGATCCATCAGGATTTTACACAATGGAGTTTCAACGTCTTCCTGGAGTTCACCCAATGCGATCGTTTTTTGTGCCTCAACACTACCAAACAAATGAACGATCTGTACTACGGGAAAGCTTATGCAACAGGGACGGTAGAAGTATCCGGGTACGCCGATCAATTGGAGATCACGGTAACAGCCAAAAGTGAAAAAGGGACCAACTTGAACCTGCCCTTGTCTGGAAGCGAAGAAGTGACGATGGAGAACTTCGTCACCTTCGTACAGGAAGATACGGTAGAGCAAAAAGCTGCTTATGACCTCTCCGGCATCAATATGAATTTCGATCTGGAAGTAACGCCGGATGCACAGGTACGGATCATCTTCGATGAAGAGATCGGGGATGTGATGAGAGGGAGTGGTTCAGGGAATATCAATATGTCCATCAACACGGCAGGCTCTTTTGAAATGTACGGCCAGTATGAGATCAGAGAAGGGAGCTACCTTTTCACGATGCAGAACGTGATCAACAAACGCTTCACTATCCGGGAAGGGGGGACCATCAATTGGTACGGGGATCCTTACAATGCCGAGTTGGACCTGGAAGCTGCCTACAGCCTCAGAACCTCTCTTTATGACCTTATGTACGGCAATGTGGAAGATCCTGAGAATTACAAGAAAAGGGTACCGGTCGACCTGATCATGCACCTGAGCAATAATCTTATGAATCCGGACATCCGCTTCGACATCAGAATGCCCACTGTTAACGAGGAAGTTCGAAGTATTGCCAGCAGCCAGATGGCTACTGAAGAACAGTTGAACAAACAGGCGTTCTCCCTTCTTGTGCTGCGGAAGTTCCTTCCCAACCCGGGGGAACGGTCGGGAGCTGACCGGGTGGGAGTGAGCTCTGCTACCTCGAGCGAATTACTCTCTAATCAGTTGAGCAACTGGCTGTCCAGCATCAGTAACGATTTCGACATTGGTTTGAATTACCGGCCCGGAGATGAGATCACGGATGAAGAGCTGGCTGTGGCCTTGTCGACCCAGTTGTTCAATGAGCGCTTGTCCGTGAGCGGTAACCTGGGCGTGTCTTCCGAGAATACCAGTGTTAAAGAAGAGCAGAACACCCTGGTGGGAGACTTTCAGATCGAATATGACATTACTGCTGATGGAAAATTCAAGCTGAAGGCTTTCAACGAATCCAATGACCGGAACCTTTCCGGGATCGAACAGGCAGATTATACCCAGGGGGCAGGGGTTTTCTACCAGGAGGAGTTCGATACGGCCAGGGAATTGCTGAGTGGGCTTGCAGACCTTGTAAGAAGAAAGAATAAAAAGGAAAAGCAGAAGCAAGAAGAGAAAAAGCAGGAACAGGAACCGGTCCCTCCGGGATCCCCGGAATGATCATCTTTGCAACGATGCCTCAACCTTGCTTCTTGTCATGAACAAAGCTTTCCCTCCCGGCTTCATTATTCCCGCCATCGATATCATTGACGGACAATGTGTTCGCCTCACCCAGGGAGCTTACGACCGGAAAAAAGTCTATGATGACGACCCTCTGGCTGTGGCGAAAAGATTCGAGCAGGAGGGGGCGCAGCGCCTTCATGTGGTCGATCTCGATGGGGCCCGGGAAGGGCGGTTGGTCAATACGCAGGTATTGGAGCGCATTGTTGCCGGAACATCCCTTAAAGTGGATGCCGGGGGAGGGATGAAGTCCCGCAATGATGTGCAGAGGGCTTTGGACGCGGGGGTGGAACAGGTTACGGGGGGCAGTGTAGCTGTGAAGGACCCTGATGAATTCAAAAGTTGGTTGCGTATGTTCGGACCTGAAAGGATCATCCTGGGAGCCGATGTACGTGACGGTTCCGTGGCGGTGAGTGGGTGGCAGCAGGATGGAGGCGTTTCGCTTATGGACTTTCTGGAACAGTGGGTCCCTGAAGGGATAGAACATTGCATCTGCACGGACATTACTCGTGATGGCATGCTGGAAGGACCCAATACAGAACTCTATGCGAAGATCCTGAAGCGGTTCCCTGATCTGAACCTGATCGCCAGTGGAGGCGTGGCTACGGTCGATGATCTGAAAAGATCACAAGAGATCGGGGTACGGGGGGTGATCGTTGGAAAAGCTTTTTATGAAGGGAACGTCCCGCTGTCCGTTCTTAACCTGAAAGCCTCTTCAGAAGAATGAACGCATGGTAACGAAAAGGATCATACCCTGCCTGGATGTGAAGGATGGTCGTACCGTGAAAGGGGTCAACTTCGAGGGATTGCGCGATGCCGGAGACCCGGTGGAACTGGGAAAACTATATGCACAGGAAGGGGCCGACGAACTCGTTTTTCTCGATATCACGGCCACCCATGAAAAGAGAAAGACCCTGGCCAGGTTGGTGGAACGGGTGGCCCGGGAAGTGACCATTCCTTTTACCGTAGGGGGTGGGATCAGCTCGGAGGAAGATGTGAAGGTGTTGTTGAATGCCGGAGCAGACAAGGTTTCAGTAAACTCTGCAGCCGTGAAGGACCCGTCACTGATCGATCGGCTGTCCGATCGCTTTGGTACCCAATGTATCGTTGCCGCGATCGATGCCCGAAGAATGCAGGACGGACAATGGAAAGTCCATGTGAGCGGAGGAAGGAAACCCACCGACCGGGAACTGTTCTTCTGGGCTTCTGAACTGGAAAGCCGTGGAGCGGGAGAGATCCTGTTCACCTCGATGGACCATGACGGGGTCAAACAGGGTTTTGCGGTAGAAGCGGTCCGGCAAATGATCGATACTGTTCGTATTCCTGTGATCGCTTCCGGTGGGGCAGGGAACATCGAACATTTCAGGGAGGTATTCCTCGAAGGAAAGGCCGATGCAGCATTGGCAGCCAGTATATTTCACTTCAAAGAGGTCCGGTTGTGCGACCTTAAAGCCCGAATGCAACAATGGAAGATACCCGTGAGGATCTGAACATCGACTTTAGTAAAGAGAATGGCCTGGTCCCGGCTGTTATTCAGGATGCCGACTCGGAAAAAGTCTTGATGCTTGGCTTCATGAACAAAGAGGCCCTGGAAAAGACCCGCCGGGATGGAAAAGTGACTTTCTTCAGCCGTTCGAAGAACAGGCTTTGGACCAAAGGGGAGACCTCTGGTAATTTCCTGGAGGTCCGGGCGATCCTTCCCGATTGCGATAAGGATACCCTGCTCATCAAGGTGATCCCGCAAGGTCCCGTTTGTCATACCGGTGCGGATACTTGTTTCTTCGAAGAGAATGCTGACAGGGACTTCCTGTTCGCCTTGGACCGTTTGGTAAGGGACCGCCGGGAAGATCCGAAAGAAGGGAGCTATACCAACAAGCTCTTTGACAAAGGGACCAACAAGATCGCCCAGAAACTCGGGGAAGAAGCGGTGGAATTGGTGATCGAAGCCAAGGATGAGGATGATGACCTTTTTCTCAATGAAGCGGCCGACCTCATGTACCACTATATTGTCCTGCTGGCTTCCCGCGGTTACGGGCTGAAGGATGTGAACAAGATCCTTGAGGAACGGCACGGATAAAAGGACCCGCTATGATGCAGTACCACGTGTCTTATGATCGCCCTCACCGGCATTTGATAGATATTACCCTCACCATTCATGATGTAAGGGAAGACCCGTTAGAGCTTCAGTTACCGGCCTGGCGCCCCGGACGGTATCAGCTTGAGAATTTCGCCCGGAACATCAAATGGCTGGAAGTAGAGGATGGGCAGGGAAAACCGCTCGAGCATCATAAAGTGAGCAAGGACCGCTGGTGGGTTCGTACTGAAAAAGTGGAGGAGGTATGTGTTCGGTATCAATACTATGCTAATGTTATGGACGCCGGTTCTTCGGTCCTGAACGAAGACCAGTTGTATGTAAATCCCGTCAACTGTTTTTTGTATGTGCCCGGCAGGGAAGAAGATCCCTGCACCATCGAACTGGATGTACCGGAAGACTATCGGATCGCGACTTCCATGTCCACCACCGGCCCGTTCTCTTTTGAAGTGAACGATCTTCAGGAACTGATGGATAGCCCTTTCATCGCCAGTTCTTCCCTTCTCCGGGATTCCTTTGAATTGGATGGGGTGACTTTTCACCTCTGGTTCCAGGGCGAATGTCGGCCGGACCTGGATCGCATCAAAAGCGATCTCAGAAAGATCGCTGAAGTGCAGGTCAACGCTTTTGGGGGCTTCCCCGTTGACGAATACCATTTCTTTTACCAGGTCCTGCCTTACACCACCCGCCATGGCGTGGAACATGTTCGCTCGACGGTGATCGTCATGGGGCCTTCTTTTGCCGTTCTCGATCCGGAGCAGCAATATGACTCCTTCATTGCCATTAGTTCCCACGAGTTGTACCATGCCTGGAATGTTAAACAGATAAGGCCAGTGGAGATGATGCCTTATGATCTTTCAGGGGAGAATTACAGCCGGTTGGGGTACATGCTGGAAGGGGTGACCACTTACATGGGGGATCATATGCTTTTGAGAAGCGGGGTGTGGAACGAGCAGACCTACTTCAACCGGTTTGCTCAGATGCTCAAACGTCATTTCGATAATGCCGGCAGAAAGAACTTATCCGTGGCGGCTTCTTCGTTCGATACCTGGCTGGATGGTTATCAGGCCGGAGTCCCTCACCGGAAGGTTTCCATTTACAATGAAGGAGCGTTGATCGCTTTCATGCTGGATGTTTCCATTCTGGAGAGCACCTTGGGAGAGCGATCCCTGGATGACCTGATGAAAAGCGTATATGAGGATCATGCCCGGAAGGGGAAAGGGTATACGGAAGAAGACCTCCTCAGGATCCTGGAGGAGGTGTCAGGGACCGATCATACGCCCTTTTTCCGCCGCTTTGTATGGGGAATCGAAGATTACCGGTCTCAGTTGAAGGCTTGTTTTGACACGCTGAACATCGAATGGGAAGAAACCCCTTCACCGTTTTTTCATGAAGGGCACTACGGGTTCAAAGCAACCCAGGAAGGTGAAGGATGGAAGGTGACCTCCGTTCTCCCCGGATCTTCAGCCGATCAGGGAACCCTGGCACCGGGAGATAAGATCATTACCGTGAACGGTTATAGTACTGCAGAAGCACTTGGGGAATGGCTTGCTTATTTCGGCCCCGAACATCCTGTGGAAACAGGCATATTGAGGGAAGGAAAATGGATCACCCTTACCCTGGAAGGGACCAATGATATCTTTTACCGCCAGTTCAGTGTTCAGCGCAATGAACCACGAACTTCTTTGTTCGCCGCCTGGAAAAGGGAGCAGGGATCATGAACGAACGGCGATCCCTGATATTTCCACATTCACACCCTTGGGAAGCCGGGCTACTTCAACAGCCTCCCGGGCTGGCAGGTCGCCGGTGAAAAAGAAGCGGTAGACCTCGTTCACCTTAGGTCCATCCTCGATGTTCGCCAGAAAAACGGTGCATTTTACCAGGTCGTCAAGAGACATCCCCGCAGCTTTTAGTACGGCTGAGAGGTTCTGCATGACCTGTTTCGTTTCTTGTTCGATATCATCCAGGATGAAATTTCCCGTAGAGGGATCGATGGCGACTTGTCCACTTAGATAAAGGGTGTTACCAGCTAATACAGCTTGTTCATAAGCTCCCAGGGGAGCCGGGGCCTGATCGGTTCGGATAGGTTGGCGCATGGGTAAGGATCTTTAGTGCAAAGAAAAAAGGGAAGAAGATCAGGTCCGGTATTATTCCTCGAACGCGAGGTTCCGGTCATACCATTCTCTTCTTCGTTTTAGTTTTAAGTCCTTGAGAAGCGGGGATTTGATATTGATCTGGAAACGGTAGCTCCGGCGTTTTCCGAAAGGGATCCAGTTGAAGCTCATTTCCCAGCAGCCGAGATCCCGGTAAATGTCGATGGTCGTATAGGAAAGTTCCTTGGCCACGAAGTCATAACCGGTCTGAACCCCGACTTTCCAGTTGTCCGTCACCTTGAAGTCCCCCCTGAGGTCCACGGATTGGGTGATCCGGGTGGTATCCTTTCCTTCCCGGAATTGCTTGTTGAGCCGGAGGTTGTAATTCACGTTCAGGGTCCAGGGGACGTTGAAGTTCACGAAGGCCTGCGGGTTTTGTCGGATCTTTTTCAATTCCTCTTCTTCAATATCCTTATTCTCGATGCTAACCCCTTTTTCACTACTGAAGCTGCCGCCGAGGGATAACTGAGCATCAGTGAGGTGTCCTAACCGCCTGTCTCTGCTCCAACGGAATTCATCGATCCGTTGTCCTCCAGAAGAGCGGTCATAAAGGTCATAGGTGCTGGTGAAGCGAACGTTGAGCTTGTTTTCGAGGAAGCTGGTCCGGGCATTGATCCGGATGGGGGACCAGTTGAGGGAATCTTTGAAAATGTCATAGGAACTGGCCATGGTGAAGTTTTCCAGCAGTTTGATCTTCCGGGAAGAAGAGGCGGATGTGTCCGAGGGATCCCGGACCTTGGCCTCCAGGTTGTTGATAAGGTTGAAGTTCACGTTGCCGGACTCCACCGAAGAAGGAGCACCGAAGATAGTACCATCGTAAGGGGAGTATTCTTCCAGGATGCTGTCGTTGTCGATATCGCTTTCGAAACGTTTCCCAACGGCCGGCCGGTATCCGAACCCCACGGAGGGGGTGATCACATGCCGAACTGCTTTCAGGTTGCTGATCACTTTGTTTTCCCTGAACTGGTACATGCCATAGAGCTTGGTGGTCAGGTTGGCGCCCATATTATAGTCCATGGCGGAGTTGAATCCACGGATCGTATCGGTCATGGTTTTCTGGCGGTCTTCATCCCATCGCTTTTCGTATGATTCCAGGTACCAGCGGTCGGTAAGGTTGAAATAAGGCTGCAGGTTCAGGTGCCATTTCTTCAAGGAGGTGTTGACCGAAAGGTTATGTCTCAATCCGTTCCGCATGTTGTTCACCAGCTTGTCCAGGCTGTCCAGGTCCATTTGTTCACTGGTGGCTTGCAGGTTGTTCTTCAAGTTAGTGCTGTAGGTAACTCCGATCTTCTCATACCATTTTTGTCCGCCAGCCTTTTTCTTTCGAAGCCCTTTGAACGGATAGAAGCGGTTCACGTTGAAACCGATATCGGGAAGGGTGATGTTGAAGCTTTCGTTCTGGGAGTTCTGGCTGTGACGGAGGCTGGCGTTCAGGTTGTACGGGCGGTTCCGCCAGCGGCGCGACCATGATATATTGGACTGGAAGGAATTGCTGAGGTAGTCATCCGTATTGCTGTTGAAGTTGTTCCTGAAGTTGTTGCTCGTCCCGGCGTTCACATTGGCCGAGAACCGGCTATTGGGCCTGGCTTTGGGATCTTGCTGATGATCCCATTTCACGAAGAATTCCTCTGTTTTGGAATAATCGGGGAACTCGGGGTCGCTGCTCTTGATGTTCGAATAGCTGATATTGAGGTTTCCCTGGTACTTGTACCGTTTGTCGTAGCGGGTGATGTTCCCCAGTCCCCAGGATCCTTTGGAGTAGATGTCCACCAGGAACCTGGTATCCATGTATTGGTTCACCGGCCAGTAATAGCCGCCGTCCAGCAGATAAAAGCCAAGGCCGGGAGATTCTCCATAGGAAGGTAATATGACGCCTGCAGCTTCTCCATCCTGGTTCGGGTAATAACCGAATGGAAGAACAACAGGGGTGGGGATCCCGGCAATGACAAGGTTGGCCGGTCCCGAAACGATCTTGTCCTTGGGGATCACCACGGCTTTGTTAAAGCGGATATGGTAATCTTCCACCTCACAAGTAGTGTACTTCCCCTTTTTTACATGGATCTCGTCGTTCGGATGTTTTTTCACTTTCTCGCTGTACAGGTCGCCATCCCCTTCTTGCGTATGGACTTCATATATCAACCCTTTCTTGGAGCGGAAGTTGTAACGAAGCCTTTCGGAGTCAAAACTCTTCTCTCCTTCTTTGAAAACAGGTTTTCCGATCTTTTCCCCACTGCTGTCTTCCACCCCGTAAGCATAGACTGTGTTGTTCTTCATGCTGAACTCGATCCGGGCAGCCGTTAGCTCGATCTTCTTGTAGTTGATATTGGCTTTTCCAAAGAGGTATACTTTTTGTTCTGTAAGATCGAAGCGAATGCTGTCTTCGGCATCATAGACCACTTCTGCTTCGAGAACAGGTTTTTCCTTCGGGGAGGTCGAAACGACCGTGTCTGCTGCGGCACTGTCGGTCACGGTCGTATCGGGTGGAACAGTATCATTTTGAACAACAGGAGGGGAAAGGGTGTCGTTAGGGGAGGAAAGACTATCGGCAGTCGTTTGTGCACAAAGGGAGATCGGCAGGGTCATAATTATTAACACCGAGCAAAGGATAATTTTCCGGGTTCCGGTTCGTCGGCCCTGGAGAAGAGTAATAGATTTGTTAATAAAGTGTTTGCTGCGAAAGCTCAATTTGGTATCGGTACCTTTGGAGCCATGGCGGGAAACAAAGCCCGAAAGCTAGTGCCAAGCATATACAAAGCGAATAAACGCAATTTTTTGATCATCCTTGCGCCGGTGGCGATGCTCCTTACATCATTCATGCCGATCTCGCAAAAGGATGATAATAAGGGGGCGGATGCCAGCGATCTTGGCGTCACTACCCTTGTCATCGACCCCGGGCATGGAGGAAAAGATCCCGGGGCCATCGGCCATTCTGATGTACAGGAAAAGGATGTGGTCCTGGCAGTAAGTCTGAAACTCGGGGAATATGTGAAAGAGCATTTCCCTGATGTGGAGGTGATATATACGAGGAAGACGGACAAGTTCGTGGAGTTGTATGAGCGGGCCAAGATCGCTAACCGGAATCAGGCGGACCTGTTCATTTCCGTCCATGCGAACGTAGCCGGAGGGTCCTCGGCCCATGGTTGTGAAACCTACGTTCTTGGCCTGCACCGGACCAAGGCCAATCTGGAAGTGGCCAAACAGGAGAACTCGGCCATATTGATGGAGGACGATTACAAGACCCATTATGAGAACTTCGATCCCCGTGATCCTGAATCCTATATTGCGCTGGAGTTGATGCAGAGTGAATACCTGGAGCAAAGCCTCCATTATGCTGCTTTTACGCAAGAGCAATTTCGCGAGCGTGTGGGGAGGAGAGATCGGGGAGTGAAACAGGCCGGTTTCCTGGTCTTGTATAAGACGACCATGCCCAGTGTTCTTGTGGAACTCGGGTTTCTTTCCAACCCATCCGAAGAGAAGTTCCTGAACTCCGAGGATGGGCAGGCATACATGGCATCAGCCATGTTCCGCTCTTTCCGGGATTATAAAGAGACCATCGAGTCTGTGGGAAAGAGCATGGAAGCACAGGAAAAAAAGCGGGATTCTCTGAAGCAAGCAACCCTGAAGACTGACGTGGATAGTATGGTACCAGCGGATTCTGGGGTCGTCTTCAAGGTCCAGATCGCTGCCTCTTCAACCCCGGTCCCGCTCGAACCCGCTAACTTCAAAGGGCTTTCCGGCGTGGATGAGTATATTAGCGATGGCATTCATAAATATACCGTTGGGCATGCTACTGCTTATGAAGATGCGCAAAACACCCAGGAAAAAGCTAGGGAAGCCGGATATTCCGGGGCCTTTATTATTGCTTTCAGGAACGGGGAGCGGATCGACCTGCAGCAGGCATTGACCCAGGTGAAGAACCGATAAAATGGCCAGGATCTCGACGGAATTCAAAGTTGGTGTGCTTGTTGTAGCAGGGATCGCTGTTCTTTTCATGGGGATCAATTACCTGAAAGGGTTCAACCTCCTGGAGGAGCAACGTACACTTTACGCTGTTTACGAGAACATTGACGGCTTGGTAGAATCCAACCCCGTTACGCTCAACGGTTACAAGGTTGGTCAGGTCAAAGAGATAAAACTGGCCGGCGATGGTTCCGGCAAGATCATCGTGGTCCTTACGATATTCGAAAAAGAATTGCGGATCCCCAAAGATTCTAAAGCCAGGGTTTACAGTTCCGACTTGCTGGGGTCCAAAGCCGTGGAATTGAAGCTCGGAGAAGCAAATGAATACACGACCGCCAGCGATACATTGGTTTCCGAAACACAGGCTACTCTCTCCGAGTCGGTGAACAAGGAAGTCCTTCCCCTGAAACGAAAAGCAGAGGGCCTGATCTCTTCCATCGATTCCATGGTGAATGTGGTGAATACCATCTTCAATGAAAATGCGAGAAAAAGTCTGTCGAAGAGCTTCAAAAGCATTGAAAAGGCCCTGACCAGTCTTGAGAACACTTCCTTCCGCCTTGATACTATGATCGTGGAAGAAAAACAAAGGATCCGCAAGATCACCAGCAACCTTTCTTCCATTACGGGCAACCTCAGAGGACGGAATGAAGAGATCGGAAATACCCTGGACAACCTTTCCATGATCAGCGATTCCCTTGCGGATGCTGATATCGCCACCACTATCAACAATGCCAAAGGCGCGATCGGTGGATTGGAAAAGATCATCGCCCAGGTAGAGCAGGGGGAGGGTTCACTGGGAAAATTGGTCAAGGAAGACAGCCTTCACAATTCTCTCCTGCAAGCTTCAAAGGACCTGGACCTGCTACTTCAGGACCTTCGCATGCATCCCGAACGGTATGTGCATTATTCCCTTTTCGGGAGAAAAACGAAAGGCTTGGAGTTGTCTCCGAAAGAGGAGAGGCGCCTGGAGAAATTGCTGGAACGGGAAGAAAAGCAAAAGGAATAACAACAGAACCAACGCTTCATGGAAGTGGGCAACATCGTTTTTATCATGCTGGTGCTGACCACCGCCGCTTTTTTCACTTGGCGGGTCAGAAAGATCCGCAGGAACATTCTGCTCGGAAGGGATGAGGACCGCTCTGACAGGAGTGGTGAACGCTGGAAGACCATGGCCCGGGTAGCTATCGGACAGTCCAAAATGGTAGCCCGTCCGGTCGCTGGCTTTTTCCATATCCTGATCTATGTGGGGTTCGTGATCATCAACATCGAAGTACTCGAGATCATCCTGGATGGAGTGTTGGGTACTCACCGGCTTTTTTCCCCCCTTGGAGCGTTTTACCGGTTCATTATCGGTTGCTTCGAGATCCTGGCCGTTCTGGTGATCCTGGCTTGTGTGGTGTTCCTTATCCGCCGGAATATCCTTCGCCTTAAACGGTTCCACCTTCGGGAAATGACCCTCTGGCCTCGCTCTGATGCGAATATCATCCTGATCTTCGAGATCGTTCTGATGGCTGCGTTCCTTACCATGAACGCTTCCGATGGTATCCTGATGGGGAGCGATGAAAAAGCCCTCGCTGCTGCCGGACTTTCCCAATATACGGGTATCGGTATGGAGTTGGAAGATCTCTGGGTCAGTCGTTTCATTGGAGGGTTCTTGCCAGGAGGGGATCTGGAACAACTGGCCCTGATCGAACGCACTTGCTGGTGGGTTCACATCGTTGGGATCTTCATTTTCCTGAATTATATTCCGTATTCCAAGCATTTTCACATCTTCCTGGCTTTCCCGAACACCTATTATTCCGACCTGGATGAAAAGGGCAAGTTCGATAACATGGAGCGTGTGACGGAAGAAGTGAAGTTGATGATGGACCCCAATGCCGATCCTTTTGCCGCACCTGCTGAAGGAGGAGAAGAGGAAGCTTCGGAAGCAGAGGAGCCGGGACGTTTCGGGGCTAAGGATGTACAAGACCTTACCTGGAAGAACCTGCTCGACGCTTATACCTGTACGGAGTGTGGCCGATGCTCTTCCGTTTGCCCGGCCAATCAAACCGGCAAGATGCTTTCTCCCAGAAAGATCGTGATGGATACCAGGGACCGGTTGGAAGAGGTCGGGAAGAACATTGACAAGCACGGTAAAGAGCATGATGACGGGAAAGCTTTGCTGGGGGATCACATCACCAAAGAAGAACTTTGGGCCTGCACTACTTGTAATGCATGTGTGGAAGCTTGCCCGGTGAATATCGATCCGCTCGACATCATCATGGACCTGCGCCAGTATCTGATCATGGAGGAATCCAAAGCTCCGGAGGCATTGACCGTCATGTCCACGAACATCGAAAACAACGGTGCGCCGTGGCAGTTCAGTGCGGCTGACCGTTTCAAATGGGCTGAAGAGGACGACCAGTAGCGTTCATACTGAATTGATCAGGAACCTAAGCTTAAGCCAATGAGCACACCTCAAGTACCGACCATGGCAGAAATGACCGCCCAGGGAGAGAAACCTGAGATCCTCTTTTGGGTGGGATGTGCCGGAAGTTTTGACGACCGGGCCAAGAAGATCACCAAAGCTTTGGTGAAGATCCTGGATCACGTGGGGATCCGCTTTGCTGTGCTTGGAACGGAAGAGTCCTGCACCGGTGACCCGGCTAAACGGACCGGCAATGAATTCCTTTTCCAGATGCAGGCCATGTCCAACATTGGTGTGCTGGATGGTTACGGAGTGGAAAAGATCGTGACGGCATGCCCTCATTGCTTCAATACCCTGAAAAATGAATATCCCGGCCTGGGAGGAAATTACGATGTGATCCACCATTCCCAGTTCTTACAACAACTCATTGATGATGGGAAATTGACCGTGGAAGGAGGAGGTGATTTCAAAGGCAAACGGATCACTTTCCATGACCCTTGTTATCTGGGGAGAGGCAATGATGTTTACGAAGCTCCCCGAAAGGTCCTGGAGACCCTGGATGCCGAATTGGTCGAAATGAAACGGTGCAAAAGCAAAGGGTTCTGTTGTGGAGCCGGAGGAGGACAAATGTTCAAAGAAGCAGAACCTGGCGATAAGGAAGTGAACATTGAACGGACCGAGGAGGCTCTGGGCACAGGATCCGAAGTGATCGCCACCGGTTGTCCTTTCTGCAATACCATGATGACGGATGGCGTAAAGAACAAAGAAAGGGAAG
>CAZAYA010000035.1:0-3286 GCA_964489175.1 uncultured Flavobacteriales bacterium | reverse complement strand
TCTTCGATGTCGCTGAGCTGATCGCTCAGGCCAAGGACCTTTGATCGGCCCCTTTTCCATGGGGCCCTGCAAACATTTTCTGTTATGAGCGCATATCAAGACCTGCCTTATTCCTCCCGCCTGTGGCTCTATCAGAGTGATCGGCCCTTTTCTCCGGAAGAGGTCCGGAAGATCCGGGAAAAAGGAGCTGCTTTCATCAATGAATGGACTGCCCACGGTAGTAAGATGAAAGCGGCGCTGGAAGTTTTTCACGACCATTTCATCGGGATCTTTGCTGATGAGACCACTACCGAAGCTTCCGGTTGCTCGATCGACAGCTCCGTTCACTTTATCCAGGAGTTGGAACAGGAGTTCAACATCCACCTTATGGACCGTACCAATGTGGCTTATCGGAAGCAGGATGATACTATCAGGGTGGTCTCCCTGGAAAAATTCCGGGAAATGACGAAAGTTGGAATGATCGGAGAAGAGACCACCGTGTTCAACAACCTTGTGACCACCAAAGAAGAATTTGAAAAAAACTGGGAGGTCCCGTTCCATCAAAGCTGGCACAAACAGTTGGTATAAGGGGGGGGCAGACCAGGACATGTGATGAGAACGTTCTTCGTTACACTTTATCAGTTGTACAAATGGGGTATCTTTCTTCCTCTTTTGGTCCTGGACACCCTTCTGGTCGGACTTCTGGTCATCATCTTTTCCCTTTTCAAAGCGGATCGTATTATGTACTGGCTTGGGCGGACCTGGTCGAGGACCATCGGGTACCTGACCCCGGTCCGGGTTTTGGTAAAGGGAAAAGAGAACATTGAAAAAGGAAGGTCCTACATCGTGATCGCTGATCACCAAAGCTATTATGATATCCTTGCGATGTCCGGCTGGCTGGGGTTGGACCTGAAATACGTTATGAAGAAAGAGTTGGGCAGGGTTCCTGTGTTCGGATATGCCTGTAAAAGTTACGGTCATATTTTCATCGATCGTTCCAACCGGAAAAAGGCCATCGAGTCGATCAATAAGGCGGCTATGAGGATCCGGCCTGGACATTGTGTTCTTTTCTATCCGGAAGGGAGCCGCAGCCGTACCGGTGAATTACAACCTTTTCGCAAAGGTGCGTTCAGATTATCCCTGAATACCGGAATGCCTGTCCTTCCTGTTTCGCTGGTCGGGACCCGTGAGATACAACCCCCGGATACCTGGCGTCTGATGCCCGGGACCATCCGAATGAAGGCTCATCCTCCTATTGAACCGGATGGTTTTCAGGGGGAAGAGGGCATCAAAGCTATGATGGATCAGGCCTGGAATACCATCCATTCCGGAATGGAAGAGCTGCAAGAAGATCGTCGGAAAGCTGACCAATAAGCCCTATTCTGCCACTCCTTCGAACATCGTGGCGGTCCACCCTGTTGCTGTTCTGAACACAAACCATCTGTATCTATGGACCATCCTCTTTCTGAAAAGGTGATCGATGAAGGACTTTCTTACCGAAAATTCCGGCAAAGGGTCGAGGAGCTTTATGAACAAGGGCTCCCTACCAGTGGCGATCCGAACAGCGATATTCCTTTGCTTGGGTTCACGTCGCTGAACATCAAGCGGATGGACCGGCTGGAAAAGACCTTTGAGCTGAACCACGTCCTTCAGGAAAAATTGCTTGACCTCCCGGAATTGGTGTACTGGGTAGTGCTGGCGGAAGGCTGGTGCGGTGATGTTGCTCAGAACCTGCCGGCGATCGCAAAGATGGCCGGGATAACCCAAAAGATCGATCTCAGGATCCTCTGGCGGGATGAACATCCGGAGATCATGGACCAGTACCTGACCAATGGGGGACGCTCCATTCCCAAACTGATCGCCCTCCGTGAAGACGGGTCGGAAGTGTTGGGGACCTGGGGACCAAGGCCGGAACCCGTTCAGAAGATGATCCTTGAATTCAAGGAAGCGCAACCGGAGGGGAAGCCAAAAAAGGAAATGGTGGATGAACTTCACCGTAAGATGCATACCTGGTATGCCCGGGACAAGTCCCAAACCCTCCAGAAGGAGTTTATCACCCTTGTGGAGAACTGGAATCAGTTGCTATTGGAAGAAGAAGCGCGTCAATAAGCCGGGTTTCGGACCGGACTTCTATCTTTGCGATCCGAACGAAAGGCTATGATCCAACGCATTCAGACCGTTTATCTTTTTCTGGCCCTTGTGGTCCTGCTTCTGATGTTCTTTTTCTCGTTAGGAACCCTGAGTTTCGGGCAGGAAAGGATCATGATCAATATTTATGGGTTTTCCCCGGTGGGAGGGGAGGCAATGGACCAGGCTGAATTCGATCTCGGTTTCTTTGCTCTTCTGCCTTTGTCGGTATTGTTGCTGTTGGTCGATATCTTCCTCTTTCGCAACCGGGCATTCCAGTACAATGTGATCCGGTTCGTAATGGTCCTCGAGGTGCTGTTGACAGGCCTGACCGCTTATGCCCTCTGGGGCGCACCGACTGGTCTGGAAGGACAACCGTCCCTGACGATAGGTTTCGGCAGTATACTTCCCCCCATCGCTTTGATCCTGACCTTTTTGGCTGGCAAAGGCGTAAAGAAGGATGAGAAGCTTGTCCGGTCGGTAGACCGGTTGCGGGATTGATACGGGAAGGGAGTTGCTGTGTTGATAAGTTGATCCTTTGAGTACTGAAGCTGCAAGCCCTCGAATACTTGCCAGGCCGACAAACCCCTTTTATCTTTTTCCCAGTTCGATCACTTCCATGTCCCGGATATTTTTGCCGTCGATGGTGAAGCGCAGGAGCGTTCGTACTTTGTGAAAGCCTTCCTTGCCTGCAGCACCAGGGTTCATATAGAGAAATCCGAGTTTTTGATCGTACTGCACTTTAAGGATATGGGAGTGCCCACAGATGAACAGATCAGGTGGGTGGTTCTTCAGGGCTTCTCTTACCCGGCGATCGTATCTGCCAGGTTTCCCACCAATATGGGTTATCCACACAGTTACTCCTTCACACTGAAAACGAAGGTTTTCCGGGCAGACTTTACGGATCTCATGGCTGTCGATGTTCCCAAAGACGGCCCGGACCGGACGGAGCTTTTCCAATCCTTCCAGAACGGAAGGGTTTCCGATATCCCCGGCATGCCATATCTCATCACATTCCCGAAAGTGATGAGCCACTCGCGGATCCAGGTAAGCGTGTGTGTCAGAGATCAGGCCGACCCGCGTCATGCTCCCTTTATTCGTGAAAAAGAATAGTCGTAGGCCCTGGTCGAAATGAGCAGGAAAGGTCCTGATGATCCCGACCAAACAAGGCCATCTGTTC
>CAZAYA010000034.1:0-19911 GCA_964489175.1 uncultured Flavobacteriales bacterium | reverse complement strand
CACGTTAGGAAGGCCTTTGCCACGGAGGCGAAGGGTTCGTCCGCTTTGGGTGCCGGCATCCACCTGGATCTTGGCTTTTTTTCCGTTGATCAGCGGGACCTCGCAGGAAGCTCCCAGGGCAGCATCGGCAAAGTTCACCAGGAGGTCGTAATGCAGGTTGTTCCCATCGCGTGTAAGTTCCGGATGGGGCTCTTCCTCGATAACGACGAGCAGGTCTCCCGGTATGCCATCCCGCGCTGCAGCATTCCCTTTGCCGTTCAGGCTGAGTTGCATGCCCTCTCCAACGCCGGCCGGCACTTTGATGGTCACCACCTCTTCATCGCGTACGATGCCATCACCGTGGCATTGCGTACATTTTTCCCCGATGGTCTTACCTTCTCCACCGCATTCGGGGCAGGTCTGGGTGGTTTGCATTTGTCCGAGGATAGTGTTGGCCACTTTGGTAACTTGTCCCATTCCGCCGCAAGTGTTGCAGGTGGAATAGGAGGTGCCTTCTTTGGCTCCGGTTCCGCTACATTTGTTACAGGGTACGTATTTGTTGACCTTGACCTTCTTTTCCGTGCCGTTGGCGATTTCATCGAGGGTCATCTTGATCTTGATGCGGAGGTCGCTGCCTTTCCTTCTTCTCCTTCCGCCACCCCGGGCGCCGCCGAAGCCACCTCCGCCGAATGCACCGCCGAAGATATCGCCGAATTGCTCGAAGATGTCGTCCATGCTCATGCCGCTGGAGAAACCGCCACCTCCTGCAGCACCTCCCATGCCAGCATGGCCGAACTGGTCGTACCTTCTTTTCTTTTCAGGGTCGCTGAGTACCTCGTAGGCTTCTCCGGCTTCCTTGAATTTTTCTTCGGCTTCCTTGTCACCCGGGTTCTTGTCCGGGTGGTACTTCAGGGCCATTTTCCGGTAAGCCTTCTTGATCTCGGCATCAGAGGCGCTTTGAGAAACGCCCAGGACTTCATAGTAATCTCTTTTCGCCATGTTGATCTCTTATCAGGGGTACTTGCAGCAAATATAGAAGGCGGCAGTGACCCGGGCATGTCCGGTCCTGCTGTTCTTTCTTCTGTTGTCGATCATTCTCCGACGACCACCTTGGCGTAGCGGAGCACGGAATCTTTCAGCCAATAGCCTTTTTCCACCACTTCCACGACCTTGCCTTTCATGTCTTCCGAGGGAGCCGGCATGCGGGTCATGGCTTCGTGATAGTCCGTGTTGAATTCCTCCCCTTTGGAATCCATGGGCTTCACACCCTTGGATTCGAGGACGGTGAGCAATTTATGGTGGATCAGCTCGAAACCTTGTTTCAGGCTTTCAACAGTCTCGTCGTCGCTTTCGATCTTTTTGTTGGCCTCTAACGCTCGCTCCAGATCATCTACCACGGGGAGGATATCCTTGAGCACATCGGAGCCTGCCTGGCTGATGATAGTGGCTTTTTCCTTGGCCGTCCGTTTTTTGTAATTGTCGAACTCCGAGAACAGGCGGAGATATTTGTCGTTGAGCTTGCCCACCTCTTCTTTGAGCTGGCTGAACTCGTCCTTTGGCTGCTCTTGTTCTTCTTCTGGAGCATCGGTTTGCTCAGCTTGCTCTTCCGTTCCCTGAGGTTGTTCGTTCTGGTCTTCTTCGTGGACCTCTTGTTGTTCGTCTTTCTTGTCTTTAGCCATTGCTTACAGCACTTTATTGGACCGATTTACTGGTCTTGGGTGTCAATTACCCTGCCGATCGGGAGTCACCGACATTTTGTCAGGTTTGGAAGGGCAGGGGATGTTCTTTCCTCAGAGCTCCTCTACCAATTGATCGATCTTCATGTGGAGTTGCTTCCCGTGAAGGTTCTTGGCAATGATCTTGCCTTTCCCGTTCAGCAGGAAGTTCGTGGGGATCTGGCTTACGCCGTAAGTCGCGGCTCCTTCTGATCGCCAGCCCTGAAGGTCGCTAACATGGTATTCCCAGGTGAGGTTATCCTGCTCGATGGCCTTTTGCCAGGCTTTCCTGTTGCGGTCGAGGGAAACACTATAGATGGTAAAGCCTTTGGCGTTCTTGAACTCGGCGTCCTTGTATTTTTGATAGAGCTGTACGAGGGAGGGGTTGGCCCGCCGGCAGGGGCCACACCAGGAGGCCCAGAAATCCAGCAGAACGACTTTTCCTTCGAGGTCGGAGAGGGCGTATTCCTTTTTGGCTTCGGGACCGGGAAAGATCAGGTCGGGGGCTTCTTCACCGATGCCCGGCTGGTCAGAACCTGCTCCGTTGCCACTGAAATAAGGGGCCATGGCCAGGAATCCCAGGGCAGCGAGCGTTAGGAGAATATTGGAACCTTTCATTTTGACAGGGGTACGTGTCATGATGTCTTTATTTCTGGGACAATTCTCGTTCCGATCAGTTCACGCGTTCGATGTTAGCGCCAATGTTCTGCAATCGCTCATCGATGTTCTGGTATCCCCGGTCGATCTGTTCGATGTTGTGGATGGTACTCTTGCCTTCGGCAGACAGGGCGGCGATCAGCAACGATACACCAGCCCGGATATCGGGGGAGGTCATCGGGATCCCGCGAAGTGGGAATTTTCGTTCCAGTCCGATCACGGTGGCCCGGTGAGGGTCGCAAAGGATGATCTGCGCGCCCATGTCGATGAGCTTGTCCACGAAAAAGAGTCGGCTTTCGAACATTTTCTGGTGGATCAGGACACTCCCTTTGGCCTGGGTTGCCACCACCATCACGATGCTCAGGAGGTCGGGGGTGAAGTTCGGCCACGGGCCATCGGCGATCGTCATGATGGAGCCGTCGATATAGCTGTCGATGGCATAGACCTCCTGGCCGTGAACGATCAGGTCGTCCTCCTTTTGTTCCAGTTGGACCCCCAGCTTGCGGAATACGTCGGGGATCTGTCCCAGGTGATCGCAGCCGGCCCCGCGGATGGTGAGTTCAGAACCGGTCATGGCTGCCATCCCGATGAAACTGCCGACCTCGATCATATCGGGCAGCAATTCATGTTCGCAGCCTTCCAGTTCGGTAACGCCTTCGATGGTCAGCAGGTTCGAGCCGATGCCGCTGATGTTCGCTCCCATTTTGTTGAGCATTCGGCAAAGTTGCTGAATGTAGGGTTCACAGGCGGCATTGTAGAGGGTCGTGGTCCCTTTGGCCATGACGGATGCCAGGATGATATTGGCCGTTCCGGTCACGGACGGCTCGTCGAGCAACATGTAGGCGCCGTTCAGGTCATGCCCCTCCACATGGTAGATCATTTTGTCAGGGTCATAATGAAAGCGGGCGCCGAGCTTCTGGAAACCGAAGAAGTGGGTGTCGACCCGTCGCCGGCCGATCTTGTCACCGCCGGGTTTGGGCATGTAGCCTTTGCCGAAACGGCTGAGCAATGGTCCCAGCATCATGATGGAGCCCCGGAGGCTAGCGCTTTGCTTCCGAAAAGCTTCCGTGTTCATGATCTCCAGATCGATGTTGTCGGCCTGGAACGTGCAGGTGTGTCCGTCTCTTTCCACCGATACCCCAAGGGTGCCGAGGATATCGATCAGCCGATTGACATCAAGGATGTCCGGCATATTACTGACCCGGACTTTTTCGCTGGTGAGCAGGGTGGCGGAAATGACCTGCAGGGCCTCGTTCTTGGCCCCCTGGGGAACGATCGCTCCTTGAAGTGATGTTCCCCCGATGACTTCGAATGCGCTCATGGATCAGTTCCGTTTTCTGGAACGATTCCCTTTGCCCCCGGAGCGCCGTTTCTTCTTTTTCTTGCCTCCGCCGCCGGAATTGCTGGGCATGACCTCGCTGGTAGCGATCAGCCTGGAAGGATCTTTGACGATCAGGTCCCCTTTCGATAATTCTTTCAAATGTTCAACGATCACCTCATTACCCACGGAATCACGATTCCACTTCACATAGAATCGTTTCATCAGGTTAGCGATAGTAAGGGTGAGCGCATCTTTTTCTTCCCCTTCGGAATAGGTTCGGGCTTTCTCGATCAGCAGTTCCACTGTTTTACCGTATTGGTTGTAGCGGAAATTCTTGCGGGGGTAGGGGACCTTTTCAGGGTTTTCCTCGAAGGTTTCGGGAGAAGGTTTCGGATAAGGGGCCTCCACGTCCAGTTCAAAGTCGGACATGATGAAGAGGTGGTCCCATAGCTTTTGCTTGATGTCGCCGTTGGTCTGTTTGCTGTTCGCCGCGTGGATCTGCTCCATCACCTTTACGATCGAGCGGGCTACCTTGCTGCGAAGTTCAGCGTCTTCCACGGTCAGGCAATAGTTCACCATTTTGTGGATGTTCCTCCCGTATTCCGGGATCTTCATATGGGGGCGTTGCGTGTTGTATTCCATGGTATGATCTTAAGAATGCTTGCCGTTCCTTTTCCGGCAGCCGGACCAAAAATAGGAATTTTGGCCTGCTTCAGGAAGCATCGAGAAGGGTTAGCTTGGCGAATTTGAGCAAAAGGGTCTTCTGACCAACGTTCGGGAAGAATACGGTAGCCTTGGTGTCGGGGAAAGTGCCTTCCAGTTGCAGCACTTTTCCTTTTCCGAACCGCTGGTGCTCCACTTCTGACCCTACTTTTACGTCCTTATTGTCAGAGTTTTGCCCGTTGGAATGAGTCTTGGTGTTGCGGACCTTGGTCAAGCGACGTTTGCCAGGTGCCGGTTTCCCCTGGTTTTTTTTCTTGGTAGCTGTCGGGGTATCCTCTCCGAACCATGCTTTACGGTCTTCCTCCACGGGTCCCCCGTCGGTGGGAGCAGCATCGGTCATGTCAAGATGTTGTGGGTCAAGTTCTTCAATAAAGCGGCTCGGTTCACAACTCAGGAGATTGCCCCATTTATAGCGGCTTTCCGAATAAGAGAGGAAGGCTTGTTGTTCAGCCCGTGTAAGGGCCACATAGAAAAGACGACGTTCTTCTTCCAGGTCTTCCCGGGAATTCAGCGACATCTGGGAGGGAAACAGGTTCTCCTCCAGGCCTACGATGAACACGTAGGGGAATTCCAGCCCTTTGGCCGAATGGACGGTCATCAATGAAACACGGTCATTATCGCCGTCATCCTGGTCGGCATCGGTGAGCAGAGCCACATCCACCAGGAAATCGCTGAGGGTGATGATGGCGTCGGGGTCATCCTGGTTCGCCTTTTCCGTGAATTCCTTCATCCCGTTCAACAGTTCCTGAATGTTCTCGTACCGGCTGATGCCTTCAGGAGTTTTGTCGCTGTAGAGCTCTTTGAGAATGCCGGTGGAAGAAGCGATGTGCTGTCCCAGATCGTAGGCATTGCGGTCCTCCACCATGGTCGCGAAGCTTTTGATCATGGTGGTGAACTGTTCCATCTTGTTCCGGGTGCCCGAATTCACGGCCAGGGCGAATTGCTGTGGAGCATCCAGCACTTGCCAGAGCGTTACGTTGTGCTGGGAGGCCGTTACAATGGCCTTTTCCAGACTGGAGCTGCCGAGGCCGCGTTTCGGGTAATTGATCACGCGCTTCAGGGCTTCTTCATCATGGTGATTGATCGTCAGCCGGAAATAAGCCAGCAGGTCCTTGATCTCTTTGCGCTGGTAAAAAGAAAGGCCACCATAGATACGGTAAGGGATATTCTGTTTGCGAAGGGCTTCCTCCAGGGGTCTCGACTGGGCATTGGTGCGGTAAAGGATGGCGATATCGCTGTAGGCAGCGTTCTTGTTGTTGCGGACCTCATAAATGGAGTCAGTGACTTTCCGGGCTTCCTCATTGTCGGTCAGGGAGTGGTAGACCGGTATCCGGTCCCCTTCACCATTGGAGGTCCAGATGGTCTTCCGGATCTGCTCCCGGTTCTTGGCGATCAGGCTGTTGGCAGTGTTGACGATCGCCTGGGTGGAGCGGTAGTTCTGCTCCAGTTTGTAGAGGGCATGGTCCGGGTAGTCTTTTTTAAAGTTGAGGATGTTCTGAATGTTGGCACCCCGGAAAGCATAGATGCTTTGGGCATCATCGCCCACCACACAGATGTTTTCCCGCCGGGCGGCCAGTTTCTTGATGATCATGTACTGGGCGAAGTTGGTGTCCTGATACTCGTCCACCAACAGGAACTGGAACTGGTCCTGATACTTGTTGAGCACTTCGGGAAAGTCCCGCAACAGTATGTTCGTCATGAAGAGCAGGTCGTCGAAATCCATTGCTCCTGCCTGGAAGAGGCGGTGGGAGTATTCCTGGAAGATCTTGCCCAGCTCGGGTTTTCCGGATGCCTGGTCGTCGGCCTGAATATCGGGGTTCCGGGCATATTCCGCAGCCGATATCAGTTTGTTCTTGGCGGCGGAGATGCGGCCGTGGACGGAGCTTTGCTTGTAGATCTTCGGATCGAGTCCTTTTTCCTTGACGATCCTTTTGATAAGGTTACGGGAATCAGTAGTATCGTAGATGGAAAAATTCTTCGGGTAGCCGATCTTTTCAGACTCCCCCCGCAGGATGCGAGCGAAGACGGAGTGGAAGGTCCCCATCCAGATGCTCTTCGCATCCGTTCCCACGATCGAGGCCACCCGGGCTTTCATTTCGCGGGCGGCTTTGTTGGTGAAGGTGAGTGCGAGGATGTTAAAGGGGTCGATGCCCTGTTCGATGAGGTGGGCGGCCCGGTAAGTAAGTACCCGGGTCTTTCCGGAGCCGGCCCCGGCGATCACCATCATGGGGCCTTCGATGTGCTCGACTGCTTTTCGTTGGGGCTCGTTGAGTTGCCGGAGATAATCCATGGAGGGCAAAGGTAATAGATCGTATGGTTAGGGAGGAGGCAGGAGTAAGGAGTGAAGAGGGGCGACTGACCTACCTGACGAACCTCTAAGATACCATCTTCCTTGAAGATTTCCATCCGCTCCTAATGGATTGGATTTGAGCGTTTTTTAGAAGAAAACAGGGTGAAAAGTGAGGCGGGAGGGGCGGATGGCGGAAGAAAGAATTATCCACAGGGCATTGTTTACTGTGGAAAAAGTCCTAGATTTGCAGCCCTAAAAATTCGGAACGAGTACCCAAGAGAAACACAAATATACCATATGCCAACGATTCAACAACTGGTCAAGAAGGGGCGTGGGAAGACCGCGCAGAAGAGCAAGTCCGCAGCCCTGGAGTCCTGTCCGCAAAAGCGTGGGGTTTGTGTCAGGGTGTCTACCACCACCCCTAAGAAGCCGAACTCTGCGATGCGGAAAGTGGCCAGGGTACGTCTGACCAATGGGAGGGAAGTGAACGCTTACATCCCTGGTGAAGGTCATAACCTTCAGGAGCACTCTATCGTGTTGGTCCGGGGTGGAAGGGTCAAGGACCTTCCTGGCGTCCGTTACCATATTGTTCGGGGCGCTCTCGATACAGCAGGTGTGGAGGACCGTAAACAAGGCCGTTCCAAATACGGCGCCAAGAAACCGAAGAAATAAGGCACCGCGATGAAGGATAGCAAAGAGAAATACAAACGGATCTACCCCGACCCCAAGTTCAAGGATGAATTGGTGGCCCGGTTCATCAACAACATGATGGTCGATGGTAAGAAATCCGTCGCTTACAAGATCTTCTACGAGGCGATGGATGTCATTCAGGAAAAGAACAGCGAAGAAACGCCTGTTGAGATCTTCAAGAAAGCAGTCAGCAATGTATGTCCCGCTGTGGAAGTTCGCAGCCGCCGGGTCGGTGGGGCGACTTTCCAGATCCCCCAGGAAGTGAAACCGAACCGAAAACTCTCTCTTGGTATGAAGTGGCTGATCAAATTCGCCCGTGGCCGTAAGGAAAAGAGCATGGGGCGTAAGCTCGCTTCCGAACTCCTGGCTGCCTACAACGAAGAAGGAGGCGCCTACAAAAAGAAAGAAGATACCCACCGGATGGCCGAATCGAACAAAGCATTCTCCCATTTCAGGTTCTAATTACAAGAAAGACGCAACAGCATAAGCGAATCATCAGGCATGGCTAAACGCGACCTCAATTATACCAGGAACATCGGCATCATGGCTCACATCGATGCCGGGAAGACCACTACGACCGAGCGGATCCTTTATTACACCGGCCTTAGCCACAAGATCGGGGAGGTGCATGAAGGAGCTGCTGTGATGGACTGGATGGAGGAGGAACAGGAACGCGGTATCACCATTACTTCTGCAGCTACTACCACCTATTGGAAATACAAGGACCAGGATTACAAGGTCAATATCATCGATACCCCCGGTCACGTCGACTTTACTGTTGAGGTGGAGCGTTCCCTCCGTGTACTGGACGGGGCCATCGCCCTCTTCTGTGCTGTGGGAGGTGTTGAACCGCAGTCCGAGACCGTTTGGCGCCAGGCTGATAAGTACGGTGTTCCACGGCTCGGTTTTGTGAACAAAATGGATCGTGCAGGTGCCGACTTCTTCGAGGTCGTCCGCCAGGTGGAGGAAAGACTGGGCGCCAATCCGATCCCGTTGCAGGTACCGATCGGGGCTGAGGATGATTTCCGCGGACTCATCGACCTGATCACCATGAAGGCTTATGAATGGAACGAGGAGGACCAGGGGAAGACCTTCATCGAGATCGAGATCCCCGATGACCTCAAAGGAACGGCTGACGAATACCGGGAGAAACTGGTAGAGGCTGTGGCCGAATCCGATGAAGCGCTCATGGAGAAGTTCTTCGAGGATCCCGATTCCATTACTGAAGAGGAAATGCTCCGCGCTATCCGGAAAGCGACCATCGACATGAGCATCTGCCCGATGCTCTGTGGTTCCGCTTTCAAGAACAAAGGGGTGCAGACCCTTCTCGATGCGGTGATCAGCTTCCTCCCCAATCCGCTCGACATCGAATCCATTCAGGGGACCGACCCCAAAACGGGTGAAGCTACGGAACGGAAACCCGATCCTCAAGGGCCTTTTTCCGCCCTGGCCTTCAAGATCGCCACCGATCCCTTTGTAGGTCGCCTTTGTTTCTTCCGGGCATACTCCGGAACGCTGAACGCTGGGTCTTATGTCCACAATATGCGGACCGGCAAAAAAGAGCGCATCTCCCGGATGTACCAGATGCATTCCAACAAGCAAAATCCCATCGAAAGCATTGAAGCTGGCGACATCGGAGCCGCGGTCGGTTTCAAGGATATCATGACCGGCGATACGCTTTGCGATGAAAAGAATCCGATCGTCCTCGAATCGATGGAATTCCCTGAACCGGTGATCGGGGTGGCTGTGGAGCCCAAGACCCAGGCCGACGTTGACAAACTCGGTGAAGCGCTTGCCAAGCTGGCCGAAGAAGATCCCACCTTCCAGGTGAAGACCGACGAGGATTCTGGTCAAACTGTGATCTCCGGAATGGGCGAGCTGCACCTGAACATTATCGTCGATCGCCTCAAGCGTGAATTCAAAGTGGAATGCCAGCAGGGAGCTCCGCAAGTTTCTTATAAGGAAGCTATTACAGATTCCACCGATCATCGCGAGGTATACAAGAAACAGACCGGTGGACGCGGAAAGTTCGCCGATATCGATGTGACCATCGAAGCTCCTACCGAAGAGGAAATGGAAGAAGCGAACAAGGGACTCGTTTTCGCCAACAAGATCAAAGGCGGGAACATTCCCAAGGAATTCATCCCCTCTGTGGAAAAAGGGTTCAAGGATGCGATGGTCAATGGCGTGCTGGCCGGTTATCCAATGGATAGTCTCAAGGTTACGCTGAAGGATGGGTCCTTCCACCCGGTCGATTCAGACGGTCTTTCTTTCGAGGCTTGTGCCAAGATGGCTTACCGTACGGCTCTTCCCAAAGCCAAACCCGTTCTGCTCGAGCCGATCATGAAAGTGGAAGTGGTGACCCCCGAAGAGAATATGGGAGATGTCGTCGGTGACCTGAACAAACGCCGGGGAACTGTTGAGAATATGGATTCCCGGGGAGGAGCCAAGGTCATCAAAGCCAAAGTACCCCTGTCCGAAATGTTCGGTTATGTGACCGAACTGCGGACCATTTCCTCCGGGCGGGCAACTTCCACCATGGAGTTCTCGCACTATCAGGAATGCCCCAAGAACGTCCAGGAGGATGTTATCGCCAAGGTGAAAGGTAATACACAAACTGCTTGATCAATAATATCCAGGGATAGATGAGCCAGAAGATCAGGATAAAACTCAAGTCATACGATCACGACCTCGTGGACAAGTCCAGTGAGAAGATCGTGAAGACGGTAAAGAATACGGGAGCGATCATTAGTGGTCCTGTACCCTTGCCTACGCACAAGCGGGTCTATACCGTGTTACGGTCGCCCCACGTTAACGCGAAGGCCAAAGAACAGTTCCAGCTCTGCTCCTACAAGCGTTTGATGGACATTTACAGCTCTTCTTCCAAAACGGTGGACGCGCTGATGAAACTCGAGCTGCCCAGTGGGGTGGACGTAGAGATCAAAGTATAGAACCGAGGAAACCTTAAGACCATGCCTGGTATAATTGGAAAAAAGATCGGAATGACCAGCATCTTCGATGAAGATGGGAAGAACATCCCCTGTACCGTCATCGAAGCGGGACCTTGCGTGATCACTCAGGTGAGGACCGAAGAAAAGGACGGTTACGAGGCTGTTCAGCTCTCTTTTGGTGACCGGAAGGAAAAGAATACTTCCGCTGCCCTCAAGGGTCATTTCAAGAAGGCCAAGACCTCTCCCAAACGGAAATTGGTGGAGTTCCAGGGCTTTGACGACAAGAAGGTCGGCGATGAAGTGACCGTTGACATCTTCGAAGAAGGGGAATTCGTGGATCTTTCCGGCATTACAAAAGGAAAAGGGTTCCAGGGAGTGGTAAAACGTCATGGTTTTCGTGGTGTTGGTGATATGACCCACGGCCAGCAGGATACACAACGAGCTCCCGGATCCGTCGGTGGAGCGTCCGATCCTTCCCGCGTTTTCAAAGGACAGAAGATGGCCGGACAGACCGGGACCAAAAAGCGCACTGCCCAGAACCTGAAAGTGCTGAAGGTACTTCCCGATTCCAGCTTGCTGGTGGTCAAGGGCGCTGTCCCCGGACCGAAGAACTCATATGTGACCGTGAATAAATGATCCCTGAGCGATGGAGCTAAGCGTACTCAATAACAAAGGCAACAAAACAGACCGCAAGGTCAAGCTCGACGACAAGATCTTCGGGGTCGAGCCGAACGATCATGCGATCTACCTGGATGTGAAGCAATACCAGGCTTTTCAGCGTCATGGGAAACACAGCACCCGGGAACGGAACCGCATTGCCGGCAGCACGAAGAAGATCAAGCGGCAGAAAGGGACCGGGACTGCCCGTTCAGGGGATATCAAGAGTCCTATCTTCCGGGGCGGAGGTCGTGTGTTCGGCCCGGAACCGAGGAAATATGGTTTTAGGCTGAACAAGAAGATCAAACGCCTGGCCCGGTATTCCGCTCTGACCTATAAGGCCAGGAACAAAGGGCTGACCGTATTGGAGGATGTGAAGTTGAAAGCTCCTAAGACCAAAGAATACGATCAGATCCTGGGGAACCTCAAAGTGAACGATAAGAAGACCCTTGTTGTATTGCCGGAGAACGACAAGAACCTTTACCTGTCCTCCCGCAACATTCCCAACAGCAAGGTGGTCAATATCCGGGAGCTGAACACTTATGATATCATGAACGCCGACCATGTGATCTTCCTGGAAAGTTCCGTGGCCAAGATCCCCGAAGTGCTTAAATAAGCTGTAGCGATGAGCAAGAACGACATCATCATCAAACCCGTGATCACCGAAAAGATGACCGAACTGGGCGAAACGCTCAACCGGTTCGGCTTCATCGTTGATAAACGGGCCAATAAACTGGAGATCAAAGAAGCGGTCGAGGCTACTTACGGGGTTTCCGTGGATGCCGTGAAGACCATGAACATTCCCGGTAAAAGGAAGAACCGGTATACCAAGACCGCTATTGTTTCCGGAATGACCCCTCCTTACAAAAAGGCCGTCGTAACGCTGGCCGAAGGAGATACGATCGACCTTTACAGTAACGTCTAACAGCCTCAGGATAAAGCGAGACCATGGCAGTAAAGAAACTCAAACCGACCTCACCCGGAAGCCGATACGCTATTCTCAGTACATTCGACAGGGTCACTGCCTCTGAACCGGAGAAGCGGCTTCTTAAGCCTTCCCGGAGTACAGGGGGAAGGAGTAAGCAGGGCAAGATGACCGTTCGGGGTCGTGGTGGCGGCCACAAGCAGCGCTACCGCGTTGTCGATTTCAAACGGAACAAGGACGGCATTCCCGCTAAGGTCAAAAGCATCGAATACGATCCTAACCGTTCCGCACTCATCGCCCTCCTGTACTATGCAGATGGCGATAAGCGGTATATCCTTGCTCCGGAAGGACTGGAAGTAGGCCGGGAAGTGGAATCCGGTGAGAAAGCCGAGCCTAACGTAGGCAATACGCTTCCGCTGAAGAACATCCCTCTGGGTACCGTGATCCACAATGTCGAGTTGTTGCCTGGAAAAGGAGGATCCCTGGCCCGCAGTGCTGGTTCCTATGTCCAACTGTTGGCCAACGATGGCCGTTATTCCGTCATTAAATTGCCTTCCGGTGAGACCCGGATGGTACCACGAGATAGCAAGGCTACCATCGGTTCGGTTTCCAATTCCGATCATGTGCTGAAGGTGTCCGGGAAAGCAGGCCGTTCCCGCTGGAAAGGCAAGCGCCCCCGCACAAGAGGAGTTGCTATGAACCCTGTCGATCACCCGATGGGTGGAGGAGAAGGAAAGGCCTCCGGCGGCCACCCCCGCTCCAGAAAAGGGCTTTCCGCCAAAGGGTTCAAGACGCGGAAAAAGAACAAGGCGTCGAACAAATACATCATCGAACGCAGAAAAAAGAGATAAGATAGGTCATGAGCCGTTCACTGAAAAAACCGCCGTTCGTCCACTACAAATTACAGCGTAGAGTGGAAGAGGCACAGGAGAAAAAGAAGAAAGAGGTGATCAAGACCTGGTCACGGGCTTCCACCGTCACCCCGGAATTCGTGGGATTGACCATCGCTGTGCACAACGGCAACAAGTTCATTCCAGTGTTCATCACTGAGAACATGGTTGGGCATAAGCTTGGAGAGTTCTCCCCGACCCGTACGTTCAGAGGACACACCGGAAACAAATAAGCCAGAGAGACGACCGACAAAGCATAAAACAATGGGTGCACGCAAAAGACTCAGGGCGGAACATTTGAAAGAGCAAAAGAAGAACACGAGCTTCGCCAAACTCAATAATTGCCCCACTTCCCCGAGAAAGATGAGGTTGGTGGCAGATATGATCCGCGGGGAGGATGTCTTCAAGGCGCTTAGTCTGCTTCAATACACGCAGAAAGAGGCTGCCGGAAGGTTGGAGAAATTGCTGCGGTCGGCGATCGCCAATTGGGAGAATAAGAACGAAGGGCAGCGCCCTGAAGAAGCAGACCTCTTCATCAAAGAGGTCCGGGTGGACGAAGCCGGTATGCTCAAGCGGCTCCGTCCTCGTGCCCAGGGAAGGGCTTACAGGATACGAAAGCGCTCCAATCACGTAACATTAGTAGTAGACAGCAAGCAACCGCAATAAACCGAAAGCGAACGAATGGGACACAAGATAAATCCGATCGGGAACAGGCTGGGCATCATCAAAGGGTGGGAGTCCAACTGGTATGGGGGTAACAACTACGTTGATAAGATCGTCGAGGACGAGAAGATCCGCGAATACCTGTTGGCCCGTCTGAAAAAAGCCAGCCTTTCCAACATCATCATCGAGCGGACGCTCAAGTTGGTCACCGTGACCATCAAGACCGCACGGCCCGGGGTTATCATCGGGAAAGGTGGGCAGGAAGTGGACAAGCTGAAGGAAGAGCTCAAGCAGCTCACCCAAAAGGATGTGCAGATCAATATCTTCGAGATCAAGCGCCCCGAACTCGATGCCCGGTTGGTGGCGGATAGCGTTGCCCGACAGCTGGAAGGAAGGATCTCTTTCCGGAGAGCGACCAAAATGGCCGTTTCCTCCGCTATGCGGATGGGAGCCGAAGGGATCAAGGTGATCATCTCCGGCCGTTTGAATGGCGCTGAAATGTCCCGTACAGAGCAATTCATGGAAGGGCGTGTCCCCCTTCATACGCTGCGTGCGGATATCGACTATGCCATGACCGAAGCCCATACGACTTATGGCCGTATCGGTGTGAAAGTATACATCTGCAAAGGGGAAGTCTACGGAAAACAAGATCTGTCCCCTGATGTGGACAAGCAAAGCAAGAACAAGAAATTCAAGAAAGGGTCCAAGTGATCGGGGCCGGGACTAATTGACCGATAATCATGTTACAACCGAAGCGGACAAAATACCGGAAAAGACAGAAAGGGCGCCTGAGAGGAACCGCCCAGCGAGGATTCAAGCTTTCCTTTGGGTCTTTCGGATTGAAGGCCATTGAAAGTGGTATGATCACGGCCCGCCAGATCGAGGCTGCCCGTATTGCCATGAACCGCTATATGAAACGGGAAGGAAAGGTCTGGGTCCTGATCTTCCCCGACAAACCGGTAACCTCTAAACCTGCTGAGGTTCGTATGGGAAAAGGGAAAGGAGCTGTGGATCACTATGTAGCTCCGGTAAGAGCTGGCCGGATCATGTTCGAGATCGACGGAGTGCCGGTTCGTGTGGCTGAAGAAGCATTGCGGCTGGCTGCTCAGAAGCTTCCGGTAAAGACCAAGTTCAGTGTTCGCAACGATATCGAGATCCAGTGATCGATAAAAAGTACGCAAGATGAAAGCAGAAGAGATCAGAGAACTCAGCGAAGTGGACATCCAGGAAAAACTGGACAATGAGGAAGCTGCGCTGTCCAAGCTCAAACTCGAGCATGCAGTGTCCGACCTCGAGGATCCCCACGATATGCGGAGGAGGAAACGGACGATCGCCAGGCTCAAGACCGTTCTGCGGGAACGCGAACTGGAACAGAAGAAAGGATAAACTGACCCAAGATCATGGCCGAAAGGAACAACAGAAAAGAACAGACCGGGACCATCACCAGTACGAAAATGAACAAGTCCGTGGTGGTGTCCGTGAATTACAAAGAGAAGCACCCGAAATACGGGAAGTTCGTGAACAAGACCTCCAAGTTCATCGCACACGATGAAAAAGAGGAATGTGGTCCAGGCGATGTGGTCAGGATCATGGAGACCCGGCCCCTGAGCAAGCGGAAACGCTGGAGATTGGTCGAGGTCCTTGAAAAAGCTAAATAAGAAGAAGCGGACGCATGATACAGCAAGAATCGAGGCTCAAAGTAGCTGACAATACGGGCGCGAAGGAAGTTCTCTGCGTGAAGGTGCTGGGAGGTACCCGGAAGCGCTACGCCACCATTGGTGATCAGATCATCGTCACCGTGAAGAGCGCCATCCCTTCCGGGAACATCAAGAAGGGGACGGTTTCCCGTGCTGTTGTTGTCAGGGCTAATAAGGAAGTGAGAAGAGTGGACGGATCCTACATCCGCTTCGACGACAATGCCGTGGTCCTGCTCAACCAGTTGGGAGAAATGCGCGGAACGAGGATCTTCGGGCCGGTTGCCCGGGAACTCCGCGAAAAGCGGTTCATGAGGATCGTTTCACTGGCACCCGAAGTACTTTAAATGAACCGAAGGATGACGCAACGCAAGAAAATGCACATCAAAAAAGGCGATACCGTGAAAGTGATCGCCGGGGAGTCCAAAGGAAGTGAAGGTCGTGTGCTCAACATCGACCGCAAGGCCCAGCGGGCTTTCGTGGAAGGGGTCAACATGGTGTCCAAGAACCAGCGGCCTACCAGCGAAAACCCCCAGGGAGGTATCAACAAGCAGGAAGGCTCGATCCATGTTTCCAACCTGCTCCCGGTGGATCCTGAGAGTGGAGAAGCTACCCGTGTGGGACGGCAAAAGAATAAGGATGGAAAGTCGGTCCGCATTGCAAAACGTTCAGGTCAAGAGATCAAGTAAGCTATGGCAGCAACAACACAATACCAGCCCAACCTGAAGAAAAAGTACCACGAAGAAGTGGTGCCGGCCCTGCAGAAGGAGTTCAACTACAAGAGCATCATGGAGGTGCCGCGGTTGAAAAAGATCACCCTGAATCAGGGGCTTGGACAGGCGGTGGCGGATAAGAAGATCATCGATACCGCGATGGAGGAAATGAGCTTTATTGCTGGTCAGAAGGCTGTGCCGACCTACTCCAAGAAGGACGTGGCTTCCTTCAAGCTCCGGAAAGGCATGCCTATCGGCGTGAAGGTGACACTCCGGGGGAACCGGATGTTCGAATTCCTCGAAAGGCTGATCGCTGTTTCCATCCCGAGAACCCGTGATTTTCGCGGGGTGCCCAGCAAAGGGTTCGACGGAAGAGGAAACTTTACCATGGGCGTGAAGGAACAGATCATCTTCCCCGAGATCGATATCGACAAGGTGAAGTACATCAATGGGATGGATATCTCGTTCGTGACGACCGCTAACTCCGATAAGGAAGCACACGCATTGTTGAAACAATTTGAATTCCCCTTTAAGAAGTAAGTAGCTATGGCAAAAGAATCCATGAAGGCCAGGGAAAGGAAACGGCAGAAACTGGTCGAAAAATATGCCGAGAAGCGTGCCCAACTGAAGAAGGAAGGTCGCTGGGATGAATTGCAGCAACTTCCGAAGAACGCTTCCCCTGTTCGGCTGCACAATCGTTGCCAGCTCAATGGCAGACCGAAAGGATACATAAGGACCTTCGGGATCAACCGGGTGGTCTTTCGGAAGATGGCCCTCGAAGGCAAGATCCCTGGTGTGAAAAAAGCCAGTTGGTAGGAAACAAGCAACAAAGCCAAAAAGATGAACAGTGACCCTATAGCAGATTACCTGACCAGGATCCGAAACGCTTTGCAAGCCAAGCACAAAGTGGTCGAGATACCTGCTTCGAACCTCAAGAAGGATATTACCAAGATCCTTTATGACAAAGGGTATATCCTGAATTACAAGTTCGAGGATGATAACAAGCAGGGGATCATCAAGATCGCGTTGAAATATCACGGTGCATCGAAGCAGCCGTTGATCCGGGAGATCCAGCGGGTAAGTAAGCCCGGCCTTCGTCAGTACAAGGGTGCGAAAGAATTGCCGCGTATCCTCAACGGACTGGGCGTGGCTATCTTGTCTACATCACAAGGTGTGATGACGGACAAAGAAGCCCGGCAGGAAAAGGTCGGTGGAGAAGTAATTTGCTACGTGCACTAAAATCGAGGAAGCATGTCACGGATCGGAAATTGGAATATAGACATCCCTGAAGGCGTTGAAGTGAGCGTCTCCGATGACAATGTTGTCACGGTGAAGGGGAGCAAGGGAGAGCTTAACGAAAAGCTCGATCCCCGTATTACGGTCAAGGTAGAGGATGGTGTTGTTTCACTGGAGCGCAGTTCCGACAAGAAAGAACTGAAAGCCAAACACGGCCTTTCCCGTGCCCTCCTTAACAATATGGTGATCGGGGTATCTGAGGGATTCAAGATCCAGCAGGAACTTGTCGGGGTTGGCTACCGGGCTACGGCCAAAGGACAGCAACTTGAACTTACCCTCGGGTATGCGCACAATATCATCTTTGAACTGCCGGAAGAGGTGCAGGTAAGCGCTGAGACCCCCAAACGGGCCAATCCGATCATCACCCTTGAATCGGTCGATAAGCAGTTGGTGGGACAGGTAGCGGCGAAGATCCGCTCCCTGAGACCGCCTGAACCATACAAAGGAAAAGGGATCCGCTTCATGGGTGAACAGATCCGGAGAAAAGCAGGTAAGGCTGCTGGTAAAGCATAGAAAAGGTAAAAAGCCGGGACCATGGCAACGAAAAAAGATCAAAGAAGAGCCAAGATCAAGCGCCGGATCCGCAAGACGATCCGGGGGACGAAAGAACGTCCCAGGCTCAGTGTATACAAGAGCAACAAACAGATCTATGCTCAGATCATCGATGATGTTCAGGGGCATACCCTGGCTTCCTCTTCTTCTCTGAAGATGGAGGAGGTCCAGAGCGTTCCCAAGATCGAACAAGCCACTGCTGTTGGCAAAGCGATCGCAGAAGCCGCTAAAAAAGCCAAAGTAGAGCAGGTGGCTTTCGACCGGAACGGATACCGCTATCACGGAAGGGTCAAATCCCTGGCTGAGGCAGCCAAAGAAGGAGGATTAAAATTCTAAGATACCGACATGGCAACAGAGAATATCAAAAGGGTAAAATCAAGCGAGATAGAGCTGACCGACCGGCTCGTATCCATCAACCGGGTCGTGAAAGTGACCAAGGGTGGACGTGCCTTCAGCTTTGCAGCGATCGTGGTCGTAGGAAATGAGAACGGTGTGGTCGGTTTCGGGCATGGCAAGGCCAAGGAAGTGGCTGGTGCTATCGCGAAGGCTATCGATAATGCCAAGAAGAATCTCGTGAAGGTCCCGATCATCAATGGGACTGTTCCACATACCCAGAACAGCAAGTTTGCAGGGGCACGCGTCATGCTTAAACCTGCCTCCAGCGGTACTGGTGTGATCGCTGGTGGTGCCATGCGGGCTGTTCTTGAAAGCGTTGGTATCAAGGATGTATTGGCCAAATCACAGGGGTCATCCAACCCGCATAACCTGGTAAAAGCTACCCTGAACGGTTTGCTGGAAATGAGGGATGCACATACTGTGGCTGTACAACGCAACATTCCAATGGAAAGGGTCTTCAACGGTTGACCTGCAACAAGACGGAGTTATGGGAAAGATCAAGATCACATTGAAGAAAAGCCCGATCGGGAGGCCCGAAAGGCAGAAGAGGACCCTGAAAGCACTGGGCCTTCGCAAGCTCCATCAATCCGTGGAGAAGGAAGCCACGCCCCAGATCCTGGGGATGGTCCGTAAAGTGGGACATTTTATCGAAACCGAAGACATCAAGTAACAGCACGCTAAAAGCAAGGATCCTGATGGAATTCAACGAACTGAAACCGAACAAAGGCTCCGTGAAGCAACGGAAGCGGGTAGGACGCGGAGAAGGCTCCGGGAGAGGACGGCAATCCACCCGTGGGCACAATGGTGCCCTGTCCCGTTCCGGGAGCAAACGCAAATGGGGATTCGAAGGTGGTCAGATGCCCATTCAGAAAAGGGTCCCTAAATATGGGTTCAAGAATATCAACCGGAAGCATTTCAGCATCGTGAACCTGGACTACCTTCAAAAACTTGCTGATGGTGAAAAGGTGTCCGAGATCGATCCCGAATTGCTTCGTCAGAAAGGCCTGGCTAAAAAGAACGAGCCTGTCAAGATCCTGGGGGACGGAGAGCTGAAAACCAAGGTGACCGTTAAGGCCCATAAGTTCAGCGCATCTGCCAAAAAAGCCATCGAAGATCAGGGCGGTCAAGCCGTCGAACTCTGAGCGGAACATGAAGTTCATCGAGACCATACGGAACATTTGGAAGATCGAAGACCTGCGCAACAGGATCCTCTTCACGCTGGGGATCATCCTGATCTACAGGGTGGGGTCCTATGTTGTACTGCCGGGAGTCGATTCTGCTAAACTGGCTGCTGCCAATGCTGGTGGGGGAGCAGGACTAACCGGCCTGATCGACATGTTCGTCGGGGGCGCCATGTCCCGGGCCTCCATTTTTGCGCTCGGCATCATGCCTTATATCTCCGCATCGATCATCATGCAGCTGATGGGGATCGCTGTACCGGCGATCCAGAAGATGCAGAAAGAAGGAGAGAGCGGTCGGAAACGCATGAATCAGTGGACCCGGATGCTGACCATCATCTTGTGTGGTTTTCAGGCCCCTGGGTATATTTCCACCACCATTGACCCTGCTGCCCGCCCCGACGATCCCTTCTGGTGGGTGTCCAGTATCCTCATCCTCATTACGGGGACCGTCTTCGTGATGTGGCTCGGGGAAAAGATCACTGATAAAGGGATCGGTAACGGGATCTCGCTCCTGATCATGGTCGGGATCATCGCTCAGATGCCTTTTGCTTTCGTACAGGAACTCGTTGGTCGCCTGGAAAGCGGCGGTATGGTCATCCTGCTCGTCGAGATCGTTTT
>CAZAYA010000033.1:12352-20135 GCA_964489175.1 uncultured Flavobacteriales bacterium | reverse complement strand
TGACCCCTCCCGAATCTATTCTTTCGGGGCAGGTTTCCGTGAAGAATCCTTTTTCCTCGATGGTGCTGTCTCCATTATCCAATGGGCAGAAGACCATTACATGTACGACTCAGCATTCGTCGATGCTGCCACCATACGGAACAGCATGACCCGGATCGTATTCACAGCTGGATTCCGGTTCTGACCACTGGTAATTTTTATTTTACTTCCCTTATAGTTACCTCTTTTCTTCGGAGTTATAGGTGGAGAAAAATAAGTCCGCGGGGCATCCATGGATGCCCTGAACATCGAAAAACGGTCACTGACCATAAAAAAAGCCCGCCTTCTTTCAAAGGCGGGCTTTTCTGTTCGAGTGATCAAAAAACCCGATCAGAGCACCTCCGTCTCTTCCATTTCCTCGACCATGTTAGGGTCAACAAGTACGCGACCACAATGCTCACAGACGATGAGCTTTTTGTGAAGTTGAATATCCAACTGCCGCTGCGGAGGGATCTTGTTGAAACAGCCACCACAGGCGTCCCGCTCCACCGTCACAACAGCCAGTCCGTTGCGGGCATTGTCGCGGATGCGGTCGTAAGCAGCCAGCAACTTTGATTCGATCTCTCCTTTAGCTTCTTCGGCTTTCTTGAGCAATTGCTGTTCGTCCTTCTGGGTTTCTTTCATGATATCATCCAGCTCCTTCTTCTTCTCATCCAGGTCTTTTTTGCGCTCTTCGTATTCTTCCCGGGTCTTGTCCACCAATTCCTGCTTGGCATCGATCCGAGCCTGAAGCTCCTTGATCTTTTTCTCGGCCAACTGTATCTCCAGCCCCTGGTATTCGATCTCCTTGCTCAGCGACTCGAATTCGCGATTGTTCCGAACGTTCTTTTGCTGTTTCTCATACTTCTTGATGAGTTGTTCGGACTCTTTGATCTCATGTTTTTTGTCCGTGATCTTCTGTTCGAAGTCCTTGACCTCCTGTTCCTGCTTTTCCAGGCGTGTATTCAACCCTTCGAGCTCATCTTCCAGGTCCTGGACCTCCAAAGGAAGCTCTCCCCTCACCTGCCGGATCTTGTCCAATTCGGTATGGATCCGCTGCAGTGTATAGAGAGCCCGGAGCTTGTCTTCGATGGGGCGATCCTTCGGAGCGACGTTCGAAGCACTCTTCTTTTTGGCGGAAGCAGCACTTTTTTTCGGAGTTGAAGTGCTTTGGCTTTTCGCCGCCGTTTTGGTCTTGGAAGTCGATTTTTTGGAAGATGCTGCTTTCTTCGTACTCCCGGAAGCTGCAGCCTTCTTGGAAGAAGCAGAGGTCTTCTTGGCAGTGGTTTTGGCAGAAGAAGACTTGGCCGCAGCTTTTTGGGTCCCTGTACTCTTTTTGGCAGTGTTTTTTTTGGAAGCAGTCGTGGTCTTTTTGCTTCCTGCAGTGCTTTTTTTAGAGGACGAAGCAGGGGTCTTTTTCTTCTTATCGGAGGAGGATGTGCTTTTCTTGGTGGCCATGTTCAGCAAAAGTATTTTACGGGATTCGTATTCACCGCCGTAGAATGGACCGCAAATTTAGGAAATTTTTCCTGCAGGCGGCGTACGAACAGATCGATGGTATAACGCTCACTCTCATAATGGCCAATATCGGCGATCATCAACTTCCCTTCGGCATCAAAGAACTGATGGTATTTAAGATCTGAGGTAACAAAGGCGTCGGCCCCTTCCTTCAACGCCCGGGGGAGTAAAAAACTTCCAGCTCCTCCGCAGATCGCAACCGTTTTCACTTCCTCTTCTTCCGAGCTGGTATAGCGAATACAATCACAAGCCATGCGCTCCCTGACATGAGCCAGGAACTCTTCCTGTACCAAAGGAACTTCCAGTTGCCCGATCATCCCACTCCCGGTTTCGGAGTCTTCATTGGCCAGTGGAAAAATATCGTGGGCAACTTCCTCATAGGGGTGGGCTTCGATCATCGCCGCCAGGATATCCTTTTCCTTGTAAACGGGGTAAATGACCTCGATGCGCTGCTCCTGTTCGTGATGTTGCGCTCCCTGACCCCCCACATAGGGATCCGCTCCTTCTCCGGCCCGGAAGGTACCGAACCCCTCGAGATTGAAGCTGCATTCGTCATAATCCCCAATTGCTCCGGCACCGGCATTGAACATGGCTTTTCGGACCTTATCCCCATGATCAACAGGACAAAAAACAACGAGTTTCCGCAACTGATCTTGCTTCGGTGCCAGGATCCGAACGTCCTTCAGCCCGATCTTTTCCGCGATCATCGCATTGACCCCGTCCGGAACATTGTCCAGATTCGTATGGGCCGCATACAAAGCAATATCATTCCGGATCGCCTTCATCACCACCCTTTCCACGTAATTCTCGCCGGTAAGGCGCTTCACCCCCCCGAAAATAACAGGGTGATGCGCGATCACCATCCCGCAATTTTTTTCAATAGCTTCTTCCAACACTTCTTCCGTACAATCCAGGCAAACCAACGCACTCTTCACTTCCATTCCAGGTTCTCCAACGAGGAGTCCTGCATTATCATATGATTCCTGTAAAGCGGGCGGAGCCCATGTTTCAAGTGCCCAGGCAATGTCCCTGACCTTCATAGCCGAATGGTTTTTGGTCCGTTCTCAAATGTAAAGAATGTTCCGGGGCATTCTCTTCTTCAGGCTTCCATCATATTTGTAAATTGCGCAGCTACTGGCGTATGAAGTTCCTAAGATCCATACTGTACCCATTCTCTTTCATTTACGGAGGGGTCATGGCCGTTCGTAACCTTCTTTTCGATGTCGGGCTCCTGCCTTCCCGGGAATTCGATATTCCCATCATCTGTGTAGGGAACCTCAACACAGGAGGCACAGGAAAGACACCCCACACCGAATACCTCATCCGCACATTGAAACAACGGGGTTTCCATCCCGCAGTTCTGAGCAGAGGATACAAAAGATACACCAAAGGCTTTGCGGAAGCCCGGAAGGAACCTTCCAGCCGGAGAGTGGGAGATGAACCCGCCCAGATCAAAAGCAAATTCCCTGATATCGTGGTAGCGGTTTGCAACCAACGGGTGAGAGGCATCCGGAAACTCATGGAACAACATGAGGACCTGGACTGCATCCTTCTGGACGATGCTTTCCAGCACCGCTGGGTGGATGCCGGCTTGAGCATTCTCCTTACCCGCCATGGGGATCTTTACGAACATGACCACCTCCTTCCTTCCGGAAACCTTCGGGAATCTTCCAGTGGTGCAAAAAGAGCAGACATCATCATTGTGACCAAAACACCCCGTGACCTCTCCCCGCTGGATCGCCGGGTGATCCTTTATGACCTGTCCCCCCTGGCCCATCAGGAGGTCTTCTTTTCTTTCATCGAACTGGGAAACCTCCAACCTGTTTTCCCCGACCAGACCACCTCACCCGATCCGGAGATCGGCCCTGGCATGACGGTAGTAACCATGACGGGCATCGCCGATCCGGACCCTTTTTACGAATGCCTGGAAGAAAAAAATTGCACCGTTCATTCCTTTCGTTTCCAGGACCATCATGAATTCACCAGCAGCAACATTCAGCAGGTAGTCCAGGCTTATGAAGATGCTGAAGGACCGAACAAGATCATCCTGCTGACCGAGAAAGATGCCGTTCGGCTGCGTTCCAACAGTAATCGCGACAAACTTCTCGGACTGCCCGTGTATTATTTACCGATGAAGATCAGGTTCCTCGATAACCCACAGGAATTCGACCGAAAGATCCTCCGCTATGTTGAGCAAGATCAGAAGTACGACAGAATATATCCGCAATAACACAGGGGCGGCTCCCGAAGTGGGGATCATCCTGGGGACAGGCCTCGGTGGTCTGGCCGACGAAATAGACGCAGAGACCAGCTTTCCTTACAATACCATTCCTGAATTCCCGGTCTCCACAGTCCAGGGGCATCGTGGAAAACTGATCTTCGGAAAGCTGGAGGGAAAACCTGTCGTCGCAATGCAAGGACGCTTCCATTATTATGAAGGATACTCCATGCAGGAACTCACCTTCCCTATCCGGGTGATGAACGCCCTCGGCGTGAAAAAGCTTTTCCTGTCCAATGCCAGCGGTGGTGTCAACCCGGAATTCGAGATCGGAGATATCATGCTCATCAATGATCATATCAACCTTTTCCCCTCTAACCCTCTGATCGGACCGAACCAGGAAGAACTCGGCCCCCGGTTCCTGGACATGAGCCGCTCTTACGATCCTGCTTTGATCAAAGCTGCCCATGCTATCGCTGGAAAACAAGGAATAACCGTCCGGGAAGGAGTCTATGCTGCTATACCGGGACCCTGCTTCGAGACCCCTGCAGAGTACCGGTACATGAGAACAATAGGTGCAGATGCCATAGGCATGTCCACCATACCGGAAGTGCTCGCTGCACGACACATGGACATGACCTGCTTTGCTGTTTCGGTGATCACCGACCTCGGCGTGGAAGGAAGGATCGAAAAGATCTCCCATGAAAAAGTACAAGCAGAAGCTGCCAAGGTGGAATACAAGATGACCCGCATCATGAAAGAACTGGTACACCAATAAACACCATCAACAATAGAAATTCGTTCCTGACTTCCCCAATTATCACCAAATTTGTAGAGGACAGCCTGAGAACATGGACCCGGAACTTCGCAACAAATACCAACCGATCATCGGTCTCGAAATACACGCCCAGCTGCTGACCCACAGCAAGGCTTTTTCTTCTGACCGCAACGCATACGGTGCTGCTCCCAACAGCAATGTGAGCCCGATCTCCCTTGGCCACCCCGGCACCCTACCCCGTCTCAACCAGGCCGTGGTGGACCACGCGATGCGATTGGGACTTGCCGTAGATGCGGAATTCACCAGGGAAATGCATTTTGCCCGGAAAAACTATTTCTACGCTGATCTTCCCAAAGGCTACCAGATCACTCAGGACGACACCCCGATCTGCCGGAAAGGACACATTACTATCACAGGAGACGATGGACAGCTCAAAAAAGTCAACCTGGTCCGCATCCACATGGAAGAAGACTCTGGAAAAAGTATCCACGACCAGGATCCTTTCAATACGCTCATCGACCTGAACCGTGCTGGCGTCCCACTCCTGGAGATCGTCTCCGAACCGGAGATCCGTTCCGGGGAAGAAGCCTACCGTTACCTGGCGGAAGTACGTCAACTAGTCCGCTACCTGGAGATCTGTGACGGGAACATGGAAGAAGGCAGTCTTCGCTGCGATGCCAACGTTTCTGTCATGCTCAAGGATGCCAAGGTATTCGGTACACGTACAGAGGTCAAGAACATGAACTCACTCCGGAACGTACAGCGGGCCATCGACCATGAGATAGAGCGCCAGATCGGGATCATCGAGAGCGGTGGAACCGTGGAACAGGAAACCCGGAACTTTGATGCTGTGGAAGGCATCACCATCGCCATGCGGACCAAAGAAACCACCCAGGATTACCGCTATTTTCCCGAACCTGATCTCCAGCCGGTCCATATCACGGATGAGGACCTGAACAGGGCCCGGAATGCCCTTCCCCCGCTCCCCCGGGAATTGATGCAGAAATACACCGAAGAACTCGGCCTGTCAGAATACGATGCAGGGGTACTGACCGAAAGCAAACCCATTGCTTTGTACTTCGAAGAGGTGACCACCCTGACCAGGAACTACAAACGAGCTGCCAATTGGGTAATGGGACCGGTCAAATCCTGGCTCAATGAAAAAGGAATAGGGATCGACCAGTTCCCCCTCTCCCCTTCCACCATTGCCGATATCATCACCCTGATAGAAGACGGAAAAGTGAGCAACTCCCTGGCCGAGCAGGAACTCTTCCCGGCCCTCATCGAACAACCGGACCAAACCCCGCAAGCTATAGCGAAAACCAGGGATCTGATCCAGGAAAGCGATGAAGGGGCATTGGAACAATATGTGAAAGAAGCCCTGGAAAAATACCCGGACAAAGTAACCGAATACCAAAACGGGAAAAAAGGCCTTGTTGGCCTTTTCATGGGAGAAGTCATGAAACGCTCCAAAGGAAAAGCCGATCCAAAAACCGCGAACAAGCTGGTCGTGAAAATGCTCGAAGAGTCCTGACCAGTTCCACCAAAACCAATATTTATATGCGAACGATCCAAACCCTCCTGATCTTTATCCTGACCGGTGCTTTGCTGACCATGTGCAGCAACAAAGGCCAGGATAACGCCACCATCGAAGGAACGATCAAAGACACCGATCAGTCGACCGTCTATTTGAAACGTTTCGTGAACAATCAGCTCAACCCCATCGATTCAACCAATATAGGGGATGATGGTAGTTTCCGGATACCGAATAAAACGGGCAAACTCGACTTCTACCAGATCGGTTACAAGGACCAGAACGGATTGCTCCTGATCACCGACAGTACGGAAAACATCAAACTTGAGCTGGATGGGAGCGACCTTAGTAAGAACCCTGACATCAAAGGATCGAAACATTCCGAACTTCTTCATCAGTTCTATGGCGAAGCCGGTAAATACCGGGAAGACCTGAACGGTATGATCGAAAAGATCCGGAGCGGGTCCGGCAACCAGGATTCCCTGCAAAAAGCCTTTTCAAAACTTCGCCAGGAATACATGGGTTATCTGTCCGGTTTTATCGACGAACACAAGCATTCTCCGGCTGCTCTTCCTGTACTTTCAGAATTGAACCCGGCCCAGCATACAGAACAATTCCTCAAAGTAGAGGAAGCCCTGGATACGGTCATCGGACATTCGGCCTATTATACCCATCTGCGCTCCCAGATCCGCAAGGTCAAGCAGCAAAAGGCCCAGCAAAAGAAAATGAAGCGGCAGGAGGAAGAAAGAAAAAAGCAGCTGGCTAAAGGGAAAGTTGCCCCCAACATCGTAATGAAGAACCCTGAAGGGAAAGAAAGATCCCTTAAGGATCTGCGCGGCAAAGTCGTACTGATCGATTTCTGGGCTTCCTGGTGCAAACCCTGCCGGATCGAGAACCCTAACGTTGTAAAGCTCTACAACAAATACCACGACAAGGGGTTCGAGATCTTCGGGGTTTCTCTGGACCAGAAGAAGAATGCCTGGACTAAAGCCATCGAACAGGACGATCTTGACTGGATCCATGTGAGCGACCTTAATGGCTGGAAAAATGCTGCAGCCCAGCTTTATGGAGTTCGAAGCATTCCTTACACGGTACTCGTCGACCGCGAAGGGAAGGTCATCGACCGCAAGTTGCGCGGGGATGCCCTTGAAAAGAAACTGGAGGAGATCTTCGGATAGCCCCGGAGGTCTTTCGATCCTGATCGCTCATGCTGAGCCGGCTTCTTTACTATGGCATCCTGCGCCCGCTTTCCTTGCTCCCATTCCCGGCCCTGTATGCCGTTTCGGACTTCCTGGCCTTCATTCTCTACAGGATCATAGGGTATCGCAAGAAGGTCGTGATCCGGAACTTGCGCAACAGCTTCCCGAACAAAAGCGAGCAGGAGATCCGTTCCCTTGCCCGGAAGTTCTACACCCACCTTACCGATCTGTTGGTGGAAAGCCTGAAGTTCTTCACCATCTCTCCGGAAGCATTGAAGAAAAGGATCCGATGGCAAAACCCAGAAGTGGTCGACCGGTTCTACAGAGAAGGACGGAACGTGATCATCGTAGCCGGCCACTATAACAATTGGGAGCTGGGCTTCATAGCAGGGGCCATGCAAATGCAACACCAGGTCGTGGCCCTTTACCAACCCCTGAGCAACCAGTTCTTCGACAAGGTGATGAAACGAACACGCGGACGTTTCGGTCCGGCAATGATCGCCATACGAAATACCCGC
>CAZAYA010000033.1:11506-12342 GCA_964489175.1 uncultured Flavobacteriales bacterium | reverse complement strand
GAAACCTTCGACCGACCAACAGCGACCATCTTCGGCACCGATCAATCCCCCTCCCGGGCCGATAAAGCTTACTGGACCACTTTCCTGAACCAACCTACCGGGGTAATGCGGGGTGCCGAGACCTTCGCCCGGCTTTACAACACACCTGTGATCTTCGCCACCATACGGAAGAAGGAACGAGGCATCTATGAAGTCGATTATTCCGAAATTTGCAGCGACCCGAACGAGTGGGAAGAGAACGCCATCACCCGGGAACATACCCGGCGTCTGGAAGAACTGATCCTGGAAGCTCCCGAATATTGGCTCTGGTCCCACAAGCGGTGGAAAAAGAAAAAACCGGCCGGTATTTCCCTTGAGTGACCAAACCCCATTGGCAGAAAGAATGCGCCCCCGAAAACTCGAAGAGTTCATCGGGCAGGAACACCTCGTAGGCCCTGACACCACACTCCGCCGGTCCATACGGTCCGGCATGCTGCCTTCCTTGATCCTATGGGGACCACCGGGAGTGGGCAAGACAACCCTCGCCGGCATTATCGCCGGGGAGCTGGACCGCCCGTTTTATACCCTCAGTGCCGTATCCTCAGGAGTGAAGGAGGTGCGGGAGGTGATCGACAAGGTCCGGGACCAGGGCTTGTTCGGCGGGAACAATGCCGTGCTCTTCATCGATGAGATCCACCGGTTCAGCAAAGCCCAGCAAGATTCCCTGCTCAATGCTGTTGAGAAAGGAATCATCACCCTGATCGGGGCCACTACCGAGAACCCGTCTTTCGAGGTGATCTCCCCTCTGCTCTCCCGTTGTCAGGTCTATGTCCTGGAGCACCTGCAAAGAGAACACC
>CAZAYA010000033.1:0-11496 GCA_964489175.1 uncultured Flavobacteriales bacterium | reverse complement strand
AGAACACCTGGAAGAACTGCTGGAAAACGCCCTTCAAAAAGACCGAGAACTGAGCAAAAGAAATGTGAAACTGGAGGAAACGGATGCCTTGCTGCGATCTTCCGGAGGAGATGCCCGAAAATTACTGAACGCCCTGGAGTTGGTGGTCAGCGCTTCCGAGGAGGACCCACTGGTCCTCACCAACGAAAAGGTCGTACAACTGATCCAGGAGAACCCGGCCATTTATGACAAGAGTGGAGAGCAACATTACGACATTATATCGGCCTTCATCAAATCCATCCGGGGAAGCGACCCCAATGCCGCAGTTTACTGGTTGGCCCGTATGATAGAAGGTGGGGAAGAACCCAAATTCATTGCCCGCCGATTGCTGATCCTGGCATCAGAGGATATTGGGAATGCCAATCCCACCGCTCTGGTCATGGCCAACAATTGCTTCCAGGCCGTGGATGTAACCGGCTGGCCGGAAGCCCGGATCATCCTGTCGCAATGCGCCACCTACCTTGCTTCCTCTCCCAAAAGCAACGCTTCCTACGAAGCGATCAACCAGGCCCAGTCCCTCGTAAAGCAAACTGGAGACCTCTCTGTTCCCATGCACCTCCGGAATGCCCCTACCAGTTTGATGAAAGACCTTGGTTACGGAGAAGGATATGAATATTCACACGCTCACGGAGGAAACTTCTCAGAACAGGAATACTTGCCAGACCAGCTCCGAAACACCCGCATTTACAATCCTGGGAAGAACAAACGAGAGGAAGAATTTCGAAAGTTCTTAAAAGAAAAATGGAAAGGAAAATATGGATATTGAGTGAGAGGAGGTCTCCTATTCTTCTCCCAACATTTCTGCTCTTCTGCGACTGATCAGGAAAACAAGACCGGTCACCGTACCCCCGACCCCCTGTTCGATCATCTGCCAGAGAAAGTCGACGACCACATGTTCCAATTCACCGCTGCTGCTGAAAGAAACCCCAAGGGTGAAGGCAATGAGGTAAATGAAAAAACCCAAAGCGCCTCCGAGCAGCAACCCTTTCAGGGTGTAATTCCGTTCAAGATGTACAAAGCTGTAGACAAAAGTGAGCGCAAAGCCGATCACCAAATAGACAAGCGCCGAAAGGCCCAGGAATAAAGCAAGCGGATAAGGAAGCGATATCAGGTCATTCAAGATCCAGCCATGCCAAACGTAGGAAAGGGAAAACATCAAAACAGCCGACAAGATCCAGGAGAGGAAAAATTTCCTGGTCAACAATATCGTTCCTTGGGACCTGATCATGATCGTCTTAAGACCTTAGCAAATATAATGCTGGAAACCGATATTTTCAACGTTTTTCTTCCTGAAGAGGTTGTCTGATCCAATTTGGAAATGGGTACTTTTGTTCATATGCAACGTTGTCAATGGGTTCCCCTCCTCACCCTGGCCCTGCTATTGGGTTGTTTTTCTTCCTGCCGGAAAAAGGAGCCCACTACCTGGGATGCGGATTTCCATCTGCCCCTTTTGGAAACCCGCCTTACCCTGAACGACCTGGTGGCGGACTCGATGCTCTCCTCCGATGAGGATGGGATGGCCCACCTCAACTTCCGCCAGCAACTCTACGAGATGTCGTTCGACTCTCTTTTCACCCTGCCCGACACCATTTCCGAACATGGATACAAATCCCCTTTCGGAAATGTAGTTTTCTCCCCCGGCCAATTGTTGTTCAGCCGGAAAGACACCATCCAGTATGATCCGCAACACATCGAGCTTGTTCATCTGGTACTGCGGGAAGGAACTTTCACCTATGAAATGACCAATACGATCAGAGGAAGACTCGTGGTCTCCTACGAATTCCTCAAGGTCGACCAAAAGAACGGGGAGCCATTCATCATCCAGGGAGAGATTCCTGCAGGAACGCCTTCTTCCCCAGGGAAGTTCAAGGGGACGGTGGATATATCGGGCTACGATCTGGACATGACCGGACCTTCCGGAGGCAAGGTCAATTACTTGGAAACCCTGACGAAGGTCAAGATCAGCCCTGACGAAGACAACACCACGATCCAGTCCGGTGATCAAGTCAGGGTCAAAGGAACCTTCGAAGGAATGGTCCCTGAATTCGCGCGCGGCTACTTCGGCCAACAGGAGATCGATATCCCTCCCTCTTCCGTTAAGACCGAGCTTTTCTCCAGTATACAGGGAGGAATGCTGGACATTGACGGCATCGACATCGACCTGATCCTCAACAACGGGATCGGTACGGATGCCCGAATCACCCTGAACGAACTGTCAGCCCGGAATTCCCGGACAAACAAGATCACTTCACTGGACCATTCTGTCCTTGGTACGCCCCTCAACATCAGCCGTGCCAACCAGGAAGGGGGACAGTTGGCACACCAGGAAAAGACCGTTCACCTGAACGAACAAAATTCCAATGTGGACAAGTTCATCGAAACCCTTCCGGACAGCCTTTCCTACGATCTTTCCCTTCTGATCAATCCGCTGGGGAACGTCTCTTCCGGGAACGATATCGCTCAATACGGGCATGGCTTTGAAGCTGCTCTGGACATCAACCTTCCCCTCCGGATCGGGATGAGCGACCTGACCCTGCAAGACACGATCGCTTTCGAAACGGGTGAACAGAAAGGCGGTTTTCAGGAAGGGACTTTCAAGGTCCATGTTGAGAACACCTTCCCGCTTGAAGCCCAGCTCCGGCTTTTCTTCCTGAAGAATGGGAACATTACGGACACCCTGTTCGCGGGCGAACCGATACGGGCAGCTTCTTCCCCTTCATCGGTTCAACCCAGAACCTCAACACTCACCGCTCCGGTCCCACCTGAAAAAGCCTCCAGGTTGAAAGATACCGACGAATTGCTACTAAAAGTCGGCTTTACCTCTCAGCCCGGAGGACAGATCGTTCCTTTTTACAGCAAACATAATATGAAGATCCAGGTGACCGGAGAATTCCGGCAAAGACTTTCCGTCGGAAAGAAAGTGCTTCCCTGATGTGCGCTTTACTAAAATACAGCCTTTTATCAACAACACTCCTGATCTTGTCCGTTCAGGAGAGTTCGGGGCAAGCCCTCAGCATTTCCCCGCTAAGCACTTCCTATCCTCATGACACAGCCCAAAAGCCTTTTATCAATTTCTTCGGAGAAGGTATACTGAATTCCAATGCTCTCACCCATCAGTTCTATCAGCCATTCATACGGGGCGGACATATAGGAGAAGAACTTAAAGAGCAGGTATCCCGCAGGTTGAAAAAGACCAACCGTATCGGTGGGGACTGGCGCTATGGGATCGCCACCCGGATCGATCCCGATTCGCTTTTCAAACGGTCTTTTGCAGGATACTTATGGGTCGAATATTCCGATAATCAACACTTTGATGCTTTTTTCCCCGGCGACCTCTTCCACACCGCTTTTTATGGCAATGCAGCAGCAACAGGGAAATCCCTCGACCTTTCCCCTTTTCGCTTTCATTCGCTCCGGTACCAACAAATGAAGATCGGTTGGGGGCAGCGCCAGGGAAATTGGTCTTACCAGGCTGGTCTCGGCTTTGTTAAAGGGCAAAAGAACTTGCTGATCAGTTTTTCCGATGCATCCCTGACCACGGATGAGAACGGCCGGTCGATCGATATCGCAGGAGTCGGCCACTGGGCCAGAGCCGGAGACAGCCTGACGACCATGGCCGATATGAACGGGATCGCCATTACTGCGGACATCCAGCTCCGTTACGACCACCCTACAGCAGGGCGTATTACTTTCACAGGAGCAGACCTCGGTGAAGTGGGGTGGCGGAAAAGCATCTCCAAAACTCATTCGGATACATCCCTTCACTTCACGGGCTTCGATCCGGGCGCTCCTGATAAGTGGGCCCAAGCTTTTGAAAAAAAGCATGTTCAGGACAGTCTTTCCGATCTTTTGCAGAAAGACCAGCCTACCAGGTATTTCGCTCCATTTCCGGGCCGCATCGCCCTTCAATGGGAAAAAACGCTGAAGGACAGCTCCCTTCAGGTGGGTTTGCAGATAGACCACCGGCTGATGGCCAGTTACTTCCCTTACTTTGGTGCTTCCCTGCAAAAACAAGCCGGACCGGTAGGGGGTATGCTCTCTGCAGGGTATGGAGGATACGGGACCTGGCAGTTCGGTATCGGACTGTGGACAAGGGTCGGACAAAACCTCCATATCTTAGCAAGAAGCAACCACCTGGAAGGATGGCTCCTTCCCTCCCGCTTCGGAGGAGAAAGCCTCTCTCTCGGGATCACTTATGAGCTTTGAACGATGATAGACCTGCCCCGCCTTTCCCATACTGACAAGAACGATCTTTTCCTGATCGCTGGCCCTTGTGTCGTGGAAAATGAAGACATGGTCCGGGAGACCGCCTCCCGACTCCGAACGGTCTGTGATGACCTCCAATTGCCTTTCATCTTCAAGGCTTCCTACCGAAAAGCCAACCGGTCCCGGTCCGACTCCTTCACGGGTATCGGCGATGAAAAGGCCCTAACCTTCCTGGACAAGATCCGGACGGAGATGGAAATTCCCGTGATCACGGACATCCACCTACCGGAAGAAGCGCCCATGGCGGCAGCCTATGTCGATGTATTGCAGATCCCGGCCTTCCTCTGCCGGCAGACCGATCTCCTGGAAGCTGCAGCTCACACCGGAAAACCGGTCAACATCAAAAAAGGTCAATTCTTATCCCCGGAGGCCATGCAATTCGCTGTGGAAAAAGTCAAAAAAGCCGGCAATGAAGCCATCTGGTTAACGGAAAGAGGCACCACGTTCGGCTACCAGGACCTGATCGTGGATATGCGGAGCATTCCCAGAATGAAAAAGAACGGTACCCCGGTGGTCCTGGACGTCACCCATTCCCTGCAACGCCCGAATCAAAACTCCGGCATCACCGGAGGAGATCCTGAACTGATCGAAACCCTGGCCTGCTCAGGAGTGGCCGCGGGAGTGGACGGCCTGTTCCTGGAAACCCACCCCAACCCCTCCCAGGCCCTTTCAGACGGTGCCAACATGCTTCCCCTCGATCAAATCGAATCCTTGCTCAAAAAGGTCCTGAAGATCCGCCATGCGCTGGAAACATGATCATACCATCCTCCTGCTCCTGGTCATCACTCTCCTCCCACTGGGAACGAACGCTCAATCCGGCTATTTCAAAAAGATCCTGGGTGGCCCGGACCCCGATGCTCCCTATGACATCGTAACCACTCCGGACGGTGGTTTTCTCATTGCAGGAGGTTCGGGGAACTATTCCTGGGCAGATGGCGGACAGGCCATGCTCTTCCGAACCGATAGTGCCGGGAATGCGTTATGGAACAAAGGCTACGGGGGCGAGAACACCGAAACTTTCTATGCTCTCAAGACCACGAGCGACAGTGGTTTTGTTGCGTATGGCGTAACGAATTCCTTCGGACAAGGAGCCTATGACATGTACCTCATTCGTGTGGACGGCCAGGGAGACACGCTCTGGAGCCGAACATACGGCGGGTCGGACTGGGAAGAGGGCCACGACCTCGTCCGTTTTTCCGACGATGGCATGGCCCTGCTCGGGACCACCCATAGTTTTGGTAAAGGAGGAGCTGACCTTTATCTGCTTCGCACCACCGCTTCAGGCGATACCCTGTGGACCCAGACCATTGGTACCCCCGGCCATGAGACCGGAGAAGCTCTTGTACACACCCAAGATGACGGGTTGGTCGCTGTTGGTAGCATCACCCCGAAAGGTCAGGATACGACCAGCGCCTATGTGGTCAAGACGGACAACGCAGGGCAGGTGCTTTGGGATACGGTGATCACCAAAGGATATGAAACCGTGGCGACCACCGTTACCGAAAAAGATAACGGAGAGATCGTCATGACCATCAATGCCCGCGATTCCTCAGACGGGAGCTGGAACATCTACGTTACCAGTCTCGACCCCTCCAACAACGGGCAACAAGTCTGGGAACAGTCATTCATAAGTCCCGGCAACAACCAGGGGCATGCGGTCCTGCAAACCCCTGACGGTGGGATCGCCCACCTGGGCAGCACTGATGAATATGGATCGGGAAAAATGGACGGACTGATTTTCAAGGGCGATCATCAGGGTTTTTTCCAGTGGAGTACCACCTTCGGCGGCCCCAAAGATGACGAGACCTATTGTGTGACCCTGGCAAAAGACTCCGGCCTCGTTAGCGCAGGCCATACGAGCAGCTTCGGAAACTCCCCCAAAAGCATTTTCCTTTTCAAAGCTGACAAACAAGGGCAAACCGCTTCCAATGAAGAAGTACTGGTAGGGACCGAAGCGATCCGCTCCCAAACCGGCCGATCGCTGACCATTTTCCCGCAGCCTGCCGATGCTCAGGCCCACCTTTCTTTCACAGTATCCCCGGAAGAAGCATCCCGGAAGATCACCCTTCAGATCACGGACCTGCAGGGCCGCACCCTCCTGCAGGAAGAACCAGGAAAAACAGCCCCGGGCGTGCAACAGGTTACTGTGAACACATCAGAGTTGCCGGAAGGCATGTATTTGATCCGCTTGTGGACAGGAAAGAAAAAGACGACCCGGAAATTACTGATCCGGCGTCCCTGAACCTTCTTCTTTTTCTTGATCCCCGAGAATGGTAAAGGCGGTCCGTCTGTTCTTGGACCGGCCTTCCGGGGTCTCATTGGTAGCGATGGGACGCTCTTCCCCGTACCCTTTATAGGTCAGGCGGTCTTTCGATATCCCGTTCTCCACAAGGAATTCATAGACCGAACGGGCCCTGTTCTCGGAAAGGACCTGATTATCCTGTTCGGTACCGATGCTATCCGTATGCCCTTCCAGCCGGATACGCAGATCGGGATTCTGCTCCAGAAAACTGACCAGTTTCATCAATTCAGCGCGAGAAGATTCTTTCAGGTCGTATTTGGCCGTTTCGAAGAAAACATTGTTCAACACGACGGAAGCCCCTTCCTGGATCGGCGTAAGAGGAACATCCATTTTGTAGGGTTCCGTGGTCTGAAGGGTATCTTTAAGGGAAAAATTCTTCGAGAAAAACAAATAACCCGGCCGGGCCACATTCAAAGCATAATCTCTGCCCGGCGGCAGACAAACCAAAAAAGAGCCGTTGCCCGGGTTGGAATAAACCTCTACGACCGTTTCCTCGGTCTCCAGATCGATCAATTCACAGCGGGCCTGCAAGCGCTTTCCGCTTTCCTTATCGTAGACCACTCCTTTAGTATACGTAACCTTGTCAGCACGCACCTCCTCGTACAACTCGAAAGAATAAAGGTCGATCTGGCCGATCACATCTTCCCGGTCTTCAGAAGCGAAATAGGCTGTTTTCCCATCCGTGGAAACGATCAGGCTTGATTCATCGCCCGTCCCGTTAATGGGATAGCCCAGATTCCGGATCTTATGGAAACCCTCTCCATCCTTTTTCTTCCGGGCCACGAAAATATCCATACCTCCCATGCCCGGATGACCGTTGGAACTGAAATATAGGGTCCTGCCATCGGGATGCATAAAAGGAGACCGATCATTGAAGGAGGTGTTCAGGCTGGAAACGTTCACAGGCTCGCTCCATCCTCCTTCGTGATCCAGTGTGGTCTTCCAGATATCCGTTTTACCACTGCTTCCTTTGCGGGAGCTGGAGAAATACAAGGTCCTTCCGTCCGCGGAAATGGAAGGTTGGGAGTCCCATCCCCGGGAGTTGACCTTTTCTCCCATATTACGGGGGGGAGACCATTTCTCCCCCACCCGTCGGGAATAATACAGGTCACAGCTTCCGAAACCATCCGGGCGGTCACAGGCCGTGAAAAAGAGGTATTGCCCGTCCGGTGAAATACATTGAGCCCCCTCATTTCCCGGCGTATTGATCGGCGGGCCAAGGTTCTCGGCCTCGGTCCATTCCCCGTTCTTCTTGTGGCTCACATAGAAATCCTCTTCCCGGTAATTGCCCCGCCCACGGGTCTTCTTATCACTCGGACCACGCCGGGTAATGATCAGGGTCTGCTCATCAGCAGTAATGGCCGGAAGGTATTCGTCATGCTTGGAGTTGATCGCCGGGCCAAGGTTTTGGGGATCAAAAGGAACAGGGTTCTTAACAGCATGCATTGCAAACCGGGCCGAACGCAGATAATGCTCCGCTTTGTGATCGATCTCCTTACGCCGGGAAGGTATTGTCAGGAAATCCTCCAGATAAGGGACTGCTTCTTCATACTGACCCTGCTGAAAGTATAATTTGCCCAGATCATAAGATAGTTGGGGATCGTAGCGAGGATCGATCGCAATGGCTTTTTTGTAATGTGGGATAGCCGCATCGAACGCTTGATCCTCCAGATGAACGGAGGCCAGCAGAACATGAGCTTCAATGAAATCCGGATCCAGTTCGATGGCTTTTTCCAGGTCATCGATCGCTTTCTGGTTCTCTTTTTCCTTGAAATGATCATAGGCGCGCCGGAATTTTCGTTCTGCACGACCATTCTCAGTAGACAGGTTTTCCAGCTCCCGCTGGGCCTGACAAGCCACGAAGGAAAAGAGAAAAAGAAAGCTTAAACCGGTCCTGAGGACATATGAGGTCATGAGGAAAAGATTCAGGGAATGTTCATGTACTTGTGGGTCTGTAGCGAGATCCGCCAGTGAGGGTGGAGTTTGACGTGATCGACGATCAGGGGGACCATCCGCTCTGCCTTGCTCCATTCCGGCTGCAGATATAATCGGCAGGAAGAAGATACCATCGCAGCCTGTTCTTCCGCCCAGGGAAGGTCCTGTTTGGAAAACACCACGATCTTGAGCTCATCGGCTTGTTCATAGATCGCTGGCAAAGGGGCTTTGAACTTTTTCGGGGAAAAACAAACCCAATCCCAGGTTCCCGTAAGTGGATGAACACCAGCAGTCTCGATCCAGGTGGAAAGCTTCCGCTCCTTCAGGGCATGCGTCAAGGGGCCCAATTCATACAGGGTAGGTTCTCCTCCCGTCACCACCACATACCATGCCGGCGTGGCTGCTACCCGGTCCGCCAATGCTTCCACTTCCTCCACTGAATGCTGGTCAGCCTCCCAGCTTTCTTTCACATCACACCATGGGCACCCCACATCACAACCTCCCAAACGGATGAAGTAAGCTGGCCGACCAGCATTCTCTCCCTCCCCCTGAATGGTATAAAAATCCTCCATGACCGGAAGCGCTGTTCCCCGGTCGATCTTTTGCTGTTGGGACGAAGGCGAGCATGTAACTTTTTGAGTCATGGCGTGGCAGTAACCAAAGGTAACCATTCCAATAACAATGCCATGGGAAAAGCCTGTCAGGAGCGGGGCCTGCAGGTATATATGAAAGCTGGAGGCAGGTTAACCGCCGTGAAATCCAACTTTACCTCATTGAACAGTTTCTTAAGGTAGCGATAAGCCTGGAGGCTATACTGAAATTGGAAAAAGACCCCTTCGGGCGAAAGCATTCTGGTAACAGCTTTCATAATAGCATCTTTCACGCCGGAGGAAAGAATGGTGAAGGGAAGAGAAGAAAGGACCACGTTCACTTTTCCGTGTACCTCCGCAGGAAGATATTCTTCCATGTGTTCGGCAGACCCCTGGACCACATGCAACCTGTCATCCTTCAGTTTACTCAGGATGCGGCAAAAGTCTTCATTGGTCTCGAAAACATAGAGGATGGCATCTTCATGAAGATTGTCCAGCAATTCTTTCGTGATGATACCAGTACCAGCCCCCAGTTCCACTACGACCTTCGCTTTCCCGAAGTCGATCATCTTCATTAGCTTTCTCGCCAGCTGCTTCGAGCTGGGAGCAATAGCCCCCACACTATTTTCCTTTTTCAGGAACTGGGAAAGAAAGCCTAACTGCTTCATGAATGATCAAAAAACACATTTCCCCAGGGCTTGTTCAAAGCACCGGAACGCAGTACAAATTTAGAGAATTTCGATATATCCCGCTTTCTCGCGAAACAGCATGGAAAACAGAACATTCCCGGCAAAAAAATCCTGAAGACCTGTTATTGGCTTTCCTGCTCTTCCCAATGAACAGAATCATCCCCGGTAACCTTTTGTTCCACAATATCCTGCATTTCGAGAGAGTACCGGGAAGAACGGGCCAGGATCATCAATATGTCAAAAGGCATATAATAATGGGCCTTTTTGTAATCCAGGTACTCCTCACTCACACCGGAACAATGGTGCAGATGGTCGGTAAAAGCATGTACCTGCCAACCAAAACCCCGGGAAACAGCGAGACTGTCGGTCTTTTTTTCCAGATCAGCCTTAAAGCGCTTACTGAACAAATAATTAACGCCATACCCGATAAGCTCTCCCCCCGAACGACGTTCATAATCCAGAACATGGGCGAGTTCATGAGCGATCACTCCGATCCTCTCATTGAAAGAAAGATCTGATAACAGCGCTCCTTCCAATTCGGAAGAAGTGTTGATGAAGATCCTGTATTGCCGCTCCCCGGGTTTCCGGAAAACACTCCAGGGAAGAGGACGGGCAGCCATAGTGGTCCGGATCCTCTTTTTAACAAATGTTATAGAAGTTTCCTTCAGTTCAGGGTAACGGGAAAGGGCCACCAAACAGGATAATTCATAAGCTCCAGGAAGAACTTTCTCCTTCCCATACGCCCGCCGTAGTTCATCAAACTTTTCGCACTGAACTTCTTCGTAATAAACAGGATGCACTCTCTTTTGTCCAAAGACCTTACCAGTGGTCAGGAGCAACAACAAAGAGCAACCGATGAGAAAACGCAGGGACACAGGGATCGATCCAGAATTTCAATTCGTCACCAGGAACAACGATCGGCAGTGCAAGAATGTTGCCGTTATTGCCTCACTACCGCCAGGAAGAGCTAAACCAAACAACGTTTACCCCCGTTATAAATGACGAAGGCCTCCTCTTTGCAACCGTCCTTGCACACGACCGTATAATATGAAGAAGGGGGATTCCTGAAACCATGTTGAATTACCACATCCATAACGACCATGTTCACGTGACCTTCCGCAACGGGAAGGAAAAGCGGTTTTTCTTCACCCATGATACAGGGCAGGCTTATTACCGCTTCAAACTCAACTCAGCCCACCGCATCCGGCATACAGGGATCTTCCTGGGCCTGGATGAAAAAGGGAGGGGGTATTTCATCCACAACCACATCATCCATGGAAAAGCGACCATTGTAGACCGGGCAGAATTCTCTCAGAGCATGCCGGTCTACAAAATACCCAGAAGGAGTGTCAATTCTCCGCTACGGGTTATCGAGCTTGCCCTGGAACAGGTAAAGGAGGGGGCTTCCTACCGGGTATTACGGAACAATTGCCAAACCCTTACCAACTGGTCCTGCCACAACAGCAGGCATTCAGAAGACGTGCGGAAATGGTCCGGAATAAGCAGCGTTGGACTCACCCTTTTGGCGATCGGGACTGGTCTTCTGCTCGGCCGGAAAAGAAGGTGAGCTCTGGAGTTCACTGACCATTTCCCTATTTTTGCTTCATGCGGCAAGAAGCATTGAACAAGATCAACCAAGGGATCGTCGACTGCCGGGCCTGTCCCAGGCTCGTCC
>CAZAYA010000032.1:0-20142 GCA_964489175.1 uncultured Flavobacteriales bacterium | reverse complement strand
GCGGCGGTAAAAGTATATCAGAACCGTACGCAGAAGATCCGGACCAAAATGTTGAATGACCGGTTACTCAAGGACATTGAACACTATGCTCCTCCTTCGGTCAAAGGAAAACATATCAAGATCAAGTACGTACGCCAGTTGCCCACCCACGCTCCTGCCTTTGCGTTCTATTGCAATCATCCCAAGTATATCCGCGCTCCCTACAAGCGGTATCTGGAAAATCAATTGCGCAAGCATTTTGATTTCAGTGGCGTCCCCCTCCGCTTGTTCTTCCGGCAGAAATAGCCATAAAAAAAGGCCACCCTGTCCGGATGGCCTTTTTTTATTTTTCAGTTCAGAAAAAGATCAGACGGCAGCCTCTTTCTTGATGTTGAGGGCTTCCTGGATCTTATCGACATAATCGAGTTTTTCCCAGGCGAACGTCGTGACCTTCTCGGTAGTGGATTGGCCGTTGACCAGCAGTTCCACTTCCTTTTCTTCCGGCTCCCGGCCAAAGTGGCCGTAAGCAGCGGTTTCAGTAAAGATCGGTTTGGTCAATCCGAGACGGTTGACGATCGCGTTCGGACGCATGTCGAAGAGCTTCTTGACCTTTTCGGCCAGTTCACCGTCCTTCATGATATTCCCGCTGTCGTCCTTGACCTTGCAGGAGTTGTAAGTATTCACATACAATCCTACCGGCTCGGCAACGCCGATGGCATAAGCCACCTGTACCAATGCTTCATCGCAAACACCGGCAGCTACCAGGTTCTTGGCAATATGACGGGTGGCATAGGCAGCGGAACGGTCTACTTTGGAAGGATCTTTCCCGGAGAAAGCACCGCCACCGTGAGCTCCTTTACCGCCGTAGGTATCGACGATGATCTTCCGTCCGGTCAGTCCGGTATCTCCATGAGGGCCACCAATAACGAATTTTCCGGTGGGGTTGACCAACAACCTGAAATCCTGTTCAAAGAGGTTGGCGTTCTTCTGCGCTTTCTCTTTGATACGGGGGATCAGAACGTTCTTGATATCCTCCTTGATCTTTGCCTGCATGGCCTCCTCAGAATCGAAGTCATCATGCTGGGTAGAGATCACGATGGTATCGATCGCTACCGGAACGTTGTTGTCGTCGTACTTGATGGTAACCTGGGATTTAGCATCGGGACGGAGATACGGCATTTCTGTCGTATTCTTCCGGATGTCGGCCAGTTCAAGCAGCAAAAGGTGAGAAAGAGAGAGGGCCAGCGGCATGTAGTTGTCGGATTCTTTCGTGGCATAGCCGAACATCATCCCCTGGTCTCCGGCGCCCTGGTCTTCTTCGTTCTCTCGTTCAACACCTTGGTTGATATCGGGAGACTGACCATGGATCGCGGAAAGTACTCCGCAGGAGTCAGCATCGAACATGTAATCGGATTTGGTATAGCCGATCTTCCGAATGGTGTTCCGGGCGACTTCCTGAACCTCGAAATTGGCTTCTGTCTTGACCTCTCCGCTGAGGACGGTTAGACCAGTGGTTACCAATGTTTCACACGCGATCTTGGAATTCGGGTCTCTTCTCAAATATTCGTCGACCAGACTATCAGAGACCTGGTCGGCCACTTTGTCAGGGTGCCCTTCAGACACCGATTCAGAAGTGAAAAGGTAAGCCATATCTTAACTTAGGGTTTGGTTCAAATACAGCGCGAAAATAAACAATTCTTTGTTAACAAGAAAGTTGAATTTACCCGGACTTCCTTTATTTACTGATCATCAGAAAGCTCAGAGGTGGTGAGTTGACGAAAAACGTCCTCGATACGGGTGGATTCTTTTTGCAAGGTCAGGACGGACATTCCTCGTTGCACCGCAAGGTCGAAAAGGGCGGTCCTGATGTCCTGCTCAGCGTGAGCGGTGACCCGCCAGGTATTCCCCTTCATGTTCACGGCTTTGACCACGCCCTCCACTTCCTGAAGGGTAGCTTCATCGGTGGGAGAGCTGAATTCCACGATTACCGTGACCTCCTGGGCTGTTCTGGCCTGAATGTGCTCGACCGTATCGTCCGCCACGATTTTCCCTTTGTTGATGATGATCACACGATCGCATACCGCGTCCACCTCCTGCATGATGTGCGTGGAAAGCATCACGGTCTTTTCCCGGCCGATGGTCTTGATCAACTCTCGGATCTCGGAGAGTTGGTTAGGGTCCAGCCCGCTGGTGGGTTCGTCCAGGATCAGGACCTCCGGGTCGTGGATCAGGGCCTGGGCTAACCCAACCCTTTGTTTGTATCCTTTGGAAAGGGCACCTATCGTTTTGTGTTGCTCCGGTCCCAACCCTACTTGCTCTATCATTTCCCGAACCCTTTGGGAAGGGGAGGAAAGATGATGAAGCCCTGCGATGAAGTTAAGGTATTCCTTGACGTACATGTCCAGGTAAAGCGGGTTGTGCTCCGGGAGATAGCCGACTTTCCTCCTTACGTTCATGGAATCTTCCCGGATGTCATGCCCGCAGACGTTCACATCTCCCCGGGTAGGAGGCGTGAAACAGGTGATGATCTTCATCATGGTGGATTTTCCCGCACCATTGGGACCCAGAAAACCCACCACCTCACCGGGAGCGACATCGAAAGAAACATCGTCCAGGGCTTTTTGCTCCCCGAACTGTTTGGTGATATGTTGAACGGATATGGACATTCCGGCAACTTGGTGGATCCGCTCAAAATTACGAATTTGGCCAGGGTATCATATCATACGTTCATGAGAGCTGTAATACAACGTGTCCGGCACGCTTCAGTAGCCATTGATGGGCAGGTAAAGGATAAGATCGCTGAAGGGGTGCTCATATTCCTCGGAGTGGAAAGTGAGGATGGGGAGGAAGATATCACCTGGCTGTCGAACAAGGTCGCGGGCTTGCGGATCTTCCCGGATGAAGAAGGAAAAATGAACCTTTCGGTGAGGGATGTGGATGGAGAAGCGATGGTGATCAGCCAGTTCACCCTGCATGCCAAGACCCGTAAAGGAACGCGTCCTTCTTATGTGCGGTCGGCCCCGCCGGAGATCTCTGAACCCCTTTATGAGCGTTTCATAGCTCAGCTAAGCGAGGATACCGGTAAAAAAGTCGCTTCTGGTGAATTCGGGGCTTATATGGCGATCGACCTTTGCAACGATGGCCCCGTAACACTACTTATAGATACGAAGAACAAGGACCTTTGATGCGCTAATTGATCGTATAGCTGATCCCTAGCGAGTAGCTGCGGCCGATCTGATAGGATTGGAAGGTATATGCTTCTCCTTTGAATGTGTAGGTCTGTTTATAATCGGGATCCAACAGGTTTCTTGCCTTGAATTTGATCCGGATATGCTCCCCTAATTCTTTGCCCAAACTAAGATCGAGTCGTGGGCGAGGTTGAGAGAAAACGTTCGGCGTCCCTCCCTGGACAACAACGACCATTTTAGGCCCTGAAACATTGAAGCTCAAATTGGACTGTAGTCCGATGGAATCATTGGTATAATTGAGGAAAGTGTTGATGATATAAGGAGACTGACCGAACATATCCCGGGTGTCAGGATGGTCAGGATCCGTTGCCCGGATGTTCTGTAATTCTTTTGGATCGATGTCCACCTGGGAATACACATAGGTGAAATTCGCCCCGATATCGAAGTCCCGTGTCAGTCTGCTGAGCTTGTCCAGGGATTTTCTCATTTCCACCTCACCGCCCAATACTTTGGCTTGCTCCACATTGCGCCAGGTCAGTTCATCGTTAGCAGCTTCAGGATTGAAGACTTTTTCGATCGGTTTTTTGAAATCCTTGTAGAAGGCGCTGATGGAGATGATCTCCCCCAGGCGGGGGAACAGTTCCCACCGCAGGTCGATGTTGTCGATCAAAGTCCGTTCAAGCTCGTTGTTCCCCAACAGAATATAATCCCCTACGAACTGGAAGGAAGCATAAGGAGCTAATTCCCGGAAGGTAGGGCGGGCAATGGTGCGACCGTACCCTAACCTTATGTTCATGTCCTTGGTAAGGGAATAGGTTCCATGAACAGCAGGAAGAAGATCGGTCTTTTTGAGTTCTCCCGCTGGCAATTCCTCATCGAAACTCTGGGTGAAGATATCGGTGGTCTCCATCCGGGCGCCTGCGATCACACGAAGCTTGGGGAGAGCATGAAGATCGACCATTCCATAGGCGCCGAAAATGTTCTGATCTCCGGTATAACGGTTCCTTTCTTCGGAGGCATCTTGGATGTAAAGGTAACCGCCGGGGCTACCTGCGTTCATGTTCTCGTCAGCTAGGTACCCGGTGATATTTCCTTCGAATTCTGCCCCTTGAGAGAAATACTCGTAACGACGCTCTCGGAAGAACCGGTTTTTGATGGTCTGAGAGGCTCCTGCTTTGAGTTTGGCCTCTTTTCCCCGGACCTCAAAGGGGAGCTCCAGGTGCAGCCTTGCATCGATGTTGTCTTCTTCCAAATTTCGATAGAAGCGAGCAGGCCGCCTGTATTCAGAAGGGTTGATGGCATAGGAGGTGTCTCCTTCCTGGCTGGCATTGTAACCTGGCAAAAGGATCGTATTGGAAAAGAATCGTACATCCGGTTCATTTTGTTTGGACCGTGTATAAGAAGCCAGCCAGTCTACTTTGAGTTTCCCCAGCTCTTTGAAAAAATGTTCTCCGGAGATCTGACTGGTAGAGAGGGAACGCTGTTTGTACCGGGTGGTCCGGGTATGGAAAAGATAATCGGGGTTATTGTTGTCCTGAGGGATCCTTCCGATCTGCTCACGGGCGGTACTGATGCCGTTCTGGTTCCTCATGAGGTCTACATTGACCTTATGGGCAGGTGAGAATTTATAAGAAAGGTTGAGCAATCCTCCCCAGAGGACGTTCTCGGTACCTTTGGTATCACTCAGAACAAGCTGGTCCGTCAATTCTTCGGTCGCTGTACCTGTTAGCGTGTATCGGTTGGTCTTACCATTATCATAGAATGAATGGCTTTTGGAATAGGTGAGGCTGGCAATATAGCCGAAGGCATTCCCGAACAGGTCTATTTGGTTCCCTGTGGAAATGGAGTGCCCGTGATCCAGCGAGGAACGCTTCCTTACCGGTCCCATGTTCTTGTTGAACGACTTGGATTGGCGGCTTAAGAGCTCGTTGTTCTCATAAAGCCCCGGTACCTTTTGACTGGCAAGGTCGGGCGTTTGTCTTAAACCCCCGTCGAAACCCAACCAGTCCGTTTCGCTGTTCTTATCCCCCAGGAAATCATCTCTGAGGTTGACCTGGGGATTATAACCGACCGAAGAGGAGTACTGGAACATGAACCGGTCTGGAAAATCCTTGGTCTCTATATTGACCAGTCCCCCGGTAAAATTCCCCGGCAGATCGGGAGTAAAAGTCTTGACCACGGTCATGTTCTCGATCAGGTTGGTCGGGAAAAGGTCCATCTGGACCGTGTTCCTTTCCGGGTCGAGTCCGGGAATGATCGCGCCATTGAGCATGGTCTGACTATAGCGGTCGCTTAGTCCCCTGACATAAACATACTTTCCGCCTTCCACCGAGATGCCGGTCACCCTTTTAACAGCACCGGCAGCATCCCCATCCCCGCTTTTGGAGATCTGTTCAGAGGAGATCCCGTCCATCATCTTGGCTGACTTTTTCTTCATGGTCAGCATGTAGTTGGAGCTGCTTTTCTCCCTTTTCGCCTGGACCGTGACTTCCTGCATTTCCACGGAAGCATCCCTGAGCGTGATATCCTGAAGACTTACCTTTCCAGAGGATACCTTGATGTTCTCGATGGTGTCGGCCCGAAAGGAGATGAACTGGCAGACCAGGTCGTAGGTGCCCGGTTCCACGTTCCGAATGGTATAATTCCCATCCAGGTCGGTGGAGGCTCCCTGGGTCGTTCCCTTCAGAACAACATTAGCTCCTATCAGGGTCTCCCCCGTTTCCGCACTTGTGACTTTTCCCCGGATGGTCCCGGTTTGGGCATCAATGGAGGAGAAAACCAGTAAAAGACCGAGGATCAATGAAAGATGAGGGAAGAATACCTTGACCATGGTTCGCTCGATTTGTGCTTACGAAAGAAGGGCAAAAGGGTCAAGGGTGTATTAAGGAAACGTTAACAAAACATTACTGCAGGTTTATTTTGTCACTCGGAGCATAAAAAAAGGCGCTCCCCACTATAGGGAACGCCTTTTTCATGGATCAACCTAAAAATGATCAGTCAAGGTAACCGGCTGCGTCAAGTTGCGTCCATCCTTTGGCCCAGTTCGAGCCGCTGGGGTCGAAAGCTCCTTTGTAGGTGACCGCTTCGTAGAAGCTGCCAGTCGGAGCAATTCCGTTGGAAACATTACCGCTATTGGACGGTACCGGATTCAGTCCGCCACTTTGGGAGATCGAGGTGCTGATCCCGGGGTCGGCCTGGGTATTGTTATTGGTACCGTATGTTTCAAAGGTACCTGTGTTGGAACTTGCACTTCCATTACCATCTACCACTTTGTAGAGCTTATCGGCAGCCGTGCTGGTTCCATTCGCTCCAACATTATAGAAGACGCATCCTTCGATCTTCAGGATATTGTCGGTATTGAAGCGCTTGTAGGAATCCTCTCCGCTGGACAGGTCTTCGATCTTCACCCCGGAAGCCCAGTTGGCGAAAAGGCTGTTGTGATATTCTCCACCAGCATTGTCACGGAAGAAGAGAAGATCATCGCCTGTGCTGGCTCCTCTTCCGATGTAGGTGGCATTGTAGATGACCGGATGGGAATAAGGCTGTCCATCTTCCGGGCTTGTCCCACCATCGTGCTCGCCGCCGCGACCGGCATTTTGACCGGGGTCTTGCACCGCGAAGAAGAATTGACCTTTTCCATGCCACCCTTCATCATAATCGAAAGCATCATCGCCACAGAAAGCGGTAACAACGTGGTGGACCTCGGCTGCTCCCCCGAACCACTCAACGCCATCATCCTGATTGGAAATGACTTCCACGTGATGGATCTCTGTACCGGAACCGACGCCACCAAGGGTCAGACCATTGATCTCGTTACCGGCACCGATATCGCTACCTCCATGACGGATGGAAACGTATTTGAAAACGCCGGCATCGTGGTTGTCATTACTCCCGCCATATTCACCACGAGGCTCGTTGGTAGGGATCCCTTCGATCTGGGTGGTGTTGGGTTGGGAGTTGAGCGTGGCATCGCCAAGGATGATAACGCCACCCCACAAGCCGCGGTCCATTACGTTCACACTGCCGTTCAGGTCGTCGGCTTCAGCTGTGAAAATAATAGGGTCGTTCTTGGTTCCCTTGGCCATGATCGTACCTCCTTTGGCAACGATCAGGGCAGAAGCATCGGAACCTTGTCCGGGTTTCCCTTTAATAACGGTGCCAGGCTCGATGGTAAGGGTCTGACCGCTGTTAACGAAAACGAAACCATCCAGAATGTAAACGCTGTCGCTGCTCCAGGTGGTCGTTCCGGTTCCGTTGCCGTCGTCTTTTACTGTGACGGTATTGTCGCCGGAGTTGTTGTTGTTATTGTCATCATCATACTTGCAGGAACCGTCATCCTCTTCTGCATCCGCATCATAATTGGTTGCATTGGGGTCGGTACACCCCTCTTCCTTCTTACAGGAATGGGTCAGTGCTCCGGTAAGACCTAGGGCCATTACCAAAAGCAGGGTTTTAAGGTTCAGTGATGTGATCTTCATGGTTGTAAAGATTTTAGTGTTGGATCGTGTTTCGGTTGCAAAAGAAGAGGTCACATGTTATACCGGTTTAAAGGGACCGTTATTAGAACATTAACGATCATAAAGTCTCGTGAAAGATCTGTTTCACGGGTTTTGGGGAAGATATCGTCCGTCCGGGAAAGAAATAGAAGGCGTTTGGACGGGTAAGGGAGCAGGTCCAATGTTAAGTTTGGTTTAAGGAGCAAGCTCCTGCCTGGGGGGATCGTATTTCAGTGCTACTTTTGCAGGGCACTTTCTGGTTATAATAGGAACCGCCCCTTAGGCAAGCATGTTAACCTTTAGCATACGTTCATCATGAGCCCTTCTCCTCCTAAAAAGATCCTGGTCGTAGATGATGAAGAGGATATTCTCGAGATGCTCAGTTTCAATCTCGAGAACGAAGGGTATGAGGTCGAGACCGCTTCCAATGGTAAGGAGGCCCTTGGAAAAGCCCGTAAATTCAAACCGGCTCTGATCCTGCTCGATGTGATGATGCCCGAAATGGACGGCATTGAAACCTGCATCGAACTCAAAAAGGATGAAGAACTGAACGACATCCTGGTCGCTTTTCTTACTGCTCGCGGGGAGGATTATTCCCAGATCGCCGGTTTGGAAGCCGGAGCGGATGATTATATCGCCAAACCGGTCAAACCCCGGGTCCTGAATAGCCGCATCAAGGCTCTTTTACGCCGGCCAATGGCAACGGAGGGAAGCGATGCTGTTCTGGAAGTTGGAGGCATTCGCATCGATCACGAGAAGTATGTGGTGAACAAGGATGGCGAAGAACTCTTCCTTCCCAAAAAGGAATTCGAATTGCTCGCTTTGCTCTTTTCCAAACCTGGAAAGGTCTTTTCCCGCGAAAGCATTCTGGATGGTGTATGGGGTCAGGATGTGGTCGTGGGGGATCGCACCATCGATGTTCATATCAGAAAACTCCGGGAAAAACTGGGAGAAGGGCACATCAAGACCGTTAAAGGGGTAGGCTATAAGTTCGAAGCCTGATGTCCTCTGCCGCGGGTCTCCTCCAAAAATTTCCGACCTTTGATAGGGTTACCGATAACCCTGGGATCCGGATGAAAGGTGTTAGTCCTCGCTCCGTTGCTATTCTCGTTGCTGCCGCAACGACCTTGTTCACAGTTCTGGTCGTGCTGGGAGCCTTGTATTTTCTGGATGTTTTCCTGGAGTGGTGGTTCTTCCCCGTCCTAACCTTCATACTTTTCCCGCTTATCTTCCTTCTCCTGGATCGGCTGATGGAACGGTTCATTCATCACCGGATCCGGTTGATATACAAAACCATTCATGAGCAAAAAGGTGGCTCTGGGCCTAAAGAGATCCTGAGCATGGACCAGGACATCCTATCCGAAGTGGAGGACGAGGTTCGGAACTGGGCAGAGAACAAAAGGGATGAGATCAAAAAGCTCAAGGAGCAGGAAAGCTTTCGCCGGCAATTCATCGGGAATGTTGCTCATGAACTGAAAACCCCTGTCTTCAGTATCCAGGGGTACATCTTAACCCTCCTGGAGGGTGCGGTCGATGATCCGGCCATCAACCGGAAATTCCTGGAAAGGGCTTCGAAGGGGGTCGACCGTATGACCCATATCATCGAGGACCTGGATACCATCATGCAATTCGAATCCGGCCAGCTTCAGTTGAACGTTCAAAAGGTCGATCTGGTAAAACTCACCCACGAACTTGTGGACGGGTTGGAGATCAAGGCGCGATCGAAGAACATCCGATTGGCTTTTGCTGAGAAATACGAGAAGCCCATTTTGGTGAAGGTCGATAGAGGTCGTATCGATCAGGTGCTTACGAACCTGATCACCAATTCCATCAATTACGGGAAAGAAGGAGGGAGTACTGAGGTCCGTTTCTTCGATATGGATGAGCATGTGCTTGTGGAAGTGGCGGATGATGGGATCGGGATCGCCAGGGATGCTATGCCTCACATCTTTGAACGCTTCTTCCGGGCTGATAAAAGCCGCTCCCGTCATGAAGGAGGGAGCGGTCTTGGGTTGGCGATCGTCAAGCATATCATCGAAGCTCACGACCAGCGGATCAATGTGAGAAGCACAGAAGGAAAAGGAACCACCTTTTCTTTCACTTTGGAAAAAGCCTGACCTTAATTAAGGTGTTAGCATCAGATCGGTATAGACTGGTAGGTGGTCACTGAAGCCACCCTTGTATTGCGGACCGGTGTATGTCCGGAAGGGCTTTTTCCCTGTATGGGTGAGGTCCGGGGAAAGCAGCCATTCCCCCCTGAATATCTTCCCTCCGCAATGCTTCCATTTCCTGCTTTCTGTATGAAGAGCCGGAGAAACGATGATATGGTCCAGAACGGACCAGTGTCCCTGATATTTGTGGGTCCCTTTGCCTGCCGGAACACCTTCAAGGAGATGGTGCAGAGTGGTTCCTTTCTCCCGGGTGCTATCAGTACCGTGGAGAAGCAAATGGATGCTTTTGTTCTCAGGAGTGTCGTTGAAGTCTCCTATGATCAGTAACCTGGCTTCTGAGTTGTGGCCAAGGAGGGAGTCCACCCGGGAACGAAGGATCGAGGCTGCGAACAACCGTTTCTTCTCTGTTGCCAGTTGACCTCCCCAACGGGATGGCCAGTGATTAATGAAAAGATGAAGGGTGTCCTCACCCGGCAAAAGCCCCTTGACGTATAAGATGTCCCGGGTCCCCCGGCTTTCATCAAAAGGCAGCTTGACCGGGACCGCTTCAGTGTGGACCGGTGAGAATTTATCAGGACGATAAAGAAGGGCCACATCGGTTCCGCGATGATCCGGAGAATCTTCATGAACCGCCTTCAGGTCCGCATGCTCCAGAGGAGCACTTTCCATTAGGGCCCGGAGAACTTGCCGGTTCTCTACCTCACAGACCCCGATCAGGGAGGGGGGCTCCCATCCGCCGATGCTTAGCAGTGTCTTGGCAATGCCATGGAGCTTTTTCCGGAAACGGTAACGATCCCAATGGTTATCACCTGACGGGGTGTAGGCATTGTATCCCGTAGTGCTATCCGGTCGGGTGTCGAAGAGGTTTTCCAGGTTGTAAAAGACCGCCCGGACTCCTCGTTCCTTTCTGGGATGATCTTTGAACCCGGATGGAAGAGAGGGTTGCCCTTTCCCTGAGACGGAGGAAAGGAAAAGGAGCAGACCGATCATACCTGTTCGCATGCCGGGAAATTAGGCATGGAATGGAGAGCAGCGTTTACAATTTTTCCAGCAAACTTGTGATCGCGGCTTTTCGCCATTCCGGCCGGGGGGGCATATGAAGGCCGGAGTAGTCTTCGGATCCTTGCAAGGCTTTTGCAAGATCGAGCGCTTCCTGAGGAATGCCTGGATGATGCCCTTGCCCCATATGGTAGCTGGCCAGGTATTCCTGTTCGGTTTGCCCGGGAGTGGGGACCAGCATTCCGGCCTTTCCTGTAATAGCCAGGTCCATCAGGGTAGAGTAGCCGGGCCGGCACAGGACCTTTTGAGAAGAGAGGAGAACATCCAGGAATGATTGGCTGCTGAGGTGATCGTGGACGGTCACATGCTCCGGAACTTGCAATGGTTCTTGTTTTCCAGGCAAACCTCTCAGGAGCGTGATCTTAAGGTTGGTGAGGGCTCTGCTTTGTTCCACGAGCTTTCCCTCCAGATAGGTTCTTTGAGGTTCCGGACCAGAAAGCAGAAGGGTAAGGTCGCTCGAAGGGGTGGTTTTGCCTTTCATTCCTTCAAAGCGGGAAAGGATGCCCAGGTAACGGAGATGTTCAGGACGCCGGTCTCCATGGGAGAGTTTCCCGCCCAAGCCGCCTTCTGTCCTTTCATCCGGCTCATCCGGTACCCAGCACTCATCATACCGTTTGATGAAGTGGTGGTTGAGGCGGTTAAGGATCTGTTGTACTGGTGAAGGAGCCTGGACCTGAAGCTGGTGGCTCATGAAAATACTGGGGATCTTCGAATTCCAGAGTCCATAACGGTTGTCCGATATCACAGCATCGATCAGGCCTTTTTCCACAAAGCGTTCTAATCCCCGGTGTTCCGCTTTGATCGATCGGAACAAGCGAGGAAGTGAGCGCAGCATTTTCAACGACATACTTCCCTTTTTACCGGGGTATCGAACCCTGTATCCTGGTATTTGGACATAAGGAGCGTCAGGGAATTCTTTTTGCAGGAGTTCCAGTGGTAGCCCGTCCGCACCGATCACTACTTCGACCTTTCTTTGCCGGAGGTCTCGTATCAGAGGGATACACCGGGTGGCATGGCCTAGCCCCCATTCGAGGGGGCATACAAGAATACGGGGGTGACGGTTCGTCATGAGGTGAGACTAGCTGATAAAGTTATTAATTTTGCTTCCCAAGAAGCTTGACTCGTGGGAAAAGGAAAGCTTGAACGTTTTGCGGAAATGGAGACCTTCCCCCATGTGGTGCAACCTTCCTTTGAAGATATCGGGGAAACTGGCCACGCCTTGAAGGGAAAATGGGGAGAGGATTTTTTTGGAAGGCCGATTCCCCTGGTCCTCGAGCTGGGATGTGGTAAAGGGGAATATTCCCTGGCCCTGGCCAGGTGGGAACCCGGGAAGAACTTCCTGGGAGTTGATATCAAAGGAGCGCGGATGTGGCGGGGTGCCAGGACCGCCCTGGAGGAAGGATTGACCAATGTGGGGTTTCTTCGTTCCCGGATCGAATTCGTGGCCTCTTTTTTCGGGGAAGAGGAGGTGGAAGAGATTTGGCTGCCTTTTTCCGATCCGCAGCCCAAGGAGCGATGGATTAAAAAGCGATTAACATCCCCCCAGTTCATTGGTCGCTACCGGAAATTCCTTAAACGGGGAGGGGCAGTGCATCTCAAGACAGACAACGATATTCTTTTTGACTATACGATGGAACAGATCCGGGAAGAAGGGTATGAACTACTGGAATATTCCCGGGATGTCCACGGAGCATTGCCATCGATCTCACCGGAATGGCAGGGACCGCTTTCCGTGAAGACCTTTTATGAAGCCATGGCCCTTGAGGAAGGCAGGGCCATTAAATATGTTCGCTTCAGGATCCATTGATATGGCTTACCGGAAACTCAGCGAGAAGCACAAGGATTTTTTTCGGGACGTCTTCGATGTGGTGAGAGAAGTCCCTGAGGGAAGAGTAACTTCCTACGGAGCGATCGCTCGCTACTTGAGTTCCGGGAGTGCCTCGCGGATGGTAGGGTGGGCGATGAACCATTCCCATAAAGCAGGGCTCGATGTCCCAGCCCATAGGGTGGTGAACCGGAACGGCTATCTTACCGGAAAACAACATTTCGGGGCTCCGGGAAAGATGCAGGAACTTCTGGAAAAAGAGGGTATTCGTGTGGAAGATGACCAGGTAGTGGAATTCCGTCAACGGTTTTGGGATCCGATGGAAGAATTAGGGTGAAAGGTGCTGCGGGAAAGCTGGATGTCTTTACTTTGTAAGGAGTGAACAGCGAGCCTGGAAGGCTGAAAGTTCCCGCTTTTTTAAAAAATCGGGATCTCTGTTCACTCGGACCATCTAAACCAAACCGTTCATGAACATCACCGAAACAGCCGTTCGCGAAGCCTTGGAAAAGGTCGTTGAGCCTGACCTGAAAAAGGATATCATCACATTGGGGCTGGTCTCCGGTATCGAGATCGACGGCAACAAAGTGGCTTTCCAGGTAAAAGCTAAGAACCCGGCCATGCACAGCCGGAAAAGGATGAAAGAGGCTTGTGAGTTCGCTATGAAAAGGGCGTTTGGTGATGAAGTGGAAACGGAAGTGAAAGTGAAAGGGATGACCGGAGAAGAGAAGGGCAGTGAGGAAGACCGGGAGGTCCTCCCGGGTGTGAAGAATATCATTGCTGTGGCTTCAGGAAAAGGAGGGGTGGGCAAATCCACCGTTACGGCGAACCTGGCTGTTGCTCTGGCGGAGCAAGGTTATAAAGTAGGGTTGATCGATGCGGACATTTACGGACCTTCCATTCCCACCATGTTCGATCTGGTCGGTCAAAAGCCGACTACTGTGGAGGTGGAAGGGAAGACCCTGATCCAGCCCCTGGAAGCATATGGGGTGAAGACCCTTTCCATCGGTTTCTTTGCTGATGCTGCTCAGGCTATCGTGTGGCGGGGACCGATGGCTACCAAGGCCCTCACCCAGATCTTCAAGGATACGAATTGGGGAGAACTGGACTATATGCTGGTGGATGTACCACCCGGTACCGGGGATATCCACCTCACCCTGGTGCAGACTGCTCCGCTTACAGGAGCCATCATCGTAAGCACACCCCAGGAAGTAGCTCTGGCCGATGCCCGCAAAGGAGTGAACATGTTCCAGTTGGAGTCTGTTAATGTTCCGGTACTCGGTATCGTGGAGAACATGGCCTATTTCACACCTGCCGAACTGCCGGACAAGAAATATTATATCTTTGGCAAAGAGGGGGCGAAAAAATTGACGGAGCAGCTCGAAGTGCCTTTCCTGGGAGAGATTCCATTGGTCCAGAGCATCCGTGAAGCAGGGGATGTGGGTAGGCCTTCGGCCTTACAGGAAGGGACGCAAGTGGCACAGGCTTTCGGAGAATTGGTGGAACGTGTGGTAGAACGGGCTAAATGGCGGAACGAGAACCTGGCCCCTACAGAAACCGTATCGATCAACAGAAAATAACCATTTATGTCACGCGACCGGTCGGACATCATTGAAAGCATCCAAAAGGCCCTTCAGGATCTTCGTCCCTTCCTGGAAGCGGATGGAGGAGATATTACTTTTGAAAAGATCACTGATGATGGGGTTGCTTTGGTCCGCCTGCACGGTGCCTGTAGTTCCTGTTCCATGAGCGTGATGACCATGAAATCGGGGGTGGAAGAAGCCATTAAAAAAGCCGCTCCGGAGATAGAAGCAGTGGAAGCGATCAATATGCCCGACCCCGAAAAAGCAACGCCTTTCGGGCGCTGATAGCGACAGAATTGCGTATATTTGCTGAACGATGAAAATGAAGTCTTGCTATACGAATTGGTGGTGGATCCGTACTTTCACGCTCGCCCGTGAGAGGTGAAGCCCTCGTATGACCAAATAATGAGAACGGCTTGCCTCCTGAGGGCAGGCCGTTTTTTTTTGACATTATCTCGTTTCCTCACATGTATGCTACCAAGGACAAAACATTGCTGAAGATCACCACCCGTACCCGGGAGATCCTGGGGGACCGTCTGACCCCGGTGGAAACTTATCTTAAGCTGCGGGACCGGAGCAAAGGATCCGTTCTCCTGGAGACCTCCGATGCCCATAAAGGAGAACACGGTTCCTCCTTTGTTTGCATCGATCCCCTGCTATCTTTCCGGGCCAAAGAAGATGAGGTGTTGATCCAGACGCCGCAAGGAGAGGAGCAACGGCACCTTGCCAAAGATGAGGTTCTCCCGGCTCTGAAGGAAACCGTACGTCGGGTGGCTATGGAAGGGGAGGACCCCCTGGGAGTGAATGGGTTTTTCGGGCATTTTTCCTATGATGCGGTTCGGTATTTCGAGGACATTGAATTCGGAAAACCGCCAGCTTCATCCGTGAACACACCTGATGTGGCGTTCGATCTCTACAGGTTCATCCTCGTTTTCGATCATTTCCGCGACCGGTTGTTGCTGTTGGAGAATATCCCCGAAGGGGAGGAGAGCCACCTTGAAGAGATCGAGACCACCATTTTCGGAACACCCCCTGCTGTCCATCCCTTTTCCGTAACTGGCCAGGAAGAAGTCAATATCTCCGAAGTCGATTTCATGAAGAATGTGACCCATGGCAAAGAACATTGCCACCGGGGGGATGTGTTCCAGGTGGTCTTTTCCCGCCGTTTTTCCCAGGCTTTCAGTGGCGATGAGTTCAATGTCTACCGGGCACTGCGTTCGATCAACCCTTCTCCGTATTTGTTCTATTTCGACCACGGAGACTACCGGCTCTTTGGTTCTTCTCCGGAAGCTCAGCTCAAGGTCAAGGGGGATCGGGCCTATATCGACCCCATCGCCGGTACTTTCCGGAGAACGGGAGATGATAGCGCTGACCGGGAACTGGCCGAAAAACTCAAGAACGACCCGAAAGAGAACGCCGAGCACGTGATGTTGGTCGATCTGGCCCGGAACGACCTCTCCCGGACCCTGAAGAATGTGGAAGTGGAACGCTTCAAGGACGTTCAGTACTTTTCCCATGTGATCCATATGGTCTCCCGGGTGATCGGCGATCTCTCCCCTGATACCGAAGCCCTGGATGTATTCGCAGCTTCCTTCCCGGCAGGAACCCTTAGTGGAGCCCCCAAATACAAGGCTATGGAGCTTATCGATCGCTATGAAACGGAACGAAGGGGGTATTATGGAGGAAGCATCGGCTATATCGGCCTGAACGGGGATCTCGACCAGGCCATTACCATTCGTTCCTTCCTGAGCCAGAACAAACACCTCTATTATCAGGCTGGAGCTGGTATCGTTAGCGACAGTCAGGAGGAAAAGGAATTGGCTGAAGTGAACAACAAGCTCGGGGCATTGAAACAAGCCCTGGAGTATGCTCAGACCCTCAAATGAGACCGCGATGAAAGATACCTTGCAATACCTCTTTGAGCACCGCCTTCTCTCCCGCGAAAAAAGCCGGGAGATCCTGCTGCGCATCGGGCAGGGAGAGTTCAATGAGCCCGAGATCGCAGCTTTTCTGACCGTGTTCGTGATGCGACGTATCACGGTGGAGGAACTGGCTGGTTTTCGCGAGGCCATGCTGGAACTATGCCTGCCGGTGGACTTCGAGGGAGCAGAAGCCATCGATCTTTGCGGGACAGGAGGGGATGGCAAGAACACGTTCAACATTTCCACCCTTTCTTCCTTTGTAGTAGCCGGAGCAGGAGGGAAGGTTGCCAAGCATGGCAATTACGGGGTGTCCTCGGCCAGCGGATCTTCCAATGTGATGGAGCACCTCGGTTATGCTTTCTCCAGCGATGAGGACCGTCTCAAAAAAGAATTGGACAGAACAGGGATCACTTTTCTGCACGCCCCGCTGTTTCACCCTGCCATGAAGAACGTAGCGCCGGTCCGGAAAAAACTCGGCGTGAAGACCTTCTTCAACATGCTCGGCCCGATGGTGAATCCTTCTTCCCCGGATCGCCAACTGGTGGGTGTATTCGACCTGGAACTGGCCCGGCTGTATCATTACCTTTATGAAGGCTTGAACAAGCACTATTGCATTCTGCACAGCCTGGATGGCTATGATGAGGTTTCCCTTACCGGAGAGGCCAAGGTCTACCGGAATGGGGAAGAAGGGGTTCTGCGGCCTGCGGACTTCGGGATGCAAAAGGTTGCTCCAGAGGACCTCTTCGGAGGGGATTCTGTGGAAGAGGCTGGTGAGATATTCATCAGCATCCTGCAAGGGAAGGGCACCGAAGCCCAGAACAATGCCGTGATTGCCAATTCGGCCCTGGCCCTGAGCCGGACCCCGGTGGCCAGTGATTCTATGGAAGACGACCTGGAAAAGGCCAGGGATAGTTTGCTGGGAGGTCAAGCCTATAGTACTTTCCAAAAACTGATCGAATTGAACCAGCACTGACCATGGATATACTCGAGAAGATCGTAGCACACAAAAAAGAAGAGATCGGGGAACGAAAGGGGCTGGTGCCGGTACGGCGCCTGGAGCGCTCCCTTTTCTTCGATACCCACCCCGTGTCCTTGTCAGCTTATCTGCAGCGGCCGGACCTGTCCGGGGTCATTGCCGAATTCAAAAGGCGATCGCCCTCCAAAGGAATTATCAATGGTTATGCCGATGTAGAGGAGGTATCTATCGGGTACATGCAGGCGGGGGCTTCTGCTTTGTCTGTCCTCACCGACCAGAAATTTTTCGGTGGCAGTTCCGAAGATCTGGAGACTGCCCGGAAATTCAACTATTGCCCGATCCTGCGAAAGGATTTCATCATCGATGAGTATCAGGTCTACGAATCCAAGGCGATTGGTGCGGATGCCATTCTGCTGATCGCACGGATCCTTTCCCCGGAAGAACTTGTTCATTTGGCTCGACTGGCCGGAGAATTAGGGCTGGAAGTGTTGATGGAAGTTCATGATGAGGAAGAACTGGACAAGGTCAATGACCATGTACATCTGGTTGGTGTGAACAGCCGGAACCTGGAGGATTTCAGCGTGGATACGGAGCAGGCCGCCCGGCTGGCTGCCAGGCTTCCGCAGAAAGTACTCAAAGTTGCGGAAAGCGGTTTGAACAGTGCGGCCCGCGTTTTTGAAATGGAACAGGCCGGCTTCGACGGTTTTCTGATCGGGGAGCATTTCATGCAGTACAGTCGCCCCGGAAAGGCTTGTAAAGCCCTGGTGGAGGAATTGGAGGCGTTGCGGCAAAATGAAAAGGTCTCGTCATGACGATCAAGGTATGCGGTATGAAAGATCCGGCTAACATCCGGGCCGTGGCCGAAGCGCTTCCCGAACGGATGGGGTTTATCTTTTTCAGGGACTCTCCACGTTATGCTGGAGACCTGGCCCCGGATGTATTGAAAACGTTGCCGGGGAGCATTCAAAAAGTAGGTGTGTTCGTGAACGAGGACCGTTTCGTTATCCTGGAGACCGTTCGGAAATATGGGTTGGATACGGTACAGCTCCATGGGGAGGAGCCGCCGGAAGTCTGTCATGAATTGCAGGAAGAAGGGGTCGAGGTGATCAAGGTGTTCCGGATAGCTACCCAGGAGGATCTGGAGCGGACAACAGCCTACACAGCCGTTTGTGACCGCTTTCTATTCGATACCCGTACGCCGGAAAGCTATGGTGGGAGCGGCGAAAAATTCGATCATGACCTGCTCCGCGGATACACGGCTGAGCGTCCATACCTTTTGAGTGGTGGCCTTGGTCCGGAAGATGCTGACAGACTGCCCTCATTCGAGGGAATGGAAGGAGTGGATATCAACAGCCGGTTCGAGACCGCACCGGGTATCAAGGATGCGGACCTGGTCCGCGCTTTCATTCAAAAACTCCGCGCATGAAGTATTCGGTGGATGAGAACGGTTACTACGGGGAATTCGGAGGGGCTTATATCCCGGAGATGTTGTATCCTAATGTGGCGGAATTACGGGAACATTACCGGTCGATATTGGATTCCCGGGAGTTCCGGGAAGAACGCGACCGTATCCTTAAGGATCATGTGGGACGTCCCTCACCGCTCACCTTTGCTTCCCGGCTGTCCGACCATTATAAGACCCAGGTTTACCTCAAAAGGGAGGACCTGAACCATACCGGGGCACACAAGATCAACAATACGGTGGGTCAGATCCTGCTGGCCCGGCACCTGGGCAAACAACGGATCATTGCGGAAACAGGGGCCGGGCAGCATGGTGTGGCTACGGCCACGGTCTGTGCTCAGATGGGCATGGATTGCGTGGTTTACATGGGAGCAACCGATATCGACCGCCAGAAGCCGAACGTGGATCGTATGCACATGCTGGGAGCGGAAGTGGTACCGGTCCATTCCGGGAACAAGACCCTCAAGGATGCCACCAATGAAGCCATCCGTGACTGGATCGGCCATCCTACCGATACGCACTACATCATCGGTTCTGTTGTGGGCCCTCATCCTTATCCGGACCTGGTGGCGCGTTTGCAGTCCGTGATCAGCGAGGAATTGAAAGGACAACTCAAGAGCCGGACAGGAAAAGAAGACCCCGATCACATCATCGCCAATGTCGGAGGAGGGAGCAATGCGGCCGGGATCTATTTCCATTACCTGGAAAAGGAGTCCGTGAACCTGATCGCTGCCGAAGCGGCAGGAAAAGGGGTGGGATCCGGGATGAGCGCTGCCACGACCGCGATCGGTCGTACCGGGATCATCCATGGCAGCAAGACCTTATTGATGCAGGATGATGCCGGGCAGGTGACCGAACCGTACTCCGTATCCGCCGGGTTGGATTATCCGGGCATAGGCCCTTTGCATGCCCACCTATTCCGGAGCGGACGGGCGAGTTTCGTCCCGGTCACCGACGAAGAAGCCCTTGATGCAGCTTTTTTCCTGACGCGTCAAGAAGGCATCATCCCGGCCGTGGAATCGGCCCATGGCCTGGCTGTTTTGGAGAAGCAGGCATTCGGACCTGATGAGGTCGTTGTGATCAGCATCTCCGGGCGGGGAGACAAGGATATGGATACGTACTCCCGGTACCTTCATGAGCAAGAAGCCGGAAAACAAAAGCTGGAGCATGAGTCAGAATAGGATCGATCGTTTGTTCGAGGAGCAAAGGGAAGGGGTATTGTCCCTTTTCGTGACCGCCGGCTATCCCGAAGCTGACGATACGGTGCCTGTGATCCTCGAGGCAGCTCGTTCCGGGGTGGACATGATCGAGGTCGGCATGCCCTTTTCCGATCCTGTGGCAGATGGCCCCACGATCCAGGAGAGCAGTAAGGTTGCGCTGGCCAATGGCATGACCCTTCCTTTGCTCTTGGAGCAGGTCAGGACCGCCCGGAAAGCTACGGACATCCCCCTCGTGTTGATGGGTTACCTGAACCCTGTCATGCA